>JAYTPB010000099.1:0-7082 GCA_043747445.1 Sphingomonadales bacterium
GTGACGACTGACAATCCAATCGACGCGATCCGCAACACGGCCCTGCTCGCAGTGGTCAGCGGCATTTATTATTGGCGGGCAAAAACTGAGGAATGGCATTTGGGTGCTGACCCGGCGTACCGCGCCTATACCGATTGGATGGGAAAATACGGCGTCATCACGCGCGCGCTGACGTGGCGGCGGGGTAAGCCATCTGAGCTGGGGATTGCAGCACCCGCTGAATAAACGATGCTATTTTGGACAGGGGTATTTGCGCTTTATATAGCCGATCCACGCTTGTTTAACCGTCGTGCGCGGACGCGCTTCGGCTGGGATGGCGCGAAACGCAGTCATCAACTCATCAGAATTAAGGCTGCCTTTTTCTGGCGGGCACACTTCAGGCTTGCGGCCTGCCGCTTCAGAGGCCTTGCGTTCTTTGCGGTAGCTGAGTGCCGCCGCCTGAACCTCAGTTTTAAGAACGCCAGCATCAGATGAGAACATCGCCATCATCCCCTTGGCCTTCAAGGCATCAGCCTTTTCAAGGAAGGTCGATACGGGCATATTCTGCGCGAAGGCTGGGGTCGCAAAGGCGGATAGGGCGGCGGCGATAAACAGAGCTTTTTTCAAGCATATACTCCGTATTAGGTTGGCGATACACTCAAGCTCAGCCGTGCTTAACCTGCGATGACTCAAAAACTCATCTCATCATAAATTTTGCTTAAATCCCCGCCCCATTCGCCCTTATATTTCTCAAGCATTTGATGCGCGGGGGACATGCCGCTGTCTATAATCTGTCGCAGCGGATTGAGGAAGCCGCTTTCATTGTCGCCCATCGAATTGACATGATTACGCGCATTGAGACCGGCAGCGGCGATATCAAGGATTTCACGCCCCAGTTCCTGAAGCGTCCGCCCGTCGGGGGCTACGGCGCACAGCCCGTCACGAGGCACGCCGTCGCGCAGCGCTTGTTGATCAGCGATGCTCCAGCCTTTGATCACATCATAAGCCGCATCAAGCGCGCCCTGATCATAGAGCAGCCCAACCCAAAGCGCGGGCAGCGCGCAAATCCGGTTCCACGGCCCGCCATCACTCCCACGCATTTCGAGGAAGCTTTTGAGCCGCACCTCAGGGAATGCGGTTGAGAGGTGATCATTCCAATCACCAAGCGAAGGCTTTTCACCGGGGAGCACCGAAAGTTCACCTTTAAGGAAATCACGGAAACTCAAGCCCGCCGCGTCAACATAGCCACCATTCCGGAACGCAAAATACATCGGCACATCAAGCATGTAATCGGCGTAACGTTCATAGCCAAACCCATCCTCAAACACGAACGGCAGCATCCCCGTGCGCTGCGGATCGGTGTCAGTCCAGATATGGCTGCGGTAGGAAAGGAAGCCGTTGGGCTTGCCTTCGGTAAATGGCGAATTGGCGAAGAGCGCAGTGCCAAGCGGTTGCAGCGCCAAACTCACGCGGAATTTTTTGACCATGTCAGCTTCGGAGGAATAGTCGAGATTTGTCTGGATGGTGCAGGTGCGCAGCATCATATCAAGCCCCATGCTGCCAACGCGCGGCATATGGCGCAGCATAATCGCGTAGCGCCCCTTGGGCATGATCGGCAATTCTTCGCGGGTCTTGTCTGGCCACATTCCAAGACCCAAGAAACCAAGCCCAAGCTCTGCGCCAATTTCTTTCACCTGACGCAAATGCCGCCCGGTTTCAGCACATGTCTGGTGCAGATTTTCAAGCGGCGCACCCGAAAGCTCAAGCTGGCCCGCAGGTTCAAGGCTGACATTGCCGTCTGGCCCGCCAAGCGCAATCACATGATCGCCCTCAACAATCGGTTCCCAGCCAAACCGCGTCAGCCCGCTAAGCAGATCACGAATTCCGCCGGGTTCATCGTAGGAAGGCGCGCGGTGGTCGCTTGTCCGGTACACGAACTTTTCATGCTCAGTGCCGATGCGCCAACGCTCTTTGGGCTTTTCGCCGCCAGCAAAAACGGAAATCAGGTCGGCGCGGCTTTCGATGAGTGGATCATTCTTGCCGGAATCAGTGCGTGTGCTCATGCGATTGGTCTTAATGCCGAACGGCGGCACTGGAAACAGGTTTTCGTTCAAAACTGACATTAACGACGCGCGCGCGGCTTTGTTTAATTGAACCATGTCCAAAAATTAACAATATTCTCACCATTATGGGGATAATGGGATGCTATGGGGATAGTGAGTATCACTGGAAACGCGCGCAAGGCGCTGTTCGCAGCCGGGGTTGGCCTGTTTATGGCTGGCCCTGCTTATGCAGTGTGCCCGGCGACAAACCAATTTAATTATACTTTTGCCAATGAAACGGCGGCGACGCTCAACTACGCCAGCACATATAGCTACAACGCGACCAATGGGCTTGGACAAAGCCAAGCGATCGGTGTCAGCTTCATCTCAAACGGCACCAATTCAACCGTCGTTGGCGGGCAGCAGATGCCAGCGATCTCAACGCTCATCAATGATACTGGCACCGTTAATCGCAACCTTGTGATTGGCGCGATCTTTGCCGGACGGACTGCCGATGTGTCAGTCAACACCCGCATTGTCGCGGCGGTATTCACTTTCCCAACGCCGATACGTGATTTTACGGTTCAAGTGAATGACGTTGACTTTACCGTCAACCAGTTCCGTGATTGGCTGATGGTTACAGGCACTAACGGTGCCTTATCCTATGTGCCGAGCCTGACGACGCCGTTCGGTCAGAGCAACGCGCCCGCTGGCACGCGCACCAACGCAAGTTCATCACAAGCGCTCGGCGCGACGACGACGCCCGTCACGATCACCAGTTCGCAAAGCGTTGGCACTGGCGCAAGCGGCAATAACGCCAATACGGGCACGATCACTGCAAGCTTCATAGAGCCAGTGACGCGTATCGAAGTGCGTTATGGCAATTACCCGTTGCAAACAGGCGAAACTGCGACAGGACAGCAAGCCATCGGGATTCAGGCAATTAGTTTTTGCCCGATGCCCCAACTTACTTTCGCGAAGACTTCAGCGCCATTCATCACTGCTGCTGGTGACCCGCTGCGCTTTAACATTCCCAACGCTGACGTGATTTATTCGCTGACACTGACCAACGCCAACACCAGCCCGATTGACCTCAACCAAGTCGTGCTGACTGATCCGCTGCCGACGCAATTGAGTTTTTTGAATGGTGATATCGATGACGCCGGGCCGCTCACCACAAATTATGAATTTGTCCCCGGCACCTCGGGTCTGACTTTCGCTGCTGGCAACCTCAGTTACTCCAACAATGGCGGCGCGAGCTACGCCTACGCCCCTGCTACGGGGTACGATCCTCTTGTCACCGCCATCCGTCTTAATCCACAAGGGGTGATGGCGGCGAACAGCAGCTTCACGCTACGTTTCCGCGCGCGGATTAAATAGCTAATCCCAATCCCCCGCCACTGACATCCAGACAGAAACCGCTGCAATCGCGGCACTATCGGCACGCAAGATACGCGGGCCGAGCGAGACGGGCACAGCAGCACTATGCGCCCGGATCATTTCACGCTCATGGTCGGCAAAACCGCCTTCTGGGCCGATCAGGATCGCGGCGGGGCCAGGGTGGCTGTGCACAGCGTCCACCAAAGCTATGCCGCCGCTTTCGTCAGCAAAAAACAGCGTGCGGCCTGCGGGAAAGTCACCAAGAAAGCGGTCAAACTTCATCGGCGCACCAACCACCGGCAGCGCCGTCCGCCCGCATTGTTCAGCGGCCTCAATCATGTGCGCGCGCAGCCGATCTTCTTTGACCTTATCCGCCACGCAGCGCTGCATCAGGACGGGTACAAAGCGCGCAACGCCAAGTTCGCAGGCCTTTTCCGCAACCCAATCATAGCGCGCCTTGCGAACGGGCGCGGCGGCGAGCCAAAGATCGGGCACGCTTTCGCGTTCACGGAGCTTCTCAGTGACCGACAGGATCAGGTCTCGCTTGCCAATATGGCGCGCCTGCGCCAACCATTCGCCGCTGATATCATCGAATAGGCGGACTGCGCCGCCAAGTTTCAACCGCATCACCGAAATCAGATAATGCGCCTGCCCGCCGTCAACACGCACATCGATCGCTTGGGCAAGAGGCGTTTCGACAAACAAGCGCGGTGCGCTTTGCGGTGGCCAGGCGGGTTTTGCGGTCATAACCCCTCCCTAAACCGTTCAGGCTGAGCTTGTCGAAGCCCTTTCTTGCCTTTTGCAAAGGGGAAGTAGAAGGGAACCGTTCGACAAGCTCAGGGTGAGCGGGGATTTATGTCAGACATTCAGACAGTGGCCGATAGCGAACATGCCGGATTGCTTGGCGTCCTACCGTCTCGCTTACGCCCCTACGCCTCGCTTGCGCGGTTTGATCGGCCGATTGGCTGGTGGCTGCTTTACTGGCCGTGCGCATGGGGGCTGGCGCTTTCGGGCGGGGTGAGCGGGCATTGGCCGCTGTTCGGTTGGCTGCTGCTCGGTGCGATAGCGATGCGCGGCGCGGGCTGCGTCTATAATGATATTGCTGACCGTGATCTTGACGCACAGGTTGAGCGCACGCGGCTGCGCCCAATTGCAAGCGGCGCAGTTTCGCTCAAGCGCGCTTGGGTGTGGCTGATCGCGCTTTCGATGGTCGGGTTGGGCGTCCTGTTGCAACTGAGGTGGGAGGCGCAATTGGTGGCGCTCGCCAGCCTTGCGCCCGTCGCGGCTTATCCATTTATGAAGCGGATTACATGGTGGCCGCAGGCGTGGCTTGGCATGGTATTTTCATGGGGTGCGCTAGTTGGATGGATCGCGGTTACGGGCGCGCCAGCATGGCCAATGGCTTTGCTATATGCGGGGTCAATCGCGTGGGTGATCGGCTATGACACAATCTATGCGCTGCAAGACCGTGAGGATGACGCGTTGATCGGGGTGCGATCCTCTGCGCTGCGGATGGGCAGCCATGTCCGGGGCGGCGTGTTCGCGTTTTATTTGATTGCGATGCTGTTTTGGGCGGCGGCGTTCTGGATGATTCGCCCACACATCATCGTCCTCATCGCGCTCGCGCCCGTTGCGATCCATCTAGCATGGCAAGTCCTGACTCTGCGCACCGATGACGGCGGCGACGCACTCGCCAAATTCAGATCAAATCGTTTTGCCGGGTTTATCATGGCGCTGGCCTGTCTCGCGGTGGGCACGGCGGGTTAGACTCAGGCGCTCTCAACCAACAGCTTGTCGATCTTGCGACCGTCCATATCGATCACTTCAAAACGGTAATCCTGCGTCACGAAATGTTCGCCCGTCGCTGGAATATGTTTGAGCATTTCAAGGACGAAGCCAGCTACCGTCGCATAGTCTCTATCCTCTGGGAGCGTTACCCCGATCCGTTCTGCAAGAACATCAGCCGCACACCAACCCGAGACGAGCAAGCTACCGTCCTCGCGCTCGACAATCGCTGGCTCATCGCCTTCGTCTTGATCAGACACAAAATCGCCAGCAATCGCCGCGAGTAGATCAGCGGGCGTCACGACCCCTTCAAAATGGCCATATTCATCAAGCACGAGCGCAAATGGCACATCGGCCTGGCGCAGCGCTTCGAGCGCGTCCATCGCGTCCACCTGATCTGGGATAATTGGCGCAACGCGGAGCATCGCGCGTAGATCAAGCGGCTTTCCGTCGAGCAACGCTGAAACGATATCGCGTGCCTGTATCACCCCGATGATTTCATCAACCGACCCTTCGGCGACAGGTATCCGGCTGTGCGGCGTTGACTGCAACTGCGCGCGGACGGCGGCTTCGTCGGCATTAACGTCAATCCAGTCAATTTCAGTGCGCGGCGTCATCACCTCACGCACGGGCCGATCCGCAAGGCGAACAACGCCTGAAATAATCGCGCGTTCGCTCTCCTCTATCACGCCTGATTTGCTTGCCTCGGCGACGATCAGGTGAAGCTCCTCAGCGGTGACATGGCTTTCCGATTCGCGGTTCATCCGCAGCAGGCGGAAAATGATCGCGCTGCTGCCATTCAATAGCCAGACAATCGGCGCAGTAAGCTTTGCCAGCCACAGCATCGGCAGCGCCATGATCACCGCAATTTTTTCGGGCGCACGCAGCGCAAACTGCTTTGGCACCAGTTCACCAATGACAAGCGACAAATAAGTCGTCATCCCAATCACCAGCGCAAAGCCGAGATTCTCGGCAAGCCCCTGCCCCATGCCAAGCGCCATCAATCGCTTTGCCACCGGGCCGCCAAGGCTTGCGCCTGAATACGCGCCTGCGATGATGCCAATTAGGGTAATGCCGATCTGCACGGTTGATAGGAATCGCCCCGGATCAGCCGCGAGAGATATCGCAATTTGCGCGCCGCGCCGCTGCGATTTGCGCGTAATCGCATCAAGCCGCGCCTTACGCGCCGAAACTATCGCCATTTCAGACATCGCAAAAATGCCATTCAGCGCGATCAGCGCGATGATGATCGCAACATCACCCCAAGGAAAAGGCGCAAGTACAGCGGTGGATGTAGTGGCAGCGTCCATGGTGGAGCATCGGCTATGCCGCAAACTCTGCGCATACGCAAATCGTCAGCGGCGTGCTGCAAAAAAGCTTTTGAGCAATTCGGAGGATTCACCCTCGCCAATACCTGCGTAAATTTCTGGGCTATGATTGATGCCGGGGCTGGCGAAGATGCGCGCGCCGTGTTCGACCCCGCCACCTTTGGGATCGCTGGCACCGTAATAAAGCCTTGCGATTCGCGCCTGCGCGATGGCGGCGGCACACATGGCGCAGGGTTCAAGCGTCACCCAAAGATCGCAGTCGATGAGCCGCTGACTGCCCAATTCTGCACATGCCTTGCGAATCGCGACGATTTCGGCGTGCGCGGTTGGATCATGCCCCACCCGCATCGCATTGCCCGCAACCGCAATCAGTTTTTCACCCTGCATAATGACTGCGCCAACGGGTACTTCGCCCAAACGCGCGGCTTCACGCGCATGATCAAGCGCGATACGCATTGGCTTTGGCAATAGAAGCGTCATAATCATCGCCTTAGCGCGCGCCGAAGGTTGACGAAAGCAGGCAGCGTCGCTAGTGCCGCCATCTTTCAAGATCACCGATTCAAGAGCA
>JAYTPB010000100.1:0-29925 GCA_043747445.1 Sphingomonadales bacterium
AGTGATGATAATTTCTGGAGCTGGCGCGAGGTTATGTACCGTTTCCTCGATCGGCTGAACCCAGATGATATGGAAGCCATCGCCGCGATGGCCTATGCCGAGATGCTCGAAACTGGCTATACCCATGTCGGCGAATTCCACTATCTCCACAATGATACCGATGGCCGCGCTTACGACGACCCCGCCGAAATGGCCGCGCGGATTGCCTCTGCCGCGCGCGCGACGGGTATCGGCCTGACTTTGCTGCCGGTGTTCTACGCGCACAGCAATTTTGGCGGACACACTCCCAATCACGGCCAGCGGCGCTTCATCCACGATCTGGACAGTTTTGCACGCCTGATCGAGTCATGCCACCCGCTGCTTGCCGACGGCGATCAACTCGGCGTCGCCCCGCACAGCCTGCGCGCAGTGACGCCCAATGAACTGACCGCACTGATCGCAATGCGCCCCCGAGGGCCGATCCACATTCACGCTGCTGAACAGCAAAAGGAAGTGCTGGACAGTCTGGCGTTTTCGGGCAAGCGTCCTGTCGAATGGCTGCTTGATCATGTCGAGTTAGATCAGCGTTGGTGCCTGATTCATGCGACGCACCTAACCGACGCCGAGACCGATGCCTTGGCAGCGAGCGGAGCGGTCGCCGGACTATGCCCGATCACAGAGGCCAATCTGGGTGACGGCATTTTTCCCGCGTTGCGTTTTCTGCAGGCGGGTGGGCGGATTGGCACCGGAACCGATTCCAACATCTTGATCGACCTCGCGCAGGAACTGCGTGCTTTGGAATATAGCCAAAGGCTCGCGCATCAGGCGCGCAACGTTTTGGCGAGTGACCAGCACGCTTCTGTCGCGCGACGGCTATTCGAAGCCACACTGACAGGCGGGGCGCAAGCGATGGGCATTGCGCCGGGGCTGGCGGTTGGCCATGCAGCGGATTTCGTGACGCTCAACGCTACCCACCCTGCACTGCATGGCCGTAAGGGCGATCAATTACTCGACAACTGGATATTCGCCGCGCGCCATGGCTGTATCGACACCGTCTGGAAGCACGGGCAGAAATGGGTATCAGACGGCCAGCATAGAAACAGCGCGAACATCACGGCACGCTATCTGAGGGTGGTCGACCGGATCATGGCGACATGAAGATTGCTCAGCGGATAGGCGCAGAAATCGAAGCGCGCATCGCGTCTGGCGAATGGAAGCCTGGCCACCGCATTCCGTTCGAACATGAATTGGTCATTCAATATGATTGCGCGCGCGCAACCGTTGGCAAGGCGCTGACCGCACTCGTCCGTGCTGGCCTGCTTGAACGGCGGCGCAAAGCTGGCACTTTTGTCGCCTATCCGCACGTCCAATCTGCTGTTCTCGACATACCGGACATCGGCAAAGCCATTGCCGAGCGCACCGGGAGCTATTGTTTCGAATTGCTCTCATCCCATGCGCTCTGCGACGACGGACTTAGCGGCCATTTTGCCAACGGCAGCCGCCTCCGCCACATTAAGGGTATTCATCATGGGCAGGACGGGCCCTTTGCCTTTGAAGACCGCCTCATCAGTCTCGATACTGTGCCCGACGCTGCCACCGTCGATTTCACGACAACATCTCCCAGCACTTGGCTTATCCAGTCAGTGCCCTGGACACAGGCACGCCACCGGATCAGTGCCATCGGGGCCAGCGGAGAAGTCGGCGCCCATCTCGCCATCCCGCGCCATACCCCCTGCCTTCTGGTGGAGCGCTGGACGTGGCGGACGGGGGAACCGGTCACCTATGTTTGCCAGACTTTCCGGGGAGACCGATTCGATTTGGTCGCAACCTTTACGCCTGAGGGGCGGTGACTGGACTTGCATCGATAAAGTGGATAGTTTTCCTAAAGGCGAAATGGGGCGTCGACATATCCTACATCTGGACGCGTGAAGATCGGCTACACCTTGCCATGGTCATTGATCTGTTTGCACGGCGCGTTGTGGGTTTGGCCGCTGGCGACCGTTTGCACAGGGACTTGGCCCTGACGGCGCTCCGTAAAGCTCTCATTACACGCTGTCCGCCTGAGAGCTTGATCAACCTATCAGTAAAGCCGTTGGCGGTTTTGATGCCTGTGATTAGGCGTCATGGCAACAGCCGGGGCGTACACTCGAATCCCTTCGCGCGCGCAAATCACTCCATCTCCAAAATCACCGCATCAACCGCGAGGCTGTCGCCCGCTGCCGCACTTAGTGATTTGACCACGCCTGATTTTTCGGCGCGCAGGATATTCTCCATCTTCATCGCCTCAACCACCGCGAGCGGCTGACCAGCCTCGACCTTCTCGCCCGCCTCAACATGGAGCGCGACGAGCAATCCCGGCATTGGGCACAGCAAGAAGCGCGACATATCGGGCGGAATTTTCTCAATCATGTGCGCGGCGAGTGGCGCGACATGCGCGGGTAGCACACGCACCTTATGGATCGCGCCACGCGTGGTGAGCGTGAAGCCGGTATGCGCTTTGGCAATTTTCACTGCGAGCGGCGCGTCGCCGATTTCAGCCTCGATCAGGCGATCGCCCGGCGTATATTCCATATCGAGATCAACTGGGATGCCATCCACGCTCACATCGTCACCCGACAGCACGACATCATGAAGGATATCATCAATCTTCACCTGCCAGGCCGATGGTGGCCTCAACCGATCCCCCAATTGCCCATCAACGCGGCGCGCACGGTCTGCCTCGGCGGTCGCCACAAACGCAGCAATCGCAGCAAGATTGCGCGCAAGATCGATTGAAGTCGGCGCGCCGTGAAAGCCCTCGGGATATTCCTCCGCGATAAAGCCTGTCGTGATGTCTCCACTGCGGAAACGCGGATGCTGCATGATGGCCGAAAGGAAATCGATATTGTGGCCAAGGCCTTGAATCTCAAACTGATCAAGCGCCAGAATTTGCTTGTCAATCGCCGCTTCGCGGGTCGCGCCGTAACTGATCAGCTTGGCAATCATCGGATCATAGAACATGCTGACCTCGCCGCCTTCGGCAACGCCGTCGTCGACTCTAATACCGTCGTCACCCCTAATTTCGTCGCCCCGCACTTGATGCGGGGTTTGGCTTACTTCCGAAACTACGCCGGAAGAAAAGCCTAAGCCCGTGTCAAGCACGGGCCGACGATTAGGAGGGCGATACCGCACCAACCGCCCTGTACTTGGCAAAAAGCCGCGATACGGGTCTTCGGCATAAACGCGGTTTTCCACCGCCCAGCCTTCCAGCTTCACATCCTCCTGTTTGAAGGTGAGTGCCTCACCGTAAGCCACGCGGATCATCTGCTCGACGAGATCAATCCCGGTGATGCACTCAGTCACGGGATGTTCAACCTGCAACCGCGTGTTCATTTCGAGAAAGTAGAAGCTTTCGCCGCTCGGATCAGCACCCGAGACGATCAGCTCGACTGTTCCGGCAGAATAATAGCCCACCGCGCGCGCCAAGGCGACGCACTGTTCGCCCATACTTTTGCGCATTTTGGGTGTGACGAAGGGCGATGGCGCTTCCTCAACCACCTTTTGATGCCGCCGCTGAATCGAACATTCGCGTTCGTTCAGATAGAGAATGTTGCCGTGCTGATCACCGAGTATCTGGATTTCGATATGGCGCGGGTTGAGAATGAATTTCTCAATAAACACGCGGTCATCGCCAAACGACGCCAGCCCTTCGCGCTTGGTCGCCTCAAAGCCTTCACGGACGTCGGCTTCGGAATAGGCTAGCCGCATTCCCTTGCCCCCGCCGCCTGCGCTGGCCTTCATCATCACGGGATAACCGATTTCCGCTGAAATCCGCACCGCATGTTCGGTGTCGTCAATCTCGCCAACAAAGCCCGGTACGACGTTGACCCCCGCCTTCATCGCGAGCTTTTTGGACTCGATCTTGTCGCCCATCGCGGCAATCGCATTTATGGGCGGGCCAATGAAGGCGATATCATTGTCTGCACAAGCTTGGGCAAAGCTGGTGCGTTCAGACAAAAACCCATACCCCGGATGCACCGCCTCCGCGCCCGTCGCCTTGCACGCCGCGATGATCTTGTCCGCGAGCAAATAAGACTGCGCGGCAGGCGAAGGGCCAATGTGAACAGCCTCATCGGCCATCTGCACAAACGGTGCGCGCGCATCCGCATCCGAATAGACCGCAACCGTGGCGATCCCCATTTTCTTGGCCGTGCGAATGATCCGGCAAGCAATTTCGCCCCGGTTGGCGATCAGGATTTTTTTGAACATATTATCAGTTTTCCGTTTTGTATTTTTTTAGCTTTGCAAGGAAATCGGTCTGCAATTCTTTCCAGTTTTCAGCATAATGCGCGCGACGATGATCGGTAGCGCAGAGGGCAATGACGTTATGTGGTCTGTCAACGCCTTGCTCGCTTAAGATGATGACATGATGTGTTTCCAAGTATCGCTTGCCATCCCGCTTCAAAAAGCCCGGCAGGCCGCATTCTTCGCAAAAGCCTTTGGCGCGCTTCAAGACTTGCTCCCGAACCTTCGCATCCCGGACATAGCTTCCTGACATGCGTTTACGGTATTCTGGGTCATCATTGCCAATGGCATCTTGGTCTGTGTCGTTTATCGCGGTGCTGGCAACCCAAGCGACATGACTGCCGCGCGAAGAGACTACCTCTGGAGGTACGTAACCTACGATCTGGCCAATGTATTCGTCGCCTTCACGTCGAACTCTTAAGTCTAACAGTCGACCGCTATCAAACGATTTTCGTTTTCTTGGGTTTGCTTCGATGTTAACCGCTCTGCAAGGGATGCCATAGGCCGCAAAACCGCTTTGCATCACTTCATCAAGGACTGAGATTAGTTCGGTTCGCCCAGCTTTTTTGCGGACATCACTCTGACGGGGTTTCGTGGTGAATACGTAGCGACCGTTTTCAATTTGATCTTCCCAAATTGTGAATACGGCAAGACGCTTAGTTGACGATCTAGCACACCAAGACCAATTCTTGTTGTGAAGCGGCGCTCCTAATTGCTCACAAAACCCAGAAAAAGAGAGGCTCACCTCACTTCCTCCTCAATCCTTTGCGCCTTCGCGGCTTCGCGTGAGAAAAGAAAAAGTTTGGGTTCACGCGAAGGCGCGA
This sequence comes from Sphingomonadales bacterium, assembly GCA_043747445.1. GTDB lineage: Bacteria > Pseudomonadota > Alphaproteobacteria > Sphingomonadales > Sphingomonadaceae > Aquisediminimonas. The sequence goes on from JAYTPB010000100.1 coordinate 5,088, forward strand.
AGGCGCGAAGGCGCTCGTCATTGCGAGTAGCCCTTTGACTGCCCCTTTGGCAAAGCTCAGGACAGGCTTGCAGGCGCTCAGGATAAACTTCGGCTTCGCCGAAGCGAAGCGGCAATCCAGCGGCGGCACCAAAGTCTGGATTGCCACGCTGCGCTCGCAATGACGATGGAAATACCATCAAACCACCCTCGCCAAACCAGCATGGACAAAATCATCGCCCTTATAGAGCAGCGCTTCCCCCCGCTCCATCGCCAGCGCATAAGCAAAGCAATCACCAAAATTCAGTTGCGCCTTGTGCCCGCTGCCCTTGCCGAAATCGCGGTAAGCCTGACGGGCGAGTTTGGCGTGTTCAGGGGTGACGGGAACGATTTCGATACCCAATTGATCAAGCAACAGATCGAACCCCGCGCTCAGCACGGCATCCCTGTCGCTGTCTATGACAATGCCTGTTTCCAGATAATTTCCCGCCGACATCTCCGCATCGGGTTCCGCCCTGATAATTGCCAGGAAAGGCTCTGCCTCTGGTTCCCCGCGCAAGATAACAACGATGGCGGAACTGTCGACAATCATTTCGGCAGGCCGTTTTCGTCGTAGAGATAATCATCGATATCGAGAGCAAGCAATTCGGGCGACATGCGCGAACGCATATCTTTGATTATCTCCATGGCCCTTGCGAAACGGGCGTCCGCCGAAACTTCGCGCTCACGCCTTCGTAATGCCTCGATCACCGCTTGCGTCAGGCTAACCCCCTCGGCCTCGGCAATCCTGCTCGCGAGTGCGTAGGCTTCCTCGCTCTTGATATTCAGTTGAACACCCATCGTTCTACCTTTCTGTATGCTTATGGTAGAATAGCAGAAAAAGACAAAATCGCAACCACCCCTACGCCCCCATCGGCGGCATATTATGCCCAAGCAGCCGCAGCACATCCGCCGCGCATTCTACGATATTGCTTCCCGGCCCATAAATCCCTTGCACCCCGGCATCGCGGAGGAAATCATAGTCCTGCGGGGGGATGACGCCGCCTGCGAAGACTTTGATATCGCTGCGGCCTGCCTCGCGGAGGAGGCGGATGAGTTCTGGGATCAGCGTCTTATGCCCCGCCGCGAGTGAGGACGCGCCAATGGCGTCAACTTGGCGTTCAAGTGCGAGCGCCAGCGCCTCCTCTGGCGTCTGGAACAATGGCCCGCTGATCGCGTCAAAGCCCATATCGCCGAACGCGCTCGCGACGACATTGGCGCCGCGATCATGGCCGTCCTGCCCCATTTTGGCGACGAGAACGCGGGGTTTATGGCCGATGCGCTTGGCGACAGCCTCGACACCCTCCACCACTTGTGCCCAGCGTTTATCAAATTCATGCGCGCTGCCGTAAATGCCTTTTACGGGCACGGGCGTGGTGGCGTAGCGGCCGAATACAAGCTCCATCGCGTCGGAGATTTCGCCGAGTGTCGCGCGGGCGCGGGCGCATTCGACTGCGAGAGCGAGAAGGTTCGTTTCCCCTTCACCGTTTGCCTGAGCGAAGTCGAAGGCCTCTGCCGAGCGAAGCCGAGGCTCTTCCGCACCAGCAACAGTCCTTGACTGCGCTCGGACTAGTCCCTCGACTTCGCTCGGGAATACGGAACCTATATTGGCCCCTTCTGTCAACGCCGCCAAGGCCGCCCGACACGCCGCCTCATCACGGCCTGCCCGTGTGCTCGCCAGCCGCGCAATCTGGCCCTGCCGCACCTTGTCATTATCAATATCGAGGAAATCGATGGGTGACGTATCAGTCGGCTGATACTTGTTCACGCCAACGATGACATCCTCGCCCTTGTCCACCCGGGCTTGACGCGCGGCAGCCGCTTCTTCAATCAGGCGCTTGGGCATGCCGGACGCAACGGCTTTGGTCATGCCGCCGAGCGCGTCGACCTCGCCGATGATCGCCCACGCCTGATCGACCAATTCTGACGTCAAGGCCTCAACATAATAGCTGCCGCCGAGTGGATCGACCACTTTGGTGATCCCGCTTTCCTCGGCCAGCACAATCTGCGTGTTGCGCGCAATCCGCGCCGAAAAATCAGTGGGGAGCGCAATCGCCTCATCAAGCGCATTGGTGTGGAGCGACTGCGTGCCGCCCAAAGTCGCGGCCATTGCCTCAATCGTGGTGCGGATGATATTGTTATAAGGGTCTGCCTCTTGCAAACTGACCCCCGAAGTCTGGCAATGCGTGCGCAGCATCTTGCTCCGCTCATCCTTCGCGCCCAATCCGTCCATTACCCGGTGCCAAAGCGTGCGCGCGGCGCGGAGTTTGGAAACCTCCATGAAGAAATTCATGCCTATGCCGAAGAAGAAGCTCAGCCGCCCCGCGAACGCATCAATGTCGAGCCCGCTTTCCATCGCGCGCTGCACATATTCCTTGCCGTCGGCAATGGTGAAGGCAAGCTCCTGCACCGCCGTCGCGCCGGCCTCATGCATGTGATAGCCCGAGATCGAAATACTGTTGAATTTGGGCATGTTGGCGGAGGTATAGGCGATAATGTCCGACACAATCCGCATTGATGGTTCAGGCGGATAGATATAGGTATTGCGAACCATAAACTCTTTGAGGATGTCATTCTGGATCGTGCCATCAAGTGCGGCGAGCGGAACGCCCTGCTCTTCCCCTGCCACGATGAAGAAAGCAAGAATCGGGATGACCGCGCCGTTCATTGTCATCGAAACCGACATTTGGTCGAGCGGAATCCCGTCGAACAGGATTTTCATATCCTCGACAGAATCGATGGCGACGCCCGCTTTGCCGACATCGCCGACAACGCGGGGATGATCGCTGTCATAGCCGCGATGTGTGGCCAGATCGAACGCAACGCTCAGGCCTTTTTGCCCGGCGGCAAGGTTACGGCGGTAGAATGCGTTTGATTCCTCGGCAGTTGAAAACCCCGCATATTGCCGGATCGTCCACGGGCGCCCCGCATACATCGACGCGCGAACACCGCGCGTGAACGGCGCGAAACCTGGGAGTCCCGGATCGCCTGCATCCTCAGCAGTGTAAAGCGGCTTCACGGCAATGCCCTCGGGCGTGTGCCACGTCAGGTCTTTGCCTTTGACCTCCTTTGCGACCGCCGCCTGCCAATCTTCGATCTTCGCCATCAAATATTCCAATTCATCTTCGCGAACTTCGCCCCTTCGCGATCTTCGCGTGAACCCTTACCAAGATGTTTCACGCGAAGATCGCGAAGGAGCGAAGGGGCGCGAAGTTTATTTCCCCGTGAACACCGGTTTGCGCTTTTGCAGGAACGAAAGCCCGCCCTCCATTGCATCGGCACTTGCGCCCGCAATGCGCTGTCCTTCGGCTTCGCGCAACAGCGCAGAGGCATAATCCATTTCGAGCGCAGTCGCGATATTCTGGCGCATGATGCCAATCGCGAGCGACGGGCCACCCGCAAGCTTGGCCGCAAGCAAGCGCGCTTCGGTCATCAAGTCGCGGTCCTCAACGCATTTGTAGATCAAGCCCCAATCGGCGGCCTGATCGCCCGAAATTTTCTCGCCAAGGAGCATCATCTGCGTTGCCCGCGCCTTGCCGATCAGGCGTGGCAGCATCCAACTTGCGCCGCCATCGGGAACAAGACCGATGTTGACGAACGCCTGTAGAAAATAGGCGGACTTCCCCGCAATCGCGAAATCGCTGCACAACGCAAGGCTGCACCCAACGCCTGCCGCCGGGCCGTTGACTGCGGTAATGATCGGCACATTAAGCTTCGACAGTTTCACCATTGTCGGATTGTAACTGCGGGTCAGCGCGCCGTAAGGCCCGCTCGCGCCAATTGCCGCCGCCCCGCCGCGTGCCTGCAAATCCGCGCCAGAGCAAAACGCCCTGCCCTCACCCGTGATCAGCAACGCCCGCGCGCCGCCCAGATTATCAAGCACATCGGCAATCTCATCGGCCATCTGCGGCGGCATCGCATTCAAGCGCTCGGGCCGATTAAGCGTGATCGTCGCAATATTGTCGGCGACGGCAAAGGTGATGGTCTCATATGTCATTATAATTCCCTTAATGTCCCTCTCCCCTTCAGGGGAGAGGCTAGGAGAGGGGACTGTCCCTCATGAAAACATGAACCGGGAAGCAGACAGCCCCCTCTCCCCGGCCCTCTCCCCTAAAGGGGAGAGGGAGAAGGTTGATGTACCTCCATAATCTCGGTTAGCACCCCGCCCATATCCTTGGGATGCACAAAAAAGATAAGCGTCCCGTGCGCGCCGATACGTGGCTCACCCAGAACGCGCTTGCCCATCGCCACAAATTCAGCCTTCGCGGCGTGAATATCAGGCACTTCATAACAAAGATGATGCTGCCCGCCGAGCGGGTTCTTCTCAAGGAAAGCGGCGATGGATGTGTTGCCGGGGAGCGGCTCAATCAGCTCAATCTGCGTGCCATTCATGCCGCTGTCGGTCGGCGTATCCACAAAGCAGACCTTTACACCTTGGTCTGGCAGATCAAACGGGTCATGAATTTTCGTCGCGCCGAGGACATCGCGATAGTGAACGATGCTGTCAGCGATGGAGGGTGTGGCGATACCAATGTGGTTGAGGCGGCCTAGTTTCATAGTGGTTTGCACACCTTCTGATAAAGATTTGCGATCATTGTCTCAGGAACGATGAAATTAAACGGGGTCAACGTCTCAGAATATGATTGATTAAAAACCGTCCGCCCGTTTTGAGAATATCTCACATCGACTAAATTACGAAATTTTTCAGTTTGGCAGTTGATATCATAAAGAGATCGGGAGGAACGATAACGTACTGTCGAATCTCTTGAATGATCAGCGCTCACCCAGATCCTTATAATATTCTCGGTCAGTTGCTTCGTCTCATTAACACGAAATCTCCAAATCGTTCCGGTCAGCGAGCTTAAAGTCTGTTCATCAGCTTTCAACCACTCGTTGAATCGTCGCCGGAATTCAGTGTCAGGCATCGACTTGACATCATTCCCAGTCAATTCCGAATTGGGCTTGTCTGCCAATCGATCTGGCACCGGTTTCGGCTGCGCGAGAGCAGGAAACGTGTCGATAGCATTCAAAGCTAAAGCGCAAAATGCAATGGCCAAAGAATTACAACGGAATATTATCATGCTTTTTCCAAGGATTTTCCAACGCCTTGTTCCGCAACTTCCGTAACCCCAAAGCAATCCGCCGCCGTGTAGAATGCGGATAAATCACCTCGTCAATAAACCCCTTGCTCGCCGCCACAAAAGGGTTGGCGAAGCGTTCCTCATATTCCGCCGTCTTTATCGCCTGTTCCTCTGCCGAAAGGCCACGGAAGATAATCTCCACCGCGCCTTTCGCGCCCATCACTGCGATTTCGGCGGTTGGCCACGCATAGTTCAAATCGCCGCGCAGATGCTTCGACGCCATCACGTCATACGCGCCACCATACGCTTTGCGCGTTATGACGGTGATTTTGGGAACGGTCGCCTCCGCATAGGCGAAGAGCAGTTTTGCGCCGTGTTTGATGATGCCGCTATGCTCCTGCCCAACGCCGGGTAGGAAGCCCGGCACGTCAACGAAGGTTACAATCGGTATCTCAAACGCATCGCAGAAGCGCACAAACCGCGCCGCTTTCTTCGATGAATTGATATCAAGGCAGCCCGCGAGCACCATCGGCTGGTTCGCGACGACGCCCACCGTTCGCCCCTCAATCCGGCCAAAGCCGATCAGGATATTGCCAGCATGGCTCGGCGCGACTTCAAAGAAATCGCCCTCGTCCACCGTTTTGCGGATCACCTCATGCATATCATAGGGCTGGTTGGCATTCGCGGGGATCAGCATGACGAGGCTTGGTTCAAGCCGATCCCACTCATCCGCCGTTGGCCGCTCGGGCACAGGGGCGCGATTATTCTCGGGCAAGAAGTCAAAGAAATCGCGCGTTGCGAGGAGTGCTTCAATGTCATTCTCGAACGCATTGTCGGCCACGCCCGATTTGGTGGTGTGCGTCACCGCGCCGCCAAGCACTTCCTGCGTCACGACTTCATTGGTGACCGTCTTCACCACGTCCGGCCCGGTAACGAACATATAGCTGCTGTCCTTCACCATAAAGATGAAGTCAGTCATTGCGGGTGAATAGACCGCGCCGCCCGCACACGGCCCCATGATCAGGCTGATCTGCGGCACCACGCCGCTCGCAAGCACATTGCGCTGGAACACCTCAGCATAGCCACCAAGCGAGGCCACGCCTTCTTGAATGCGCGCGCCACCGCTATCGTTGATACCGATAACGGGCGCGCCGACCTTCATCGCATTGTCCATCACCTTGCAGATTTTCTTGGCGTGCGCTTCAGAAAGCGAGCCGCCGAACACGGTGAAATCCTGGCTGAACACATAAACCAGCCGACCGTTGATCGTGCCCGATCCAGTGACCACCCCGTCTCCCAGGATTTTGGTTTCCTCCATCCCGAAATCGACGCAATTATGCTCGACGTAGGCATCAAGTTCTTCAAATGAGTCTTCATCAAGCAGAATCGTAAGCCGCTCACGCGCGGTCAGCCGCCCCTTGGCGTGCTGCGCATCGATCCGTTTTTGCCCACCACCCATCTGTGCGGCTTCGCGACGTTTTTCAAGCTCAGCAATATTGGATGACATGGCGCGGCACTCCCCCAGTTTGAAATCGTTGTGATTTCCATTCTCCTTCGGGAGGCCAATGCCAAGCAAAAAATGCCGGGGCCGTGTAATATCGCAGCCACTCATCACGGACGCGAACTGACAAGCCGACTTGCACCCACGCGCGCAAGCTGCAAAACAGGGTTAACAAGGGAGAATGAGTGTGTCTGATCAGGATGTGTTTCCGGTTCCTGCCGAATGGGCGAAAAATGCGCGGGTTACGGCGGCGAAATATGATCAGCTTTATGGTCGCGCGCTCGGCGATCCGGGGAGTTTCTGGCTTGAGCAGGCCAAGCGATTGAACTGGATCAAACGCCCAGAAATCGCCGGCGACTGGTCATTCAAAGAGGATGATTTCCATATCCGCTGGTTCTCCGATGGCAAAATCAACGCGAGTGCAAACTGCATCGACCGCCACTTGGTCGAACGCGGTGAGACCGTTGCGATAATCTGGGAACCCGATGATCCAGCCGAGCCATCAAAAAGCTTCACCTATCGGCAGCTACACAGCGAAGTGTGCAAATTTGCCAACGTCATGAAGGCGGCAGGCGTAGTCAAGAGTGACCGCGTGACGATCTACATGCCGATGATCCCGGAGGCGGCGTTCGCATTGCTCGCCTGCGCGCGGATTGGCGCGATCCATTCGGTGATTTTTGGCGGTTTCTCGCCAGAATCAATTGCTGGACGCATTCAGGACTGCGATTCCGCCTTCGTTATTACGGCTGATGAGGGACGTCGCGGCGGTAAGACAGTGCCCTTAAAAGTCAATGTTGATGTGGCAGCGCTCCAATGTCCCAGCCTCAAAACCGTTATTACTGTCCGGGCAACTGGCGCGGCTGTCGCCATGACGGAGGGGCGCGACATTTGGTATCATGAGGCCGCCGCGCTGGTCGATAGCATCTGCCCGCCTGAGCCTATGGGGGCCGAAGACCCGCTGTTTATTCTCTACACTTCCGGCAGCACTGGCAAGCCAAAGGGCGTGATGCACACCACGGGCGGCTATCTGCTCTGGGCGAGCCTAACGCATGAGCTGTGCTTTGATTACCGGCAGGGTGACATTTACTGGTGCGCCGCCGATATCGGCTGGGTAACGGGGCATTCTTACATTCTCTACGGCCCGCTCGCCAACGGCGCGACGACGCTGATGTATGAAGGTGTGCCCAATTGGCCAACGCCCTCGCGGATATGGGAAGTGTGTGATCGGCATCAGGTGCATACCGTTTTCACCGCGCCAACTGTGCTCCGCGCGCTGATGCGGGAGGGCGATGAATTTGTTTCAAAAACGTCGCGTAAGTCTCTCAAATTGCTTGGAACTGTTGGCGAGCCAATCAATCCAGAGGCATGGCGCTGGTATCATAGCGTCGTCGGCGACGGCCGCTGCCCGATCATCGATACGTGGTGGCAAACCGAAACGGGTGCGGCTATGATCGCACCGATGCCTGGCGCGACCGATCTGAAACCCGGCAGCGCGACTAAGCCGATGCCCGGTGTTGAGCCGCAGATTGTCGACGGCGAGGGCAACCTCCAATACGGCGCAGCAGAAGGCAATCTCGTCATCGCGCGAAGCTGGCCGGGGCAGATGCGCAGCGTCTGGGGCGATCACCGCCGCTTTTTCGAGACCTATTTTACCACCTTCCCCGGCAAATATTTCACTGGAGACGGCGCCCGGCGAGACGCCGACGGCTATTACTGGATCACCGGCCGCGTTGATGACGTCATCAACGTCAGCGGCCACCGCATGGGCACAGCAGAGGTTGAGTCAGCACTTGTCCTCCACCCCAAAGTCGCCGAAGCCGCCGTCGTCGGGATGCCGCATGACATCAAGGGTCAGGGCATTTACGCCTATGTGACGCTGAACGCAGGCGAGGCCGCAAGCGATGATTTACGCACCGAGTTAGTCAAATGGGTGCGCACCGAAATCGGGCCGATAGCGACGCCCGACGCGATCCAATTTACCCCTGCTTTGCCAAAAACGCGGAGCGGGAAAATCATGCGCCGCATATTGCGGAAGATCGCGGAGGGTGATGTCAGCAATCTAGGCGATGTGACTACACTGGCTGATCCGGCGGTGGTCGGGGATTTGGTGGCAAACAGGGTTAGATAAACTTAGACTAAAAAAAAATATTCTAGGGTATTTTTGGGAAAATGATATCTATCATTGCTCCACAAAATTCGAGCACGGTTTCAGCCATTGGAGGCGAATGAACGCTGGAGGTACCGTGTGATAATTCGTTGCGAAGCTTTATCATTCCATTGATTGAATCCATCTGATGCCCTGCATTCAGTTTTGGCAAGACACCCTCCTTGCGCGCACGATCAACCAATATCTGAAGCGTTTGTTTAGGTGTGCCATTAAGTTTTATCCGTAAAGCCAGTTCAAAAGCGCCAAAAGCCTGAATTTCTGCATTCACAAGCATTTCATAATAAAAATAGGCATAAAGCATAAGGTTACGCGCACGATCAAACGCCTTTCGGACATCATCGGGAGGATTACCATTAAGCAAAATTGAGGCCACAATTTCGTGATGGTTTGCGAGGGCCATGCTTTGAAATCGTGGGTCAGGCTCAAGGATTTTATCAAATGATTTTAGCATTGGGTAACCTCATAATAATCGTCATTGCGAGCGCAGCGAAGCAATCCAGCTCGGGACTGGATTGCTTCGCTGCGCTCGCAATGACGGACTTGGTTCAAACTTACTGCGCTTAATCAATTTAAATTTCGTTCACATCCCGTGAGTGATGAATTATCCGCACGATCAAAACCACATCATCATCGACAGGATAGAAAATCCTATGACTGCGGTAATGCCATCTGCGAAAGCCGTTCTCTTCGTCAATCTGCCCTGAAAATGGATAATCTTCGAGCCCTTTGAACGCTGCATTGAAGCCGCGCAAATACGCCGCAGCGGTGGCTTCATGATGATTTATCAAACCATAAATGAGTATGTCGTTCAAATCCGCCGACGCCTCCGGCGAGAGAATGACTTCAGCCATTTATGCCGTGGCGCGCCAATGTGTCTTTGATGATCTGCTGATAAGGACGTGGATCAACCCCTGAATCCAAACCCTTTTGCAGTTCAGCCTTGAGCCACGTCAACCGCTCTTCACGCGTTGGGGCGGGCTCGGCGATGAAGGGTGTGCTGACATCATTAAGCATGGTGGGTTTTGGCGGTGTCTTCATGCGAACAAATTATCACTCACGCACCGGCCTGTCGAGCAAAGAAAGGTGTAATTTCTGCAACTACAAACCCGCTTGCAATGTTGGAAATCAAATGCAACGAATTTGGGTATGTTTTTGCCAATATCCTTCGTCGATTTCCGAGTCCTGCAAGAGGTGCGCTTACGGCACTTTAATCGATTTTCTCGATCACAGAATAGTCGAGAAAGCCAGAAAAACACTGCGAATGAATGGTGTAAACTTCGGTCGTTTCAATCGATAAAATCGATCACAGCGCCATGATTACAGTTGCCGCACTCTATCGATTTGTATCGTTTCCTGATCCGGCGGCGCTGCGTCCCGCCCTGCTTGAAGCGTGCAAAACCAACAATATCAAAGGCACGATCCTGCTCGCGACCGAGGGCATCAACGGGACGATTGCGGGCAGCGCGGACGCCATCACCGCGATCATAGCGCATATCCGCGCCCTCCCCGGCTGCGCTGATCTTGATGTCAAATATAGCCACGCCGATGAAATGCCGTTTTACCGGATGAAAGTCTTGGTGAAGAAAGAAATTGTCACCCTTGGGCAGCCCGGCGTTGATCCAGTTGCCAAGGCAGGCACTTATATCGCGCCGCAGGAGTGGAATGCGTTGATCAGTGATCCAGATACAGTCGTGATCGATACGCGCAATGATTATGAGGTTGGCATCGGCACGTTCAAAGGCGCGGTTGATCCAAAGACTGAGACATTCCGCGATTTCCCTGCATGGTTTCGCGAACACCGCGAGGAACTGACAGCGGGTAAGAAAAAGGTCGCGATGTTCTGCACGGGCGGCATTCGCTGCGAGAAATCAACCGCCTTCCTGCGCGCCGAAGGGATTGATGAAGTCTATCATCTTGAGGGCGGCATCCTGCGTTACCTCGAAACCGTCCCCGAGGCCGAGAGCCTGTGGGAAGGTGAATGCTTTGTCTTTGATCAGCGCGTTTCGGTTGGCCACGGCCTTTCGCTTGGCACCCACGGGCGCTGTCATGCGTGCCGCGATCCGCTGTCACCCGACGACATGGCGTCACCGCTATATGTCGAAGGGATTTCCTGCCCGCATTGTCATGACCGTTTCGACGAGGCCCGCCGCGCGCGCTTTGCCGAGCGTCAAAAGCAAGTCGAACTCGCCGAAAAACGCGGGAAGGCGCATATCGGCGTTGATCCAAGGACTGATGGCTAAACGGCATATTCTCTACAGCTTTCGTCGCTGCCCCTATGCAATACGCGCGCGGATGGCGATTGCAATCAGCGGGGTTCGCGTTGAGCTGCGCGAGGTGGTGTTACGCGACAAACCGGCTGAAATGCTTGAAGCCTCACCGAAGGGGACTGTGCCAATCTTGGTTCTCGCGGATGGCCGCGTCATCGACGAAAGCCTCGATATCATGCGCTGGGCACTTGGTCAGAATGACCCTGACAATTGGCTGACGGGCGATGATCCTGAACTGATCGCGGTGAACGACGGCCCGTTCAAGGCCACCCTTGACCGCTATAAATATCCGCACCGCTATGACATTGTTGATTCCGAACCTTACCGGATCGAAGGATGGAAAATCCTGTTAAATCTCAATGAACGTCTGACGCATCACGCCTATTTGGCAGGCGACAAGCCGGGTTTTGCTGACATTGCGATTTTCCCGTTCGTGCGACAATTCGCCGCGACTGACCCGATATGGTTTGATGAGCAAGCGGCAGATCAGATCAGGTGCTGGCTTGCCGCACTTACGACTTCGGCATTGTTTGAAACCGCTATGCAGCGCTTTCCGAAATGGCAGGTGGGCGATCCTGAGGTGATATCTTAGTGACGGACGGGATTGCGCCGCTATTTAAGCAGCACCAACTCTTCAGCCATGCTCGGGTGCAGCGCGACGGTATCATCGAAATCAGCCTTGGTGAGGCCAGCCTTGACCGCAACTGCCGCCGCTTGGAGGATTTCGGCACTGTCTGGCCCGATCATATGAAGGCCAAGCACACGTCCCGTCTTGGTGTCGGTCACCATCTTGTAAAGCGCGCGCTCATTCCGGCCGGCAAGGACATTTTTCATTGCGCGGAAGTCCGAACGATAAACGCTCACATCGCTATATTCGGCGCGGGCTTCGTCCTCAGTCATGCCGACGCTGGCAATTGGCGGATTGGCAAACACAGCAGTTGGTATGCAGCGATAATCAATCGTGCGGGGATTGCCGCCAAACACGCTATCGGCAAAGGCATGGCCCTCGCGGATCGCCACGGGTGTAAGCTGCACCCGGTTGGTCACATCACCGACCGCGTAAATGCTCGCAATGTTGGTGCGATTATCATTGCCGACGATCACCGCCCCGTCCTTACCAAGCGCAACGCCCGCCGCTTCCAGCCCAAGCCCTTTGGTGTTGGGCACACGGCCAATCGCCCAAAGGATAAGGTCGGTCTCAATCATCCCCTGATCGCCACCATCTATCAGGATGCTGCCATCGGCTTGCTTCACCGCCGATTTGAAAGGGAAATTGAAGCGGATATCGATGCCCTTGTGACGGCTCATATCAACAAGCTTGCCGACAATCTCCTGATCATAGCTGCGCAGCATCTTGTCACCGCGCGTGACGAGGGTGACGTGAACGCCGAGTTCATTGAAAATCCCCGCAAACTCATTGGCGATGTAACCCGCGCCCGCAATTACAGCGCGCTTGGGAAGTGCTGGCAAATGAAATACTTCGTTCGAGGTGATGCCAAGCTCTGCGCCCGTTATGATGGGCATGGCGGGCCACGCGCCGGTCGCGATCAGGATCGTTCCAGCGCTGATTTCTTGGCCACTCGCAAGGCTGATCAGGTTTGGCCCGGCGATGGTCGCACGTTCATGGAACAGCGTGATTTTATTATTGGTGAAGGTATCGCCGTAAAGCCCCTCAAGCCGGTCAACCTCAGCCGCGACGTTATCGCGCAAAGTTGGCCAATCGAACGTCGCGCCTTCGGTATTCCAGCCAAAACGTTTGGCATCGGCCAAATCTTCGGCAAAATGCGATCCGTAAACAAGCAGTTTTTTGGGCACACAGCCACGAATGACGCAAGTGCCGCCTACGCGGTATTCCTCCGCCACCGCAACGCGCGCGCCGTGCCCCGCCGAAATGCGCGCCGCGCGCACACCGCCCGAACCAGCGCCGATAATGAAAAGATCATAATCGTAGGTCATTATACCCCCGCCCGCGCGATCAGCGCCGCTGTTGATGGATCAAACGTCACGCCGCCGCCGTCAATTGCCTTTGCCATTTCCTTGCCAAGTTCAACACCGAACTGGTCAAACGGATTAATCCCAAGCAGCACAGCATTTACAAATGTTCGTGCTTCATAAAAGGCAATCAAGCCTCCAAGCGTGCGCGGATCAAGAGTATCAAGCAGGATCGTTGTCGATGGCCTGTCCCCGGGGTAATTACGCGCAAGATCATCGTTCGCGCGGCCCGCCATCAGCGCAGCGCCCTGCGCAAAACAATTGCCGAGCAACTGCCGGTGATGCGCTTCGTCCAAGTCATGCCCCGGCTCAACCACCGCGACAAACTCGACTGGAATGAGGTGCGTACCCTGATGAAGCAACTGAAACACCGCGTGCTGTGCATCCGTCCCGACCCCGCCCCACGTAATGGGTGCTGAATGGCGACCCAGTGTAGCCCCCTCGGCACTTACCGATTTGCCGTTCGATTCCATCTCAAGCTGCTGAAGGTAGGACGGCAGCAACCGCAACCGCTCATCATAAGCAAACACAGCGCGCGTCTCGCACTGGCGAACTTGAGTATAATAGAGATCGACAAAGGCCGCGATCATAGGCGCATTGCGTTCAATCGGCGTAAGCCGGAAATGCCTGTCCATCGCGGCTGCGCCCTCAAGCAGCTCCTCAAACCCCGCCCAGCCAAGTGCCATCGCGGCGGGAAAGCCTATGCTCGACCAGAGCGAATACCGCCCACCAACCGCTTCATTAAACGGCAGGATGCGTGTTTCATCAACGCCCCATTCAATGGCCTTTTCAGGTGCTGCGGTGAGCGCGATCACCTTGCCAATCGGATCATCAACACCCGCCTCTGCCATCCATTCAAGCGCACTTGCGGCGTTGAGCAGCGTTTCGCTCGTCGTGAATGTCTTCGATGCCATAGCGATCAGCGTCTTATGCGGATCAAAGCGCTTAAACACTTCGGCAAGTGCTGCGCCGTCGACATTGGAAACCACCGCGACGTCATAACGCCCTGCGTCGCGTGCAAGTGCATCAATCAGAAGATCAGGGCCGAGTGCTGATCCGCCGATCCCGATATGAAGGACATGCGCAATCTCGCCCATCGCACCTGCATCAATTACCTCGATCAAGCTGCGCATTCGGCTATGCAGTGTTTTGGCGCGCGCGACGCTTTCAGGAGTACCTTCGCCGCGTTCCGCGCTATGTTCGGCGGCGCGGCCTTCGGTGACGTTGATGATCTGCCCGCCGAACAGTGCGTCACGTTTGGCCACAAGTCCCGCTGAACCAGCGAGCGCGCCTAATGCGTCCACTGCTTTCACGCTCAGATGCGTCTTGGCAAAATCGAATAATATGCCGCAATCGTCGATGCTTAAGCGCTGCGTTCGTTCGCCGTCATCTGCAAAAAGTGCCGTCAGCGAAGCCGCCTTCAAATCCGAAATAGCGTTCCAATCCGGCATTTCATCCATCCTTAGCTTGACGAGAGCCAGCGACAATCGCACAGGCGCTGTATGACCGACACTCGCGAGCAGCCCCTGCCCCAAACCGACACCACAGTGAAGGCGCAAAAATCGGAAAATGCCGATTTCTTCCAGTTTATGATCAAGCTGGCGCTGTTCGTCATCATCTTGCGCAGTTTTATTTTTGCGCCGTTTAACATCCCCTCGGAATCAATGCTCTCACGGTTGATGATTGGTGACTATCTGATCGTTGCCAAATGGCCTTATGGCTATTCAAAATATTCGCTGCCATTCTCGGTGCCGCTGATCCCCGGCCGGATACTCGCGAGCGAGCCTGAGCGCGGCGATGTGATCGTGTTTAAGGCGCCACCGGGTAATAATGTCGATTATATCAAGCGAGTCATTGGCCTTCCGGGTGATTTGATCCAGATGCGGGCTGGCCAGATCATCCTCAATGGCAAACCAATCCCGCGCAACCGGATCGCTGATTTTGTTGAGCCCCTCACGGTCAACAGCGCCTGTGCCAAGCCCGATGTGGCCAAATTCCGTGAGACCGCAAGCGACGGCACCGTTCGCTGTCGCTATCCGCGTTACCGTGAGACGTTGCCAAGCGGGCGCAGCTATGATGTGCTTGATCTTGATACAAGCTGGGCAGACGACACCAGTGTTTATGCTGTGCCGCAAGGGCATTTGTTTGCGATGGGCGATAACCGTGATCGCAGTGCCGACAGTCGCTTTCCGGCAGTTGAGGGCCAAGGCATCGGCATTGTCCCGCAGGAAAATCTTGTTGGTCGCGCGCTCTTTACCGTTTTTTCGACCGACGGCTCATCAAGCTGGATCAAACCGTGGACGTGGTTCAGCGCAGCGCGTTGGGAGCGGATTGGTGAGGGCTTTTGACGCTTGACCTAGATTGGTTGGTACAAGCCACCGGCGTGACCCCGCGTGACGCAAAATTGTACCAGCGCGCACTCACCCACGGCAGTTTTGGCAGTGACACTTATGAACGGCTGGAATTTCTGGGAGACCGTGTCCTCGGCCTCGTGGTGTCGCGCTGGCTGTACGATATGTTTGAAAGCGACGCCGAAGGGAAGCTTTCATTCCGCTTCAACAGCCTTGTCGCCGGGGCAACTTGTGCAACGATTGGCCGCAACATTGGCGTTACGCCGCATATCCGTCTTGGCAAGCAAGCACGCGATGACGGCGCTTATGATAGCGATAATGTGATTGGTGACGTGATCGAGGCATTGATTGGCGCGCTTTATCTCGATCACGGGCTTGATGCCGCACAAGCGTTTATCCGCCGCCACTGGGAACCGCTGCTCAGCGGCCAAAGCGGCGCGCCGCGCCATCCCAAATCAGCGCTTCAAGAATGGGCGGCGGCGCATAACCGTAAACCACCCGCATATTCTGTGACCGATCGTTCAGGGCCACACCATGCGCCGCGTTTCACGGTGAAAGTTTCGCTCGGGTCTGCTGGCGAGGCCGAAGCAGAGGGCCGCTCAAAACAGGAAGCAGAGTCGGCTGCGGCGGAAGCACTTTTGGGGAAACTGTCGTGACTGATCAACAAAAATGCGGCCTCGTTGCCATTGTCGGCGCGCCTAATGCTGGCAAATCAACGCTTGTAAACGCACTCGTTGGTCAGAAGGTTGCGATTGTCAGCCCCAAGGCACAAACAACGCGCGTCCGCCTGATGGGCATTGCGATGCACGGCCAAACCCAGCTCATGCTCGTTGACACACCGGGAATTTTTGATCCCAAGCGGCGACTTGACCGGGCGATGGTGCAGGCGGCGTGGGGCGGCGCTCAGGATGCTGACGTGATTGCGCTGGTGATCGATGCCAAGGGCGGGCTTGGCACCAAGGTCGCCAACATGATTGAGGCGTTGAAGGCGCGTAGTGAGCCAAAGCTGCTGATCCTCAACAAGGTCGACATCGCCGATAAGGGCAAGCTACTGATCCACGCCCAGCGCCTCAATGAACAGATCAATTTCACTGAAACACTGTTTGTCAGTGCAGCAACGGGTGACGGCCTCGAACTGCTCAAAGACCGGCTGGCGGCGCACATGCCCGTGGGTCCGTGGAATTTCCCCGAAGATCAGGTGAGCGACGCGACTGAACGGATGACCGCCGCTGAAATCACGCGCGAACAGCTTTTCCTCCAGCTCCATGCCGAACTGCCACAGGCGAGTGCAGTTGAAACCGAGAAGTATGAGGAACGCAGCGACGGTTCGGTTGAAATCCATCAGCAGATCCTTGTCGAACGGCCAACGCAGCGCGCAATCGTGCTTGGTAAAGGCGGCGCGCGCCTTAAAGAAATCGGGTCACGCGCGCGCGCCGAAATCGCGCTCAACCTCGGGCGGCGGGTGCATCTTTACCTCCATGTCAAGGTCAACCCCAAATGGGAGGACGACCGCGAGCATTACCGCAATATCGGGCTAGATTGGGTTGATTAGCCCAATATCTGCGCAACCCACGCGGGCACAAGATCAGTCGCCGCACCCATCCGGCTTTCATCGAAGAAATGGCTGCCCTGCGATGGCTCAAGGTTAAGCTCTAGCGTCTTCGCGCCGTAATGGCGCGCGGTGCGAACATAGCCAGCGGCAGGATAAACCGCGCCTGACGTCTCGATAGAAACGAACAGATCAGCCCGCGACACTGCTGCTTCTATCTCGTCCATCCGGTAAGGCATTTCGCCGAACCACACGATATCGGGGCGGAGCGCCGCTTCACCACAGTTGAGGCAGGCCGGCCGATCAAGGAGCGTCTCGCGCCATTCACCCCGCGCATCACACGCGGTGCACCACGCCGAAAGATGTTCACCGTGCATATGGATCAGGCGGTTTGCCCCGGCACGTTCATGCAAATCATCAACATTCTGCGTAACAATGGTCAGCTCGCCCGGCCAGCGCGCATCAAGTTCAGCAAGCGCATGATGCGCCGCATTAGGCTCAACCTGCTGAACAAATGCCCGCCGCATATCATAGAAGCGCAGCACCAAATCAGGATCGCGCGCGAATGCCTCGGGCGTTGCGACATCTTCAACCCGGTGCTGTTCCCAAAGGCCGCCAGCGTCACGAAACGTGCCAACGCCACTTTCGGCGGAAATGCCAGCGCCGGTCAGGATCACGATATTGCGGATGTCTTTCATGTGCCCCATGAAGCATACAGTAAACAAAGAGGCAAATCATGACCAGTATCGGAATTATCGGCAGCGAAGGCCGGATGGGCGCCGCACTCAAGGCCGCCATCGCCGAAGCAGGCGCTGTGCTCTCAGGCGGGATTGACGTCGGCGGCGATCCAATCGCGCTTGCCAAAATGAGCGATGTCCTGGTTGATTTCTCATCTTCTAGGGCACTCGTCGGCAATCTCGGCGCGGCGGTTGCGGCGGGCAGGCCGATCCTGATCGGCACCACTGGGCTTGATGAAGATCATCACCGCACAATTGATGATGCCGCGCGCCATATCGCGGTGCTTCAAACGGGCAATACTTCGCTCGGCATCACACTGCTCGCTCGGCTGGTGAAAGAGGCGGCGGCACGGCTTGGCCCCGATTGGGATATCGAGATTGCCGAGCTTCATCACCGGCACAAGGTTGATGCGCCGTCGGGCACCGCGCTCCTCCTCGGCGAGGCAGCCGCCGCCGGACGAGGCATCCCCCTTGCCCGCCACAGCGAACGCGGACGCGACGGCCACACCGGCGCACGCGCACCCGGAGCCATCGGCTTTGCAAGCCTGCGCGGCGGATCAGCCGCAGGCGACCACACCGTGTTGATTGCGGGCGAAGGCGAACGCATCGAACTCACCCACCGCGCCGAAAACCGCAGCATTTTTGCGCGTGGCGCGGTCAAAGCTGCCCTCTGGCTCACAGGAATGCCCGCCGGGCGGTACGGGATGGATCAGGTTCTGGGGATGTGAAGGGGGATGTTGATATGAGAGACGAAGATAATCCTGAATGAAGCGCGGATGATTTTGCACGCGCCAAAACTGGCGAGGATATCCCGGTGCATATTCGCGCCGCCTTCCCCAAGACGCGCAGACGCCCAGCGGGATCGAACAAGCAGCTCGTCAGCCTGCGGATTGACCGCGACGTGATCGAACGCTTCCGCGCGAGCGGCCCCGGCTGGCAATCACGGATCAACGAAGTGCTGGAAATCCGCCACACATGGCTGAACCAGACAAATCCGAGCGCCCGCTGCATTTGCCGCATGGCGCGAGGATCACCGCCGCGTTGATAACGGACGCCAAGCCGCGATGATCTTTGGTGCGGCGCTTGGCAGCGAGTGACTTGATATCTATTGCGCTGAAGCCCATATTACCCCTATCTACATTTTAACTTCGCGCGCATATTGCGCTTGAGTATTTTGAATTGAAGGACGGCGCATGACTGGTTTGACTGTCACAGCTCCAATTTCATCGGTAGCTGCTGTTGGGAATGAGTTTTTGAAGCTCGCGGCCAACGAGCCACAATTCGCTGTGGATCAAATGAAGCTTCAAAAACTTATTTTTTACGCTCATGCATGGCATTTGGCCTATGACAAAGGGCCGCTTTTTGAAAATGATTTTGAAGCTTGGCCTTGGGGACCTGTTGTGCGCGACGTTTATATGCAGACAAGAGCGTTTGGAAGAGGGATCGTAACATCGCGGCTCAGCGAGTTAAAGATTATCGAAGGCGATGGCGCTACAGTCTCATCGCCTGATGGGGTATCCAACAAAGAGCTATCAGATTTCATTCGATCAGTTTGGGACACGCTAAAGAACTATACGGCTGTGCAATTGTCCAACTCCACACACGGTCCGGGTGAGCCTTGGACAATTGTCAATGACACCATCGGGACAGATAGAAAACCTATCATTCCGAATGAATTGATCAAGAGTGTGTTTAAGCGGAAATTGAATGATGCAAATCCAAATTCCGCCGCCTGATCACACATCGAACGTCCCTGACAAAGCCACAAAGAAAGGGATCAGTGACTACACCGGCCCCGTAGCTGACAATCGCGTCCTTCACATAAATCTAGGGATATTGAAGTACGGCACTAATGATAAAACTCACGCAGCAGCAGTAGTTTTCTCGCTACTGCTGTTTTTCGCGATCATTGGTGTTCTGATTTTTGGTGACGGTGGAGATTGGACTAAGGAGGTATTCCGTTGGCTTGGCGGAGCGTTTCTTTTTGTTGCTGGTGTAGCAATAGGCAAAGGGCACGACGCAGAACCCGGAAAACCTGAAAAGGACTAATTAATTTATCGCACAAGCCCAACGCCAACCAAGCCATTCAAGATGATTGCGCAGCGAGTAAATCCAGTCCGTACCGACAAGCCACAACTCGTTGTTACAGGGCGGCACCTGTGATGATGGTCAACCAGCAGGTTGCAACCTGCGGCGTTGATGGTGAGGTCGATTTCAATCATTATTGGGTGCGCTGCCCCGATATGCCGCCTGAATATACTAGCTTTGATCCGCTACTCTACTCGCTCGACCTAATCCTACCGCTGGTTGACCTGCAACAGGATAGCGATTGGGCACCCGTCATCACCAACAGCAAGGGAATGGCATTGCCACTCGGCTGGTGGGCGCGCAGTTTGATGTGGTTTGAAATCCTGTTCGGCTGGATGGCGAGCTTGACGCTGGTGGCAGTGCTTGGGCGGTTGGTGGATAAGGATTGAGGGGTAATACGCTACCGACTCAACTTCGTTGATTAGTGAGCATTACACAAAATATAGATCGTCGCCCCGTGCTTGACACGGGGTTAGGCTATCTTCCCGTCAACATCGGAACAAAAAAGCCAAGCCCCGTGCCGAGCTGTATAGACCGGAGACATGGTGGACAGGTGTACGGGGAGACGATTCAAGGAAACGTCGCACATTTTGGGCTTTCCTACATGCCCCCGCCTCGCTACCTTTTATCGATGTTGATGCACCCGAACCCGCCCTGCCCCAACCTTTTTTACGGTGTAAACTTGTCCCAAGCGCGTACCATCGGTTCAACGATGAAAAGCACCACTTCAACGAAATTTCACAAGTCTTTGGAACGGTGTAAACTTGGTCAAGCTGGACTGGACTCTTTTCGCAGAATCAGGAGGTGGCCCACGCTGATTTAGGATAGCCCATCGCATAGAGAATCGCGCTGAGATCACCGTACAAAATCGCCGCTGAGGCCGCCACACGGGTTTTGGGTTTGGCGTGGTACGCGACGCCGAGGCCTGCGGCTTCGATCATCGGGATGTCGTTCGCGCCGTCGCCTACTGCGAGCGTCGCCTCAACATTAAGCCCGCGTTCGGCCATTGCGGCGAGGAGCGCCTCGCGCTTGCTCTGCGCGCCGATGATCGGGTAGGCGACGGTGCCGTCAAGCATTCCGCCCGCGATGCCAAGCCGATTAGCGATTACGCGGTCAAAACCGATTTCGGCACCAACGGGATCGGCAAAGCGCGTGAAGCCGCCCGAAACAAGCACGGCGTATCCACCATTTGTGCGGACAGTGCGGACGAGTTCTCGCGCACCGGGCATGATCTTCACGCGTTCAGCAAGGCATTGCCCAATCGCGCTTTCTGGGAGACTTTGGAGAAGGGCAACGCGGCTTCGCAGGGCGCCCTCAAAATCAAGTTCACCGCGCATGGCAGCCTCGGTCACTGCGGCAATTTCGGCCTTGATCCCGGCATAATCGGCGAGTTCATCAATACATTCGACCGTGATCATCGTTGAGTCCATGTCGGCAATGATCAGGCGACGGCGGCGGTGCGCGGTGGCCTGAACGATGACGTCAACGCCGGGGATTGCTTCCTCAAGTGCCTGCCGTGCCGCTATGGAGTCGCCGGTAAAATGGAGATCAGCAGCTTTTTCGGGCTCAATCACATTTTGGGAAAGAAGTGTAATGCCAGCATCAGCCAGCCGATCCGCTGCGGACGAAATATCTCCCGCTTTCAAGATTTCGGCTGCTATCAGGGTGGCTGTGAACACAAAACTTCCTTTGATTGAGGGCAAACGCCCGCGCGTCGTGCTTATTGCGGGGCCGACGGCGAGCGGCAAGTCCGATATTGCACTGACGCTCACAAAATTGCTGCCCGCAACGATCATCAATGCCGATGCGAGCCAGGTTTATACCGATCTGCGCATCTTAAGCGCGCGGCCGTCAATCGCAGATGAGGCGCAGGCGCCACACCGATTGTTTGGTCATATCGATGGCGCGCAGGCGTGTTCAGCGGCAGACTGGGCTGGTGAGGCCAAGGCGGCAATTGCCGAGGCGATTGCGGCGGAGCGCTTACCTATCCTTGTTGGCGGCACCGGGCTTTATATGCGGACGTTGCTTGATGGCATTGCACCCGTGCCTGACATTGATCCCACTATTCGCGCCGAAGTGCGTCGGCTTGACGTGAGTTTGGCCTATGCCGCGCTGCTGCATGAGGATGCAGAAGCCGCAGCACGCCTTATGCCAAGTGACAGCACGCGCATTGCCCGTGCGCTTGAGGTCATCCGGTCAACGGGACAATCGCTCAAGGACTGGCAGGCGCATAACGTCGGCGGGATTGTTGATCAGATCGATCTCGTCCCGCTCATCCTGCTGCCGCCGCGTGACTGGCTTTATACCCGCTGTGACATGCGCTTTGCGATGATGCTTGAACGGGGTGGAATGCACGAGGTTGAGGCATTGCTGGCGCGAAAGCTTGATCCAGCACTGCCTGTGATGCGCGCGATTGGAGTGCGCGAGGTGAGCGCCATCCTCGCCAATCCCGGCGTCACAGCAGAGCAGACCAACCTCGCCCAGATTGCGACGCGGCAATATGCAAAGCGGCAGTTCACATGGTTCCGCAATCAGTTCCCGGGCGCCTGGCTCCGCGCTGAATGTGAAATAAATAATGATATGGTCAATGAATTAGCAATAAAATTACGTCATATAGCATTGACATAGCGTTTTATATCATTAGAGCGCCCGGTTCTGGACAAATGCGCTGCACCGCAACAAAGCGGCGCGTGGACTAACAAGGAAGATGAAATCATGACCGCAGAACAATCAGGAGCCGATATCCTTATCGCTGCACTGTGTGATCTCGGTGTCGATGTGATTTTTGGCTATCCCGGTGGTGCGGTGCTGCCAATCTATGACGCGATCTTCAAGCAAAAGCGGATCAAGCATATTCTTGTCCGTCATGAACAAGCCGCGACCCACGCCGCCGAGGGCTATGCGCGTTCAACTGGCAAACCCGGCGTTGTTCTCGTGACGAGCGGCCCCGGCGCGACCAACGCGGTTACTGGCATTACTGACGCGCTGATGGATTCAATCCCAATGGTGGTGATCACGGGCCAAGTCGCGACACATCTGATTGGCTCTGACGCGTTTCAGGAGGCTGACACCGTTGGGATCACGCGCCACTGCACCAAGCATAATTATCTCGTCAAATCACCTGATGCGCTCGGTGATATCATCCACGAGGCGTTCCACATTGCGACATCAGGCCGCCCCGGCCCGGTGGTGATTGATATTCCAAAGGACGTTCAAGTCGCGACCGCGCGTTACCGCAAGCCCGGCCCGATCAATCACAAAAGCTATCGTCCGCAGATTAAGCCCGATATCAGCCTGATCGAAGCAGCGGTTGAAATGATTGCCGCTGCAGAACGGCCAATCCTTTACACCGGCGGCGGCATTATCAACAGCGGCCCCGGCGCAGCGCAAATCCTGCGAGAGCTTGCGCGGATCACTGGTGCCCCCGTCACGTCAACGCTCATGGGTCTTGGTGCTTATCCGGCATCGGGTGAAGCGTGGCTTGGGATGCTCGGTATGCACGGCACTTATGAGGCCAATTGGGCGATGAACCAAGCCGACCTTATCGTCTGCCTCGGCGCGCGGTTTGATGATCGGATCACGGGTCGGCTTGATGCTTTTTCACCTAAATCCAAGAAGATACACTTTGATATTGATAGAAGTTCGATCAATAAAACCGTGCGTGTCGATTTGGCCGTAGTCGGCGATGTCGGCCGCGCGATGGAAGATATGATCAAAATCTGGAAGAGTCGCCAGCACCAGAAGGCTGATCTTTCGGCTTGGTGGAAACGGATTGACGAATGGCGCGCGAAAAAATCACTGAGCTTTCCTGAATCAAAGACTGAAATCATGCCGCAGGCTGCCGTCCGCGCGCTTTGGGAAGCAACGCACAAGAAAAACCCAATCATCACAACTGAGGTTGGCCAGCACCAGATGTGGGCGGCGCAGCATTTTGATTTTGAAAGCCCCAATAAATGGCTGACGTCAGGCGGGCTTGGTACGATGGGATACGGCCTGCCCGCCGCGATTGGGGCGCAGCTTGGCAATCCCAATGCGCTCGTCATCGATATTGCGGGGGAAGCCTCAATCCAGATGAATATTCAGGAACTGGCAACCGCAACCCAGTACCGCCTGCCCGTCAAAATTTTCATCCTCAACAATGAATATATGGGGATGGTGCGACAGTGGCAAGAACTCACATATTCAAGCCGTTATTCAGAGAGTTATAGCGATAGTCTACCAGATTTTGTTAAGCTTGGCGAGGCGTATGGCTGGAAGGGCATCCGTATCGAGCATCCCGATGATCTTGAAAGTGGGATTAAAGCGATGCTTGATCATGACGGGCCAGTGATTGTCGATTGCATGGTGGCAAAGCTCGCCAATTGTTTCCCGATGATCCCAAGTGGCGCAAGCCATGTTGAGATGATGCTTGGAGATGATAAGGTTTCGGGCGAAATGTCCGATGAAGCGAAGGCGCTGGTCTGATGCACATCAAAACTGGCCCATCCGAGCGGCACACTCTCTCAGTCACCGTAACCAACGAACCCGGCATCCTTGCGCGGATCGCCGGCATGTTTTCGGCGCGTGGTTATAACATCGAAAGCCTGACCGTCGCTGATATCAGCGATGATGACATGGTCAGCCGGATTACCATTGTCACATCGGGGACGCCGGCTGTGATTGAACAAGTCGTCGCACAACTTGACCGGCTTGTGCCCGTGCATAAGGTGACTGACCTCACCGTGCTTGGCGATCATGTTGAGCGAGAGCTTGCCTTGGTAAAAGTCGCAGGCGTAGGCGATCACCGGATTGAGGCGCTTCGCCTTGCCGACGTATTTCGCGCGAATGTTGTTGATACAACGATTTCGAGCTTTATCTTTGAAGTTACTGGAAACTCAACAAAAATTGATCGCTTTATTGAACTGATGAGCGAGATTGGGCTTGTAGAAGTTGCCCGCGCGGGTGTCGTCGCGATGGCACGGGGCAAGCTGGCCGTTTGATATTTACGAAAAGGAACAACGATACATGCGCGTTTATTATGATGCTGATGCCGATCTCAAACTGATCGAGAATAAGAAGATTGCGATCATCGGCTATGGCAGCCAAGGC
>JAYTPB010000101.1:0-7173 GCA_043747445.1 Sphingomonadales bacterium
GAAGGCCGAGTAATTTTCCTTATTCTTGCCCTGCACAAACACATTGCGCGTGATCGTGCCGACCGCGCCCGAGGGCAGGTCGATCATGTAATTGGTCGCCGCCCCTTGCGTATCATCAAAGCTCGAATCGCTGATCGCGACGCGGCCCGAATTGCTTTTGACATAATGGCCGCCGCGCCCACGCTCAAAACGGCTGCGGGTAACGGTGAGCGCGCCATAATCACCGATGTAAATCGAATGCGCGCAGGCCAAATCGCGATCACAGCGGCCAAGCCCTGAAAAGGTTGAGCGGTCAATCGTCACTTGTGACGCTGGATCAGGCGCTGAAAGTATGCCTTGCTCCGAATTGCGGAACATCGCGTTGGTCACGAGCAAGTCGCCCTGTTCAAGCCGGATGCCAGCACCATTGCCCTCTGGCACGCGCATATTCTGAAACACCAGCCCCTCAACGCGCGCCGAACGACCGCGCAGCACAAGCGCCGCCTTCCCCTCACAAATGCCGCCGTCGAACACCGAACGACCCGCCACTTGCGCGCGGTAGGTGATGTTGCCGCCGGTTTGAATCGCGCAGTCAGGATAGGTGCCGGGCGCAATGGTGATCGTCGCGTCACCGTCACCAACCGATTTGACGGCGTCATCAAGCCGGTAGAATGACTTACCGCTCTCGGCGATCACAAACGGTGCGTCACTCGCCGCATAAAGCGGGTTCGCGGTGAGGAGCAGGGCAACAAACGCGATTCTCTTCATCAAATACACTCCGGATGATGATCTTGCCCAATATATGCACTGGATTTTAGCCGCTTGTCATGTGAATTGAGCGTTAATTGCTAACCGGAGCCTACCCTTTCATGATTGACGCCCGTTTTGGCACCTATCGCGGCGCGATCCGTTTGGCGCTGTCCTACCTTCAGGTCGGGAGTGGTCAGGCTTGGGTGAAGCCCCCGGTTGCGGCGGACGTGCGGCGGTTGGTGTTCGTCTGCCACGGCAATATCTGCCGCAGCGCCTTTGCCGATGTGGTGGCGAGGCAGGCTGGGCTGAGCGTGGCATCCTTCGGCCTTTCAACGAGCGCAGATAAGCCAGCCCATCCCCCGGCAGTTGCGGCGGCAGCACGGCTTGGCCATGATATGACCGCGCACCGCACGACACGCGTTGAGGAATATGCGCCGCTGCCCGGCGATCTCCTCCTCGCGATGGAGGTGCGCCACTTGCAAAAGATGGCGCATAATGCGCGGATCGCAGATGTCCCGCGTTCGCTGCTCGGGCTATGGGCGACACCCAAAATGCCGCATCTGCATGATCCTTATGAACTTGATCCGGCCTATATGGACACCTGTTTGCGCCGAATACAGAGCGCGATCCCAGCGCTGGTTAATGCTTTTCCCGGCGCAAGGCTTTCATCAACACCGTCTTGATATCCGAAAAGAACGGCCCCGGATCGCTCCAGCGGAACAGATAGTAACGCATCTTTGGATCAAAAAAACCGCTCAAATAATCCCTAAGGTCGGCAAGCGGCGTTGGCTTGAACAGCGGATCGGCGATTGCCCCGCGCTTGAATAGAAGCTGGATCAACCGCTTGGTTTCAGGGATCATATAGCGCGCGCGGCGCGGTTTGATTTGCGTCTGATCAGTATCACTCTGCCCAAGGATCGCGCGGCGATAGCTTTCCCACGCGAACTCAGCGCCGCTATGTGACGCGAGCGGCATACTCCCCCAGAAACGCCCGTTAATCTCCATCAGCCAATTGCGCCCAGTGTCAGGATCGTGACGATATTCGACCATCGCTGGCCCCTCCCACCCGATACTCGCAAGCAGCGCCTCAGACTTTGCCATCTGCGCAGTATGGCGGCTGAGCGGTTCGCTCTCACAAAGCGTCGAAACCCCGCCTTCGGGAGGCATTTCGTGAAGCCGCCGATGCTGAAACCGCAGCACCGCCTTGCCACCCGCCATATGGATCATCTGGCCAAGCCCGAAACCGGGGCAATAGCTTTGGATCAGCGGCCAAGTACCAAGCGGCGTATAACGATCAACCAAGGCAATCAGCTCATCAGCACCGTGGAGATATTCCGCCTTGATGAGCGGCAAGCCAAGCGCTGCCAGTCGGTCAGTCATCGCAGGTGGATCGGCCCATTTCGCAATCACTGGATAAGTCAGGGTGCGCGCGCGGAGCGCCATGTCTTCGCTGTTCACTGGCTGCCAGCTTATCGGGATATCAATCCCGAGCGCTGCCGCGCGCGCAAGCGTCTCGCTTTTATCGAGTACGATTGCGAGTGGCTCAGCACGCGGCGTGATGATCGTGCAGCCATTGATCACTGGCGGAAGCTGCGCCAGCGCGACGAGATCGCCCTCTGAAATCGCAAGCAAAGCTCTCGCACCAGTCTGAGTGATCAAGCCGGGCAGCCAATCAGCCAATCCGCCAACAGGCCGCACCGAAAAGCCTGTGCAATAGCGAGAGGCGCGGCCAATCGCATCGGCACTGCGACCTATACCATGAACAGGCACACCGTGCTGTCCAAGTTCACGGAGCACCGCCACGCCAATCGGTGTATCAATCCCCAATAATATCGCCTGCGGATGCGCTTTCATACTGGGCGCAACTGACGTTCATAGCGCCATGTTGCAACCGCTTGCTCGGCCATGCGCGCCAAAGTGCGCAGACGGTTTGGGCCAAGGCGGGTTGGTTGTGCTTCACGAGTGCAGGTAAGTGCAACGGCATCAAGATCATTGAAACCAGCGCTGAAAAGCTGAGGGTGCGCCGCGATGGCATCGCACATCGCCTTAAATCGAGCGATGACGGCACGATTGGCGCGCTTGCGGTCGCGCGACAACATTTCAAAACTGTGCGTTACAATGACAAATGTCGCGTGCTGATGATCCGCTGCATGGCTGAGTGCGTCCCGCATCTCACGCGCCGAAAGCGCACAGATTTGCGCTGGGCGCACCTGCCCCATCCGCTCACTAAGGCCAGCGACGGGGAGTTCAACAATCCCGTGCCGTTCAATCGCACCGACCTGTTCGGCACTCACCCCAATCCGGCACGCACCGCCAAGGTAGGGCGCATTGACACTGCTATCCCATGTGAGACCAAGCTCAGCCAGCGCGCGCAGGCTGTTATCATCGGCGCCGTAATTGCCCGCACGGAACGCGGTTGGCCTCGGCGCGCCAGCCCGCATCAGCAAGTCTATCGCAAGGCCCAGCAGAACGCGCTGATCATCAATCCCGAAATCAGCTAGGTTCTGCCCTTGACGCCCACCCACCGGTGACGCGCTTGCCCACGCAAGCCATTCGGTGTGAATATGAAGCTGAACCTCATGCCCCCGCGTAATGATCGGCCCAACGACATCTGCCAGCCAAGCCTCACCGTAAATCAGCGATGGCAGCGGATCGACAAAGAACACACCCTTGAGGCCGTGCGCCTCCATTTGATCCATCTGCCAGCCGATACCGAAATGACCGTCATCACATTCGCCGTTGATTGAACTGGTAAAATTTGTCGCAAGCGCAGTGCCGCGCTGATGCAGCAGCGCCGAAAGCTCGGTATCTACGGTAATGAGTATTTGCGTCACAATTGGAACCAATAAAAAACCATTTATACTCAACAGGTTGAGCGTGATGGTCAATCTGCAATTGCATTTTCGCCATTTTGATTGACCATCGGTAACTCTTCTTAGACAATTTTTGTTGTAAAAAATCAATGTGATGAGGCCACAAGATAAAATACGCTTACCTGCGCTGACCGACGGCTGTGTGGATCGGATTCCGAGATGCGACACTGATTGGATTTTGTACCAACAATTGTTTGACCATGCCAAGGGTGCACGCACATCGGCTGCAGCGAATGTGATCAATGCGGGGGTCATGGGCATTGTCTTTATCTATGCCCTTGATCTGTGGGTCATTTTCTTAGGTATTTTAACGATATTTGGGCTTATGGCGCACCGCTTGTGGTGTAATGGCAAGGTTCCTGCTGAATTTGGCGACGACACCGCAGACTTGCCCAATATTTATCGTCACGTCGAATGGAACACTTGGCTGCTTGGCATCTGGTGGGCGTTGGCAATTGGCATGCCTTTGGCCAGTATAACTCAAGAGCAGCAGTTGCTTGTCGGCATTATTGGATCTGGCATGATGGGGGCTGGGACGATTTCGTTTCGGACGCTCGCGCAGCCAGCCCGGATATTTGTTGGGCTTTGCGCAATAGGCAGTTTTGTCGCACTCGTCTCAATTGGCACTACCGCTGCCTATGCTGGCTGTGTGTTACTCATCTGTTATTGCGTTGTTTTGTTCGGCGCAATAAATCGCGCAGCGGCAAACTTTATCGAAGGCAAGCAACGTGAGCTTGCGCTTGCCGATTCGACTGAGACCATCAGCCTTCTACTTAATGATTATGAGCAACAAGCTTCAGATTGGCTCATCGAAATCAACGATCTTGGCCTGATCAGAAACCCTTGTGATCGCCTTGCCGCCGCAACCTGCCGCCCGCGCGAAACACTGGTCGACCTGCAATTTATTGAGTTAATTGACCACGGCGCACAACAGATCGAATTCACGCGCCTAATTGCTTCCAAACAGCCGTTTCGCGATCATATCGTGTCGCTCCATGTCGGACAAAAACGGCATTGGTGGTCAATCACGGCGCGGCCCAATCACGGCATTCAGGGCGGCCATCGGGGCGTCGTCACAGATATTACTGCACAGCGGTTGGCCGAAGAAAAAGTCCGTTACATGGCGCATTATGACAGCCTAACCGGATTGCCCAATCGGTTTTTGTTCAATGAAAGTCTAGACCATGCGCTCAAAGCAGAGGCGAGCGGCGCAGGGCTGATGTATCTTGATCTTGATCACTTCAAATCGATCAATGATACGCTTGGCCACCCAATCGGTGATAAACTGCTCAATGCTGTCGCCCTTCGGCTAGAAGCCTGCGTCCGCACTGGCGATCTGATCGCACGGCTTGGCGGCGACGAATTTGCCATCCTTGTTGGCGGCGAAAATTTGAAAGCGATTGATCAGCTTGCTAGCCGGATCATCGAAGCGATTGGCTTGCCCTTCCTGATTGACGGTTATGAAGTCATGACCGGCGCAAGCATCGGCATCGCTTATTCGCCTGATCATGGGAGTACACCTGAACAGCTTCTCAAGAACGCCGACCTCGCGCTTTATGCCGCAAAAGCCCAAGGGCGAAGCCGCTTCATCCGGTTTGAAAGCGGTATGGATAGCATTGCCGAAACCCGGCGTGAGCTAGAGCTTGATCTGCGTACCGCACTTGGTCGTGATGAGATGCGGCTCCATTATCAACCCCTTATAAACCTGAACAGCGACGAACCCAGCGGCTATGAAGCGCTTGTCCGGTGGGAACATCACGCGCGCGGCACGGTGATGCCGGGTGATTTCATCCCGATTGCTGAAGAAACTGGCATGGTGATCAAGATTGGTGAGTGGGTGATCCGCCGCGCACTTGCAGAAGCCGCCACTTGGCCAGAGCATCTGAGCGTTGCGGTGAACCTGTCGCCGGCACAAATGCGCAGCACCAACCTGTTGCCAACGATCATTCATGCGCTGGCGCAAAGCGGGGTTGCCGCGCACAGACTTGAACTTGAGATAACCGAGTCAGTGCTGATGAATGACAGCGAAGCCAACATCGCGGTGCTGCATAAGCTCAGCGCACTTGGCATCCGGATCGCACTTGATGATTTCGGGACGGGGTTTTCGACGCTCAATTACCTGCGCAGTTTTCCGTTTAACAAGATCAAGATTGACCGCTGCTTCATCAGTGAGATTGATAGCCGCGAGGATTGCCGCGCAATCGTCCGCTCAATCGTTTCGCTCGCCAACAGCCTTGGCATGACGACAACGGCTGAAGGCGTAGAACGCCAGTCTCAGCTTGATGCGCTTCGCCGTGAGGGCTGTACTGAAGTACAGGGTTTCCTGTTCAGCAAGGCCGTGCCGTCAGAAGAATTAAGCGACCTCCGCCCCATCGCTGGTCGTCGCCGCGCGGCTTAATGGGGCCGATTCCCTAAAATCCAGAGTGTGTAAAATAATTTTACAAAGGTGACATAAGTGACGCGTATCAGTAGAATTTTACAGCCTAAATGTCCCATTTTGATACAATTTAACACTTTGCACACTACTTAGCTGAATGCAATAATAAAGCTCTCGGACAGTTTACGCAGAGATGGTGGTTGTAGGAAAGCGGTAATTTAGTGCGCAACCCCAAACCGGATCGGCAGCCGTTTCAGCCCGCCGACAAACACTGATTCCACCCGCGCTGGATCGCCTGCCAGTTCTAACGACGAAAGGCGCGGCAACAGTTCCTCCATAAATATCCGCATTTCCATCCGCGCGAGATGCTGCCCCAAGCAGACATGCCCGCCGTAACCGAACGCGATCTGATTATTGGCGATGCGATCGGGATTGAAGGTGAAGGGATCTTCAAACACCGCCTCATCACGATTGCCACTGGCGTAACACAGCATTAGCCAGTCACCTTCGCTAATCTTCTGCCCGCCGAGTTCGCAGTCTTCAGTCGCGCTGCGCATGAAATGCTGCACTGGCGTTGTCCAGCGGATCGCCTCCTCAATCAGCCCTGCGAAATTGGCATCGGGCTGGCGGTAACGCTCAAATAATGCAGGGTTCTTGGCCAACTCCATAATCGCGCCGCAGGTTGACGCCGAAGTCGTGTCATGCCCTGCCGTGGCAATAATCATATAATAGCCATTGGCCTCAAAATCGGGGATTGGCTTGCCGTGGACAGTGCTCGTCGCGATGATCGTTGCGATATCATCACGCGGGTTGGTGCGGCGATCCTGCGTGATTTTGGCAAAATACGCCTCAAAATCGGCAATCACATATTGCAGCATTTGGATGGCGTGCGCTGAGTCAGTGATTTTGGATCGCGTACGATTAATTTCAGGATCGGTTGGGCCGAACAGTTGCTGCGTGAGCATCAACATACGCGGTTCATCCTCGGGTGGGACGCCAAGAATGTTCATGATTACCCGCAACGGATACATCGCCGCGACGTCCTTCGCGAAATCGCATTCGCCATTCATCGCGAGCATCGTCTCGACACTATCCCGCGCGATTTCGCGGATGCGCGCCTCAATGTTTTTGAGGTTTTTGGGCATGAACCAGCTCTGCGTCAGCAGCCGGTATTTCATATGATCGGGCGCATCC
>JAYTPB010000102.1:0-3655 GCA_043747445.1 Sphingomonadales bacterium
GCGCAGCGAAGCAATCCAGTCCCGAGCTGGATTGCTTCGCTGCGCTCGCGGGTGACGAGGGTGCCTTGCACGAACGAGAGTTACGCGCCAAAAGCAGCGCATGACCAATCGGCTTTACTACGGCGATAACCTTGATGTGATGCGTGAGCATTTGGCCGACGAGTCGGTTGACCTGATCTATCTCGATCCGCCGTTTAATAGCAACGCGAGCTACAACATCCTGTTCAAATCGCCCGCAGGCGCTGGCGCGGACGCGAGCATTGAGGCGTTTGACGATACATGGGCATGGGGGCCAACCGCGTCATCTGCGTTGATGGACATCACACAGAGCGGCAATCACAAGCTGCATGTGCTGATGCAGGCAATGAAAACCGCGATTGGCGAAAATGCGATGATGGCCTATCTCGCGATGATGGCGGTGCGGCTGGTAGAGTTGCACCGCGTGTTGAAGCCGACGGGCAGCCTGTATTTGCACTGCGATCCTACGGCGAGCCATTATTTGAAGCTGGTGCTGGATGCGGTGTTTGGGCCGGAACATTATCGTAGTGAGATCATCTGGAAACGCACTTCAAGCCACAATAGCGCTAAACGCTGGGGGCCAGTTCACGATACAATTTTCCACTATGTCAAAACCGAATCGTCGGTTTGGAATGAGGTGTTCGAGTCATATGATGAGAAATATCTCGACCGTTTTTACCGATTTGAGGATGAAAAGGGTCGCTTCAGAATAGGCGATTTGACGGGCGCGGGAATTCGCAAAGGTGATTCGGGCAAAGCTTGGCGAGATTATGATCCGACAACTTCAGGGCGACACTGGGCAATTCCAACTGGTGCCATCCGTCGTGCTGGTATCAACGGTGATTTTGAAACGCTTTCGCCACAAGGTAAACTTGATCGGCTTGATGAAATTGGCCTGATCTATTGGCCCCCAAAAGGACTTGTCCCTCAATTTAAGCGTTATCTTGAATCGGATCGTGGCGCACCAATTCAGGACATGATAACCGATATTGGCCCGATTTCGTCACAGGCAGCCGAACGCCTCGGCTACCCCACGCAAAAACCCCGCGCTCTGCTCGAACGGATCATCGCTGCTTCGTCGAACCCCGGCGATGTTGTGCTTGATCCCTTTTGCGGCTGCGGCACGGCGGTTGATGCCGCGCAGAAACTAGGCCGAAGCTGGATCGGGATTGACGTCACCCACCTCGCCATCGGCCTGATCGAAAAGCGGATGCGTGAGGGCTACGGCGAAGACTTGCCCTTTGAAACCATCGGCAGCCCCAAAGACAAGGATTCAGCGCTGCGCTTGGCTGGCGAGAAACCGCATGAGTTTCAGAATTGGTTTTGCCTCAAAGTCGGCGGCTATCCGCTTGATGGCGGCCGAAAAGGCGCTGATCGTGGTATCGACGGCCATTTCTATCCTTATCAAAATTCGCGGGAAACAACGACTGGCGTCATCTCAGTCAAGGCTGGCAAGAATATTGGCGTTGCCATGCTGCGCGATTTACGCGGTGTGATGGAACGCGAGAACTATGACTTTGGCCTGTTCCTCTCCGCCTATGAACCAACGCGACCAATGATTGCAGAGGCAGCGGCTGCGGGGATGCACGAGAATGAATTTGGGCGCTTCCCCCGCTTGCAAATCCTGACGCCAGCCGATTTTTTTCACGGGCAGGGTGCCAAGCTGCCGCCACTCGCATCGATCAATCGCAGGGCAGCGCGCGTGGACATTCGGACATCGCATCAGCCGGGTGCGCAGCGAGGGCTTGATTTGTGAAATCGACATTCGTTGAGGAATTGTTGGGGCTAGCGCGCGGGCGACAAGCTGGCTAATGCACCGGGCACTATGGCGCGTAAAACACGATCTGATGACTGGTCATTCCCCCGCTGGCGGGCTTACGGCGCGAGCACTGAGGCAACCAAGGTGCGGATGTGCGATCGCTACGGTTGCACTAATGCGGGTGATCGCCCAGCGCCTAAGTCACCCAATAGCCCCGAACGCTGGTATTTCTGCCTCGCCCACGCCACTGAATATAACAGCCGCTGGGATTATTTTGAGGGGCTTTCCGCCGAAGAAGCGGCTGAGCGCGAACGCACAGAGCGGCGCGATGCGGGTGGGTATAAAGAGGCGCAGCATTACGGCTGGGCAGGCTCAGGTGACGGCTCACGCAGCCGCGAGGAAATGGTCGCGCTTGAGGTGCTTGAGGTTGAGGTTGACGCTGATTTCGACACGATCAAGCTTGCGTGGCGTCGGCTGGCGAAGTCGAACCATCCCGATGTGAAGCCTGATGACAAGGATGCCGCCAAGCGATTTCAAGCGATCCAGACTGCCTATGAAGTGCTGCGCGCCGCCGAGGAACGGCGACTGGCGCTTTAGAGGCTATCAGGCAGCGGCGGTTTGCCTGAGATTTTTTTGGCAATGACTTCGGCTTCAGTGATCGTAAACATGCCCGTGATCTGGGCAACACCGTCGATGATTGGATCTGTGACGACTGGTGCCATCAGCGTTTGCCCGTCGAGCACGAAGGGCAGCGGCTTTGATTTGTTGGCCCCACTTAACCGCGCGAGTTTTATCCGGCCATTATCATCAAAGGTGATCATGATGGTGGCTTTGCCCGCAAGATCAGGTTGCGCGCGCGCATCAACAATTTCCGCTTCGCCAAATGCCTCACCCGCAATGGTAAAGACGCGCGCGAGTTTGGCAGGCTTGGCTTTTGCTTTCGCCGCGATAAGCGTCCGCTCGGCACTGGCAGCACCGCGCCGCTGCGCAGCGTCAGCCACTGACACGCACATCAAGCTAACAATGATGGCTGTTCCAACCAAACGCATTAAGCTCTCCTGTCTATCCCAGTCTGGCACAACTTTGTTACGCCTATATAGTATTGCCTTATGAGCGCCGCAATTCAAACAAAAAATCGCCACATTGCGGGCCTTTCCTACACATACTTCAATAGGAGAGGATAGTAATATGCGTTCATTAACATTAACCGCAGCAACATTGGCACTGGTTTGGGGGGCAACCGCACAGGCGGCACAAGACGCGGGGCTAAGCGTACAAAATTATAGGAGTGGCGGGGTGCAAAGCGGCGTCGGTGCTCAGCTAGGGATGACGCTCAAACTTGATAGCAAACGCGTGGTGCGCGATAGTGATCGGGCGCAGATTGGTTTTGCGGCTGGACCAGTGATGGCCGTTCAGGATGCGAGAACGGGTATTGTTCGTCGCGGGATTGGCAGCATGGCCGGGTTCAGCCTGCGTCTAGGCTATTCGGCGACGTTGACGTTCGCAGGGCAGCCCATTGCGACGCGCTATACCGTGCTTGGTGCGGCTGAAGAGGCAGGAAAACCGGAAAAGAAGAACCGCAAAGGGCCAAGTACGGTCGGCTGGATCGCGATTGGGGTAGGTGTGGCTGTGGTTGGTACTCTCGCAGTAGGGTATGCTGCGCTCACTGACTGTCCCTGCGACTAGGAGGTGTTGACAAATTGACGCATCCACAGGCGGATTGAGACGATGTGGATGAAGCCGAGGTAGCTGTCGGCGGTTTTGTTGTATCGGGTTGCCAGTCTGCGGGCGTTTTTGAGCTTGTTAAAGCATCGCTCGACCATGTTGCGCAGAGCATAGATTGCGGCATCGACGGGCATTTGGATCAGCCGGTTCCGC
>JAYTPB010000103.1:0-50962 GCA_043747445.1 Sphingomonadales bacterium
TCAACCAAATCAGATCACTCATGGCAATGCCTCCTTCGCATCGCCATTGAATCAACCTCTCGCCACTTAAGCAAGCATTTTAATAGGTCCTGAGCCTAATCCTATAGTCTTAATCCCGCAGCAACCAACGAATGCGTGATGCTGGCGAACGCAAAGCAATCTGACGCGTCATCGGGCGGAACGGATTGGGATGGGTTGCGCATCAACACGGTAATGGCCGAGCCGCTTGGGAAGCTAAAGGCGGAGAATATCGGCGAAGCGTCTCACGCCGATAATTTTCGTTTTGCCGTGTGTTTCGAGGGCAATAAGATCGCGTTTATCGCCAGTGACGAGAAAATCAGCACTCCCTGCTTGCGCCAAGGCGAGCAAGAAATCATCACTAGGATCGGCGGAACGCATGACATTTGGCAGACGGTCAATGAAGGTTGCTGCGTCGGCCAGCTCGTTAATCAGTCGTCCGGCTTGAGCACGCGAAATTCGGCTCACGATTTTTGGATAGGCCGTGGTCACACGAATTTCATCAAGCAGCCGCTGATGCGCCAATATCTCAAAGCGTTGGGTGATCGCAGCGGCAACAATTTTTGCGGAAACGCCATTGGGTGAAATCAACGCACTGATTATGATGTTGGTATCAAGAACAACCCGGCTCACCCGGCACTTGCCCAACTCCGATCCGCAAAACGGTCAAGATCAAGCGATGCCCTTGCTTCGTCAATCAGGGCCGCTGCTTCTGCTTCAGATAAATCTTGATTGGCTTCCTGAATTTCCCTGACGGTCTCACCAAGCATCGCCAACGAAACCGCTTTCTCAACAAATTTTGAGAGGTCGCCTTTTTTACCACCTCTTGCCGCAAGGTGCATCCGCAGGTTGGTATCAACCCGGCTAGACACTTTCAGATTCCAGCGTGCATCGGCGTTCATGGCAAATTCCTGTGTTTATGCGCTTATGCGTCCAACTAACAGAATTTCAGCGGCGCGGCAATCCGCCTCAATCCCGCAGCAACTCATTGATCGCGGTCTTCGCCCTTGTCTGTGCGTCCACGCGTTTGACGATCACTGCGCAGGAGAGGCTCGGGCCGGGGCTGCCGTCGGGGAGGGGTTTGCCGGGGAGGCTGCCGGGGACGACGACTGAGTAAGCGGGGACGCGGCCAACGAAGACTTCGCCCGTCGCGCGGTCGATGATCTTGCTAGTCGAGCTGATGAAGACACCCATCGACAGCACCGCGCCGCGTTCGATCACCACGCCCTCAACCACTTCGGAGCGTGCGCCGATGAAGCAATCATCCTCGATCACGACTGGCCCGGCTTGAAGTGGCTCAAGCACGCCGCCGATGCCGACGCCGCCCGAAAGGTGCACATTCGCGCCAATCTGCGCGCAACTGCCAACCGTCACCCAGGTATCAACCATGCTATTCTCGCCGACATAAGCTCCGAGATTGACAAAGCTTGGCATGAGTACCGCACCCTTGGCGATATGCGCGCCGCGCCGGACGATACTGCCGGGAACCGCGCGAAAGCCTGCGTCGCGGAAGCGGTTTTCGCCCCAGCCGTCAAACTTGCTTGGCACCTTGTCCCACCAATGGCTGCCGCCGGGGCCGCCGGGGATCATCGCCATGTCGTTGAGGCGAAACGAGAGCAGCACCGCCTTCTTGAGCCACTGATTGACATGCCAGCCGGTTGGCGTTGGTTCGGCAACCCGCGCTTCGCCGCTATCGAGAAGCCCAAGCGCAGTCTCAACCGCATCGCGCACTTCGCCTATTGTGGTCGGGCTAATTGTATCGCGCGCGTCCCATGCGGCTTCGATGGTGGCTTGCAATTGGCTCGTCATAAAGTCTCTCCCAAAATTTCGTTCAGCCAGTCACCGACATGGTCAATCTCATGATCAATGAAACTGTCGCACGCCTCGGCATGGCCGTATTCAGAGCCATTATTGACCCACACCGTCGCCATGCCAAGCGCTTTGGCGGGTTTCAGATTGCGCGCCATATCCTCAACGAAGATCGCGCGCGCTGGATCAACATCAAGCGCATCACACATCATCGTGTAACTGCGCGGATCGGGCTTGGGTAGCAGGTCGCTGCCATAAATATCATGGATCGCCTCAAAACTTTCACCCAACCCAAGCGCTGCAAGCACGCGCCCCGCATAATCCACGTCGCCGTTGGTGTAGATCAGCTTGCGCCCCGGCAGTCTGGCGAGCGCGTCTGCCAGTGCCGGATTGGGCGACAGACGATCCATTTTTATATCATGAACAAAATCAAGGAAATGTTTGGGATCAACGTCATGGCTCGCCATCAGGCCAGAGAGCGTGGTGCCATGTTCGTGGAAATGCGCCTTTTGCACGCGCTTTGCTTCAACCGCGTCACAGCCTAGCAAGGTTTCGATATAGGTGGCCATCCGCACATCAATCAGCGCAAACAGGTTCGCGCTTGATGGATAAAGCGTATTGTCGAGATCAAAGATCCAGCAATCGATATGATTGAGCGTCGGTGGCACCGCGCGGCCATAGCGATTGGACAAGCCGCACGCAAATTTGTTAACCAAAGTGCAATGGCCGCTTGCTAGCAAGTGTGTACGCTTTCAGGAGTATATCATGAATAGGTCGCCACTGCTTCGCTTTATGCTGATGAGTACAACGATTCCGGCCATTTTGATGCTCGGCGCGTGTGGCGGTGGAAGTGGTGGAGGCGCTGTGAGTTCAACCCCGCCGCCCCCGCCGATTGCACCACCCCCTCCACCGCCTCCACCGCCTCCACCACCACCGCCGCCAACAGGTACCAATTTTGACACATCCGAGTTCAGGCGCTCAAACGCGGTTGTCCAATCGGGTGCACTCACCGCCTATAATGCGGGCGCGACGGGCAGCGGCGTCGTTGCGGCGGTTATCGACAGCGGGATTAATGCCAACAGTGCTGAATTTGCGGGGCGGATTCTCTCGGCTTCGGCTGATCTTGCCGGATCGCGCGGGATCCAGGATGAGGGCGGCCACGGCACGGCGGTATCAAGTGTCTTACTGGGGGCAAAGGATGATGTCGGCGCGCACGGCGTTGCCTTTGGTGCACAATTGCTGGTTGCGCGCACTGACAGTGTGGGAAGCTGCGCCAATGCGAGTGCGGAGGATAGCTGTTCGCACAATGATAATGCGATTGCGCGCGGGGTTGATCTCGCGGTGGCCAATCGTGCGCGCGTGATCAACATCTCGCTTGGCGGATCACCTGCGAATAGCACACTTCGTGCAGCGATTGGTCGCGCCACAGCAAATGGCATCATCATCGTCATTTCAGCAGGCAATGACGGCGTTGAAGATCCGGCAGCAGCGGTCAATCCTGATCTGTTTGCACAAATTGCCAATGATCCGCTGGCGCGCAATCTGGTCGTGATCGCAGGGGCACTTGATTCTTCGAATGCAGCGCTTGCAGGTTTCTCAAATAAAGCGGGTAACAGCGCAACGCATTTTCTGGGCGCGCTGGGATCACGGGTACGCGGCATTGATGAAAATGGCGGTGCGTTTCTGTTTAGTGGAACAAGTTTTTCAGCACCGGTAATTTCTGGCGCGGTCGCGCTACTTGCCGGGGCATTCCCAAACCTCACCGGCGCACAGATTGTTGACTTGCTGTTCCGCACCGCCAATGATCTTGGCGCAACAGGCGTTGACGGCGAATTTGGCCAAGGCGCACTTAACCTTGCCCGCGCTTTTGCGCCGCAGGGGGCAACCGCGCTTGCAGGCTCTGCAATCCCGGTATCGCTTACGGCGTCGGGCACGACATCGGCACCGCTTGGTGATGCAGGGAAGACCGTGCTATCGACAATCGTACTTGATAGCTTTGGCCGGGCCTATGAAACTGAAATTGGCGGTGTGCGAGGTTCAGCCCCAATTGCCCCGCGACTGGCACAAGGGCTGAATATCGGAACGCGCAGTGTTGGTTTTCAAACGGGGCGGGTCGCGGCGTCACTCTCAGTCTCACAGGCTTCAAGCGATAGCACTGCTGAACGATTGCTGCTCACCGGCCAGCAAACTGGACGCGCCCGCGCGCTTGCCGGGCAAGTCATCGCGCAACTTGGCGAAAGAACGAGTGTTGCCTTTGGCATTTCGCAAAGCGGCTTGGCGCTCGCCAAGGATTACCGTGAGAGCAAAAGCAGCGCGTTCCTCATCGGACGGTCGGCAACACGTGATTGGGGCTTTGATGCGCGCGCCAAATCCGGGCTTGCTCTTGGCCACCGTCTTGGTGGGGTTGACTGGTCACTTGCTGGTGAAACGGGCTTGGTCAGCAATTTTGAACGTGACCCGCGATCGCGCGGCACTGATGAGCGTTATGCCTATAATGCTTTCAGCTTCGGCGCGGCGCGGCGGTTTGGGCCGCTCTCGCTTTCAGGCCATGCGACTTGGCTCCGCGAGACTGAGACGCTGCTCGGCAGCCGCCTTGCCGATGTCTTTGGCGCAAATGGCGCGGACAGCATATTTGCCGACGCGAACATAGCACTGACGCCAGCGCGCTATTGGCAAATCAACGCGGCATCGCGGCATGGCTGGACACGGCTTGGTGCGGCGGGCGCAAGGCAGGGCATCGATCGCCTCCAAAGCAGCGCATGGTCATTCGATATTGCCCGCGATAATCTGTTCTTAGGGTCAGACAGTCTCGCGCTGCGCATTGCCCAGCCGCTGCGGATCAGCAACGGCGGGCTTAATCTGACGCTACCAACGGGTTATGACTATGTGAGCGGCACTGCGCTGTTCGGGGTTCAGCGGCTCAATCTTGCCCCCGATGGGCGTGAGCTTGATATTGAGGCGGTGTATGCGATGCCGGTGCTCGGCGGCGCACTTTCGGCCAACCTATTCTGGCGGCAACAACCCGGCAACATCGCGGCTTCACCAAGCGATAAGGGTGCTGCGATCCGCTTTTCACTCGGACTGTAACGCGCACGGCACAGATTATCGTCGCAACACTTGCTATCGCTGCGCTTTGGCGCAATCATCCGCCTCAATAAAAAGGCGCTCAGAAGAGAGATGCGTATTTCTAACGCTCGTGGAATCTTGCTCGTCGGTGCGGCCCTGCCGCTGCTCTTGCTATTGCCTGCCTGTGGCGGGGGAGGCGGCAGTGTGGATTCTACGCCACCGCCACCGCCGATTGCGCCTCCTCCTCCAGTCCCACCGCCTCCCCCACCCCCTCCTCCCCCACCACCAGTGATCCCACCGGTCGGTTCGTTTGATACAGCCGAGTATCGCGGATCAAATGCGCTGGTTCAGGCGCAGGCGATCTCGGCCTATGACGCCGGAGCCAACGCAGGTGGGTTGGGCGTTATTGCCGCCGTGGTTGATAGCGGAGTCGTACCAAGCAATGCCGAATTTGCGGGGCGAATTCATCCCAACTCGCGTGATATTGCGGGTACGCGCGGGCTTGGCGATGATGGTAATCATGGCAGTCAAGTGGCTGGTGTCCTGCTCGGCGCGCGCAATGGTTCGGCCTCACACGGCGTTGCTTTTAATGCCACCCTGCTTGCGCTGCGCACTGATAATCCGGGCAGTTGTGAGGCGCCTAACCCGGTGGTTCAGGGCGGTTGCTTTCATGAATATAACAACATCGCCACGGCCGTTGATGTTGCGCGAACAACCGGTGCGCGCGTGGTTAATCTCTCAATCGTTGGGCCAGCGGCATCATCGCAACTGCTTGCAGCGGTTGACCGCGCCACAGCGGCGGGGATTATTATTGTAATAGCGGCTGGCAATGAACGCACGCTTGATCCAACTGAGCTTGCCCAACTTGCCAATGGGCCGGGTGCGCGCGGGCTAGTGATTGTCGCGGGTGCGCTTGACGCGACGAACGCCGCGCTCACCGGATTTTCGGCGCGCGCGGGCAATACTGCAACCCGCTTTCTCGGCGCGGCTGGATTAAGTGTCCGCACAGTCAATGCGGCAGGCGCGCAAAGCACCGTCAGCGGTACATCCTTTGCAGCGCCCGTAATTTCAGGTGCAGTCGCCTTGCTCGCGCAAGCCTTCCCAAACTTGAGCGGCGCACAAATTGTCGATCTGCTGTTCCGCACCGCCAATGATTTGGGCGCAGTAGGCAACGACACCACTTTTGGCGGCGGCGCGCTCAATCTCGCGCGTGCCTTTGCGCCTCAGGGGCCGACGGCACTTGCTGGAAGCGCTATTCCCGTAACGCTGGGGGGTAGCAACGGCGTGACGTCTGGCGCGATTGGCGATGGCGGGCGCGGCGCGGCGGCAACCGTTATTCTGGATAGCTTTGGTCGGGCTTATAATGTTGATCTGGGTGGATCAATCCGCGCGGCACCGCTCACGCGT
Source organism: Sphingomonadales bacterium (assembly GCA_043747445.1). GTDB lineage: Bacteria > Pseudomonadota > Alphaproteobacteria > Sphingomonadales > Sphingomonadaceae > Aquisediminimonas. Next base: position 6,301 of record JAYTPB010000103.1, read on the forward strand.
AAACTAGCGGCCTCGCTTGGAATAGGCGCGCGCGGCGTGGCGACTTCGCTTGGGGGCGCACAGGTTGCGCTTTCGGTTGCGCCTTCACGTGGCGGCTCAGCCCTTGATGCGCTGCGGCTATCCCCGCAAGATCGCGATACCGCGCGGGTGCTGGCGGGTTCAGTTGTGGCGCGGATTGGCCAGAATACCCAGATTGGTTTTGGCTTTGGGAAAAACAGCCTCGCGCTCGTTGATCAATTGACGCTGAAGCGCGGCGCGGCGTTCCTTGCCGCTGAACGCGCGAGCGATAGCCTTGGCTTCTATCAGCAGCCGGGATCGGCTTATGCAATCGGCCATAAGGTCGGTGGCTTCCTGATTTCAGCAAGCCTTGAGTCTGGACGAGAGCGCCCGTTTGAGCGTGGGCTTACCCTGTCACCGCGCAATAATGAGCGCGGTTATCGCTATGATCGGCTATCGCTTGGTGCTGATCGTCAATTCGGTGCGCTTGTGCTTGGCGGGCGGCTAACGCGGCTTGAGGAAGCCGACACCGTGCTTGGCGCGCGTTTCTCGCCGCTCATCGGTAATGGTGCCATAAGCTGGTTTGCCGATGCCTCGGCGCGGTTGGCAATCGCCCGAAATTGGGAAATTGGCGCGCTCTGGCGGCAGGGCTGGACGCGCGTTGCCGCAGGTGGGGCACGTGAACGCAGTGACGCCCTTCGCGCCAATGCGTGGTCTTTCGATGTGACGCGGGATCGCTTACTTGGCAACGCTGACAGTCTGTCGCTGCGCATTGCTCAGCCACTACGGATCAGCACAGGCGGGCTTAATCTGACGCTGCCAACTGGCTATGATTACGCAACCCAGACCGCAACATTCGGCGTCTCGCGGATCAACCTTGCGCCCGAAGGCCGTGAGCTTGATCTTGAGGCGGCCTATAGCTTGCCATTTGTGGGCGGATCACTCGGTACCAATCTTTACTGGCGCAAAGACCCCGGCAATATCGCCGCATCGTCAAACGACATAGGCGGCGCGGTGCGCGTCAGTTTCGGCTTTTGAGGCTTAAACGGTAAAGCTCTCGCCGCAACCACACGCACCTTTGGCATTGGGATTATTGAAAATGAATCCAGCGGTGAAATCATCCTCGATCCAGTCCATCGTTGATCCGACCAGGTACAGCACTGATCCGCCGTCGATGAACAGCACACCGCCCGCCGTTTCGATCCGTTCATCAAACGCAACAGCTTCGCTCACATAATCAACTGAATAGGCCAGCCCTGAACAGCCCCGACGCGGGGTTGAGAGCTTTACGCCAATCGTCCCTTCAGGCGCTTTGGCCATCAGGTTTGCAATCCGCGTTTCAGCCGCTGGCGTCAGCGCGAGGGCGGCGGGGCGGGCGCGAGTGAGCGTCGTCATTACAGCATCCCCAATTCTAATTTGGCTTCATCAGACATTTTCTGCGGATCCCATGCGGGTTCCCACACCAGCACAACCTCAGCATCACCAATGCCGGGCACGCTGCCAACGCGAAGCTCAACCTCCTGCGGCATTGATTCAGCAACCGGGCAGTTGGGCGTAGTCAGCGTCATCGATACCAGCGCATGGCCGCCTGAAATCTCGACATTATAGATCAGGCCAAGATCATAGATGTTGACCGGAATTTCGGGGTCATAAATCTCCTTGAGCGCTTCAATCACCGCCTCATAAAGATCGCCGCCGGGCTCTTCGCCCGTCAGATCAACTGATTTTTGCGCGAGAAATCCCTCAAGATAATCGCGTTTGCGCGTAAGCTTCTCGATAGGCGCTTCATCAACGCGGGCTCGGGGCGCTGGCGTGACGCTGTCAACTTCTTCGATTCTCATCCGAATATCCTCGATACTCTCTTTAACCCAGAAACAAGCGCTTCAACATCGCTTTCATCATTATAAATTCCAAAACTCGCGCGCGCAGTCGCCTCAACGCCGAGGTAGGCCATCAGTGGCTGCGCACAGTGATGCCCTGCACGGATCGCAACGCCCTCTTCATCCAAGATAGTGCCGATGTCATGCGGATGCACCCCTTCGATTGCAAAAGAGACGATACCAGCCGAATCTTCAGGGCCGAACAAATTGATGCTATTGATCGAGCGGAGCGCCTCGCGCGTTTGCTTGACGAGCGCGGTTTCGTGCGCGTGGATGTTGGCAATGCCAATCGCCTCAACATAATCAATCGCGGCGTGGAGCGCGATGACTTCGGTGATCATCGGTGTGCCTGCTTCAAAGCGTTGCGGCGCGGGGGCGTAAGTCGTGCCTTCAAACGAAACCCGATCAATCATCGCGCCGCCGCCCTGCCACGGCGGCATCACGTCAAGCAATTCCTGGCGACCCCAAAGGACGCCAACCCCAGTTGGGCCATAAAGCTTGTGCCCCGACAGCACATAAAAATCGCAGCCAAGTTCAGCCATGTTAAGCCGCATCCGGGGTGCCGCCTGACAGCCATCAAGCAGCAGTTTTGCGCCAACGCTATGCGCGAGTTTCGCCGCGCGTTTTACCCCGAGCACTGAACCTAGAACGTTGGAAACATGCGCGAATGATACAAACGCGTGCTGCTCACTCACCATAGCCTCAGCGGCTTCAAGATCAATCCGACCATTTTCGGTCAGCGGGCAAACATCGATTGTGTACCCCGCCAACTGCCACGGCACGATGTTTGAATGATGCTCAAGCTGAGACAGCAGCACCCTGTCACGCCCCGGCTGCGGTGGGTGGGTTTGCGCAACAAGGTTAATCCCCTCAGTCGCACCGCGCACGAAGACGATCTCATTTTCAGAGGCCGCGCCAATGAAGGTCGTAACGCGGGCGCGCGCCGCCTCAAACGCGACCGTCATATCCGCAGAGCGCTTGTACACGCCCCGGTGAACGGTCGCATAATCGACCCCCATTGCGCGCGTCATCGCGTCGATCACAAGCTGAGGTTTTTGCGCAGTCGCGGCAGTATCAAGATAGTGCCAGCCATTGACACCGGGAAAATCGGCGCGGTGCGGAGAAGGGGTCATAACCCACTCCCTTTCTTCTCCGCGTCTCCGCGCCTCCGCGTGAACAGAAAAAAGGTGGGTTCACGCGGAGGCGCGGAGACGCGGAGTACGCTATTCATACCATTGTTTCCAATTTGGCAAGGGCGGCAGTTGTCAAAGCATCTTCATTTTCAGATCCTTCAAACACACTCGCGATGAACGCTTGCAACAGCAACTTCTTCGCCTCGGCAGGGGGCAGACCGCGCGCCGCGAGGTAAAACATCGCTTGTTGATCAAGCTCGCCCACCGTAGCCCCGTGCGCGCATTTTACATCGTCGGCATAGATTTCAAGTTCGGGCTTGGCGTTCGCGGTCGCCGTGCGGTCAAGCAGCATCGCTTTGACCGATTGCACACTGTCCGTCTTCTGCGCATCCCGAGCCACGGCGACTTTGCCGAGGTACGAACCCGTCGCCTGACCGCCGAGGATGGAGCGCACCGTCTGGCGGCTCGTCGCGCCCGGTTCAAGATGGCGAACAGTTGTGATCAACTCAACCGTCTGCGCACCCGCGCCCAATTGCACCGCACCAAGCGTAAAATCCGCGCCGTCATGCAGCGCGACGTCAATCATGATCCGGCCAAGCTTTCCACCCGCGTTCAAGATGTGAAGTTCGCAACCTGCATTGGCCTCAACGATGATCGATAAATTGCGGACAAAAACGTCTGTCTCATCAGCGATATTGATGATCTGACGAGCAAGTAATTCTCCTGCGGACACCAATATTGTCTCAACCACCACAGGCCAAACGCGCGCCAGCGCGTCGACGTCGCTATAACGAAACGCTTCATCACGGCGGGAGGGAATGGCCAAAACGTTCATGCGGGCGCAGCATTCTTCGCGGCTTCGCGGCTTCGCGCGAAACTAAAAAAGGCTTGTTCGCGCGAAGACGCGAAGACGCGAAGGCAAGACAGTTTTTGGCTCACGCCGCCAGTTCCCGGTAACCGTCACGCTCCAGTTCAAGCGCCAGTTCCGCGCCGCCCGTCCGCGTGATGCGGCCGTCCGCCAACACATGGACAAAGTCCGGTTTCACATAATCGAGCAAGCGCTGATAGTGCGTGATCAGCAGCACTGCCTTGTCTGGCTTGCGCATGATCCGGTTGATGCCGTCACCGACGATGCGAAGCGCATCGATATCGAGGCCGCTGTCGGTCTCATCGAGGATTGCAAGCGCGGGGTTGATGATGCCCATCTGCACCATCTCGTTCCGCTTCTTCTCGCCGCCCGAAAAGCCGACATTCACTGGGCGTTTGAGCATATTCATATCCATGCCAAGTGCGCCCGCCTGTTCGCGCGCGATCTTGAGGAATTCACCGCCGGAGAGCGGGGGTTCGCCGCGATGCTTGCGCTGCGCGTTGAGGGCTTCGCGCAGGAACTGCACGTTCGACACGCCGGGGATTTCGACCGGATATTGGAAGCCGAGGAACAGGCCAGCGGCGGCGCGCTCGTGGGGCGCGAGGGACAACAAGTCCACGGAATCAATAAAATCCGTTCGTGCTGAGCTTGTCGAAGCACTGTCCTTCTTCCCTTCCACCGAGTCAGAAGAAAAGGACAGCCCTTCGACAGGCTCAGGGCGAACGGCATTGGGCGTGAATATCACACTCCCCTCAGTAACCTCATACCCCGGCCGTCCAGCCAGCACATAACCCAACGTCGATTTCCCCGCCCCATTCGGCCCCATAATCGCATGTATCTCGCCCGGACCCACCGAGAGGGTGAGGCCCTTGAGGATCGGCTTATCGCCAACAGTGGCGTGAAGGTTTGAGATTGTTAGCATGGGCATTCCTAAATCCTCCCCCACCGGGGGAGGGGAACCACCCGTAGGGTGGTGGAGGGGCACCCGACAATAGCGCGCGATGTCGCGGCGATGGGCCAAGCCGCACCTGCCCCTCCACCAGCTTCGCTGGTTCCCCTCCCCGTTCCGGGGAGGATTTGTGTATCGCCGACGGCGGCGTGGAGGTTAGTTATTTGAAGCATTAGTGGTTTGGCCATTCATTTAACTCGAAGTACGCCTCGAACTCGCCTTCTTCGGCATCGGAACCGACGTATGGAGCGATTGTCGCCTTGACGTCGAATATTGTGAATGCGCTCTCGCCTTTCTCAAGCGGCCAAACCTTGATCACGAGTTCACGAAAGAGACCCTTGTAGTCATCGATTATGCTTGCCATGTAGCTTTGAGCTGCATCGTGCGCGGATGCGCACCGAGCTACATAGCAAATCGACCCATGGTTGCCCGGCTCATATACGTGTGCTGCATAATCTTCATGAGTGCCGACGATTGCTAGATGCTTGATCCCCATCACCCCACACTCCCCTCAAGCGAAATCCCCAACAGCTTCTGCGCTTCAACCGCAAACTCCATCGGCAATTGTTGCAGCACTTCCTTGGCAAAGCCGTTGACGATCAGCGCGACGGCTTCTTCGGCATTCAGGCCGCGTTGCATCGCGTAGAACATTTGGTCGTCGCTGATCTTGCTCGTTGTCGCTTCATGCTCGATTTGGGCCGAGGGGTTGCGGACTTCGATATAGGGGACGGTGTGCGCGCCACTGAGCGACCCGAGCAGCAGCGAATCACACTGGGTGAAATTGCGCACGCCCTCTGCATTCGGGGCGACGCGCACCAGCCCGCGATAGGTGTTGTTGCTGTGCCCCGCGCTGATACCCTTTGACACGATGGTCGAGCGCGACCCCTTGCCATTGTGGATCATCTTGGTGCCGGTATCGGCCTGCTGGTAATTGTTCGTCACCGCGACCGAATAAAATTCCCCGACGCTGTTTTCGCCGTTCAGCACGCAGCTTGGATATTTCCACGTCACAGCACTTCCGGTTTCAACCTGCGTCCAGCTCACCTTGCTGTTCCGCCCCTGACACAGCGCGCGTTTAGTGACGAAATTATAGATGCCGCCTTTGCCTTCGGCGTCGCCCGGATACCAGTTCTGGACGGTGCTGTATTTGATCTCGGCATCGTCCAATGCGACCAGTTCAACGACTGCGGCGTGGAGCTGATTCTCATCACGCATCGGCGCGGTGCAGCCTTCGAGGTAGGACACGTAGCTGCCCTTATCCGCCACGATCAAGGTGCGCTCGAACTGGCCGGTGTTCTCCGCGTTGATCCGGAAATAGGTGGAAAGCTCCATCGGGCAGCGCACGCCTTCGGGGATGTAGACGAACGTCCCGTCCGAAAAGACCGCGCAGTTGAGCGTAGCGAAATAATTGTCGTGCATCGGCACAATCTTGCCGAGCCATTTCTTCACCAGATCAGGATATTCGCGGATCGCTTCGGAGATTGAGCGGAAGATGACGCCCGCCTTCTCAAGCTCTGCACGAAATGTCGTCGCAACCGAAACGCTGTCAAACACCGCATCGACCGCAACCCGGCGCGCGGGTAAGCCGCCATTTTCGCCGCCCTCGACGCCCGCGAGCAATTTCTGTTCAGCAATTGGAATGCCAAGTTTTTCATACACGCGCAGTATTTCGGGATCGACTTCATCAAGGCTGCCGAGCTTGGGCTTCGCCTTGGGCGCGGCGTAATAATAGGCGTCCTGATAATCAATCGGATCGATTTCAAGCTTGGCCCAGTCGGGCGCTTCCATTGTCTGCCACATGGCGAACGCCTTCAACCGCCAATCGAGCATCCACTGCGGCTCATTCTTCTTGGCGGAGATAAAGCGGACGGTATCTTCGGTCAGCCCCTTGGGCGCGAAATCGGTTTCGATATCGCTCGCCCAGCCATGCTCATAATCAGCAACCTTGGCGGCAGCATCATAAGCGGCTTGGTCTTTGACGGGGGAGTCGGTCATGCGTGTGCCCCTGAAAGCGAAGTCAAATTGATATTGGCAAGCGCGCCGCGCACGGCTTGATTGACCATAGGCCAATGCGCCTGAACGCGGCAATTGCCCTCAAGCCCGCAATCATGTTTGCCGCTTTCAACACAGGCAGTCATCGCAATTGGCCCTTCAATCGCTTCGATAATATCGGCGAGGCTGACCGCCGCTGCGGGACGTGCGAGCTTGAACCCGCCGCCTGCGCCGCGCACGGAACGGAGGAGGCCAGCGCTTGATAATTTGCTCACTAATTTTTGAACGGTCGGCAGCGGAATGCCAGTCTCCACAGCAAGAACGCCCGCATTGATTTGCGCATGGCCGCAGTGACGCGCAGCCGCGCTCATCATCACGACGGCATAATCGGCAAGGCTTGAAAGGCGCATGATTTCCTAATCAGACTGATTCGTTCTGATTTGCAAATGGGCCTTCCCATCACCAAAATCAACCCGGCATAATCAAGGTAGCGGCTCAAGTTCCTTGAAATTACTTGGGTGGAGCGTGATCCGCATGACGGGGCTGCTGCTGTTCATTAACTGGCGCGGGGTTTGCCCGGTCACGCGCTTCACCTCACGGATCAGATGCGACTGATCCGCATAATGGGCGATTGCTTCATCTGGAATGCGGCCTTCGTTCATCACGATTGATGATGCAGTCTTGAGCGCGCCATATGTGCGCGCGAGCGCCCGTGGCGGCGATCCATAATAGGCGTTGGAAATCCGCATGATTTGGCGTTCGGATAGTGAGAGCGTTGCGTAAAGGTCGGCAATATTTGGAAACATCGCATTCGCAAGCCATTTGCGTATCGCTTGAATAATAACTTTTCGGTCAGGGTGAACGGGTTTGACAATCTTCGTCAACCAAGCGTCCATGATCGGTGCCATCGCAGCAATATCTGAAAGTGATTGCAACTGATCAAACCAAGGACCAGCAATATCTCCTAGCATCGGCGCGGCATCATCGGCGCGATCAGTAAAATCTGCTGCATTCAGATCAAAGAGTCCACCCCAACTTTCGGGCAACAACGCGACCCCAATGAAACGCATCGGCCCCTGAACAACTGAACGCATATGCTGGGTAAACGGGCCATTGAGGAAAAAGCGCGTTGAGTTGTAACGCTTGCCCTTTGCAAATTCATAATAGCCCGAGCCATCAAGGAAAATCCGCAAATGGCCGGTATCGGCGCGCTGAACATCCTCCATCACGCTGTAATCTTCGCTCAGCAGATAATAGGTCGCTACCAAATGCGCGAGTGCAGGGGCGGGCGTGGCGAATTCAAGCTGCATGTCAGCGTATCAGGTTTGCGCGGACAGGGATGACACGGTGCCGGCAAGCTGCGAACGGCCAAAAGTGAGTTTGGAGAGCCGCGAACTATGCTCTTTGATTGCGCCGGGGGTAATGCCGACAAATTCCTTAATCTCGCGGATGCAGTGCGATTGATCATAATAAGCATCATCGATAAAATCCTGCCAGTCACCATTGCCGTTTGATATGGCATTGGCTGTGCGCAGCGCGCGGTATTTGCGTTGGAGCAGCTTGGGCGAGGCACCATAAATTTGCTTAGTCATTTTTTCGATCTGACGCCGTGAAAGTCCAGTCGCTTTCTCAAGATCAACGACATCGGGAGAAAGCCGCTGCTCAATCCATTCATCCACCGCGCGAATAAACCAGTGCGGCACTTTTTCTGCTCGTGCTTCGAATTGACGCGCGGTTTCCGTCATTGCCTCAGCCATTTCAGCAATTGTTGTCATGGCGCTCAATTTCGCCACTGCTTCATGCGTGTTAACCCCAACCATAATTGACGCATCAACCAGCGCGTTGGCATAATCCGCTGCTGATGATTTGGTGAGCGCGCTCCATCCAGCAGGCAGAAGCCCAACGCCGAACAATCGCACTGGGCCGGTAAGCGTCACCGATGAGGCTGACATCCTCGGCCCGAAAAGCGAAAACGGGAAATTAGGATAGCATTTCCCGTCTGGAAAAGTCAGTTCGCCGCTGCCGCTCAGAAACACGCGCAGTTGCGCAACATCGGCACGCTCAATATCGGCAAAATGCGGTTCGTCGGTCTCAAATAAATAGTACGTCGAGATATAGGGGCGCAAATCCGGCGGCGGGGGCAGGTACTCAAGCCTAATCATAACGAATTTGCCATGGCGCGATATCCGATTGCTGGGCATGTCAGCCCGTCCAATACGAACGCAAAGCTCCACCCTTAAGCTCTTGATAACGGAAATCTGCCAAAAAAAAAGTGGCCTGACACAATTAAGCGTCAGGCCATAAAGGCAAGGGTCTCGCAAGTAAGAACCCTTCGGGTCGCTGTACGGCGGTAGCGCACGAGAATAGAACTTAATTGGAGAAATCAGCGAAAATTGAAGCGAATCGACATTGTGGTCAAAAGAGATGCGGAAAGACAAAAAAAAGGCCCAGCGGATTTACCGCCAAGCCTTCAGGTAAAGGATTTTCCGAATTGCTCCGAAAGCCCCTCGGGTCGCAATCCTGATTTAGCACTATGCGACAGATAGTATTGGACGAAACCGACATTAACTATGCCGAAACTTTTTTGCCGCTTTTGACGACACTTAGTGAACATGATAGCGCGCGGCGATGTCACTTTTTAGCCTTACCCGGCCCATTTTGTTTGGCCTTGCCCCTGAATTGGCGCACCGCCTCACTATAAACGCGCTCAGGTGGCTGCCGCCAAAGAAATCGATTGCAGCCGATCCTATGCTGTCTTTGCACTGTGCCGGAGTGCTCTTTCCTTCGCCTATTGGCCTTGCTGCGGGCTTTGACAAGGACGGCGAAGTGATTCGCGCGATGCTTGGGTTAGGCTTCGGCTTTGTTGAGGTTGGCACGCTCACGCCTTTGCCGCAGGGGGGAAATCCCAAGCCGCGACTGTTCCGGCTTGTTGAGGATCAGGCCGTGATTAACCGGATGGGCTTTAATAATGGGGGACAGATGGCGGCCTATCCGCGCATCGCCGCTGCGCGCGGTTCAGGCGTTATCGGGGTCAATGTAGGTGCAAATAAGGATTCGACTGATCGGATTGCCGACTATGTGGCGGGTGTGCGTTCGATGGCGGGTGTTGCTGATTATCTGACGATCAATATCAGTTCGCCTAACACGCCGGGTTTGCGTGGACTTCAAGATAAAGGACAATTGCTTGAGTTGCTTGACGCCGTGCGCGGGGCGCGCGGTGAGGCAGGCCCGCCGCTATTCCTCAAGCTCGCGCCCGATCTTGAGCGCCAAGCAATTGACGAAATCGCGGAAATCGCGGTGCCGCGCGTTGAGGCGCTGATCATTAGCAACACGACGCTTGAACGCGCAGGCCTCACATCCCGCTATGCGGGTGAAAGCGGGGGAATGTCAGGTGCACCACTCGGCTCACTCGCGCATCAGCGATTGCGCGATTTCCGAAAAGCAACTGGCGGTGCGATCCCGCTTATCGCAGCAGGAGGAATCGCCAGCGCTGATGATGCCTATGCCCGCATCAGGAGCGGAGCATCGCTTGTTCAGCTTTATTCTGCTTTGGTTTATCACGGACCGGGTCTGGTGAAGCGGATTACTGACGGGCTGAGAATGCGGCTGATTGCGGATGGTTTCGCCAATGTAACTGAAGCGATTGGCATCGACGCACGTTAAGGGCTTGCCGCGCGGGGCAGCATGGTTAGTGTGTTAGCCATGAAGAAAATATTCCTTATGCTCGTCAGCTTTTGGCTGCTTATTCCCGTTTCCGCCCAAGCCGCTGGTGGGGTTGTGTCAGCGGCTGATCCGCGCGCGAGTGAAGCGGGGCGCGAAATCCTGCGCGCGGGCGGCAGTGCAGCCGACGCGCAAATGGCGATGATGCTCGTGCTGACCGTGGTGGAGCCGCAATCCTCGGGCATCGGTGGTGGTGGATTTTTCCTCCATCACAGTGCCAAAACAGGCGCGATTGAGACAATCGATGGCCGCGAAACCGCGCCTTCGGCCACACTGCCAACGCGCTTCATGGGGGCGGACGGCAAGCCGCTGCCCTTTGTGCAGGCGTTTCCCGGCGGAATTTCGGTTGGCGTACCCGGCAACATTGCGCTGATGGCGAAGGTTCATGCCAAATGGGGCAAGCTCCCTTGGGCAAAGCTGTTTGATCCAGCGATCAGCCTTTCTGACAATGGATTCCAAGTCACGCCAGCGCTTGCGTCGAGGCTCAATCAGCTCAAGAGGATATGGGGCGATTTCCCTGAGGCGCGCGCAATTTACTGGCAGGATGGGCGGCCAAAGGTCGTCGGGGAAACGGTTAAAAACCCGGCAATTGCGGCCCTCCTCCGTTCAGTTGCCAAGGGCGGGGCCAAGGCCTTTTATTCGGGCGATAATGCGAAGGCGATTATTGCTGCCACCTCAGCTTCGGCGCGCAATAAGGCAGTGATCACCGCGCGCGATATTAGCAGTTACCGCGCCAAGGAACGCGCGCCTGTCTGCACCACATACCGCGTCTACAAGCTCTGCGGGATGGGGCCGCCCTCATCGGGTGCGACAACAGTATTCCAAATTCTCGGAATGCTTGAACGCTTTGATATGAAAGCGATGGGCAAGGATGATCCAAAGGCATGGCACGCCATCGCCGAGGCGATGATGCTCGCCTATGCTGACCGTGAGAAATATCTCGGCGATGCTGATTTTGTCAGCGTCCCCGTCGCTGGCTTGCTCAATAAGAGCTATATCGCCAAGCGTTCGGCACTCATTTCGCTTGAAACCTCGCTCCCCAAATATGCAGCCGGTGATCCGCCGGGCGCTGCCAAGCGCACCGCTGCGATTTCGGGCGAAGTTGACGGCACCACGCATTTCGTGGCGGTGGACGGGGCTGGCAATGTTTCTTCAATGACATCAACGATTGAAGGCCCATTTGGCAGCCAACTCATCGCCAACGGTTATTTCCTCAATAATGAGCTGACTGACTTCACATTCGCTCCAGAAAAAGATGGCGCGCTGGTGGCGAACCGTCCGCAGGCGGGCAAGCGGCCGCTGTCATCAATGTCGCCAACGATTGTGTACGGGCCGGACGGCAAGGTGATCCTCGCGATTGGTTCAGCAGGCGGCAAGCGCATCATCATGCACGTCACCAAATCACTGATCGGGGCGCTTGATTTCGGACTGTCGGCGCAGGATGCGATTGCACTCCCCAATATTTATTTCGGCGGTGATGCGGTTTTGATTGAGGCGGGAACACCCCTTGACGCGATGCGTGACCGCTTGGCGGGGCTTGGCCGCACGGTGGTTTCAAGCGATCTGGGGTCAAAGCTTAACGCGGTTGAACGCACGCCAACCGGCTGGCGTGGGGCCGCTGATCCGCGCAGCGAGGGCGTTGCGCTTGAGGAATGACGCGTAATCCAAAAAATGATAAAAGGGCGGGGCAAGGATAGGATTATGGCAAGAGAGTTTGAGACATTCCCCAATCTGGTGACGATGTTTTTCACGCGCGCGCGTGAACAGTCCGAGCAACCGTTTCTGTGGCATAAAGCGCCAAGCGGGTGGACGTCGCAAAGTTGGGCGGAGGTCGCGGCCAAGGTCGCCTCGCTTGCCACGGCGCTCAAACGGCTTGGGCTGGTGCCGGGTGACCGAGTGATGCTGGTGTCGGAAAACCGCCCCGAATGGTGTATCGCTGATCTCGCGATCATGGCGGCAGGCTGCGTCACCGTGCCGACTTACACCACCAATACTGAGCGCGATCATGCGCATATCGTTGAGAATTCGGGCGCGAGTGCCGTCATCGTGTCAACCGCAAAGCTTGCGCGCAACCTGCTGCCTGCAGTCATGCGCTCGGCCAAGGCGCGGATCGTGATCGGGATTGAGGATATCCGCGTTGGCCAATCGGGGGATGTTGCAATCCATGATTTCGCGCGGCTGATTGAAAGCGAAACCCCTGATGTCGCCAGCATAAGCTCCGCCGCGCTGACGATGAAGCGCGATGATCTGGCGTGCATTATTTACACCAGCGGCACGGGCGGCGCGCCGCGCGGCGTGCGTCAACATCACGGTGCGATCCTCCTCAACGTGGCGGGTTGTATTGATGTGATCGCGACGGATTTCGGTTGGGATGATGAGGTGTTCCTCTCCTTCCTGCCGCTCAGCCATGCCTATGAACATTCGGCGGGGCAGTTTTTCCCAATTGGGCTTGGCGGGCAGATTTATTATGCCGAAGGCCTCGAAAAGCTGGCGAGCAATATGGAAGAGACGCGCCCCACGCTAATGGTTGTCGTGCCGCGCCTGTTTGAAGTGCTGCGCGCACGGATGATCAAAACCGTCGAAAAAGAGGGCAAGCTCGCCCAAGGGCTACTCAAACGCGCACTGGCACTGGGTGACAAGGATTTGCACGGCGGCATTCCGCTTTGGGATCAGCCGATGAACATGCTCATCAACAAAACGCTGCGCCCCAAGGTTCAGGCCAAGTTTGGCGGGCGGATCAAGGCGCTGGTTTCGGGCGGTGCGCCGCTGAACCCTGACATTGGAATATTTTTCCACGGGCTTGGGATCACCCTGCTGCAAGGCTATGGTCAGACTGAGGCCGCACCGATCATTTCGTGCAACCGGCTTAATCCACCGCTCAAGATGGAGACGGTCGGCCCGCCGCTTAAGGGCGTTGAGGTCAAAATTGCCGAGGATGGCGAAATCCTCGTGCGCGGCGAACTCGTCATGCATGGCTATTGGCGCAATGAGGCGGAGACCGCGCGTGTGCTGGTTGATGGCTGGCTGCACACGGGCGACATCGGCCATATCGACAAGGCCGGGCGGATCGTGATCACTGATCGCAAGAAGGATCTGATCGTCAATGACAAGGGCGATAATATCGCTCCGCAAAAGATTGAGGGGATGCTCACGCTCCAGCCCGAGATTATTCAGGCGATGGTGATTGGCGATCGGCGGCCCAACCTTGTCGGCCTCGTTGTGCCCGATCCCGAATGGTTGACCGATTGGGCGATAGCCAATGATGTAAAGCCCGATTTCAAAGAGCTATGCGATAATCCCGCCGTGCAACGCGCGGTGGTTGCAGCCGTTGACCGCGTGAACAAGGGCGTATCCGTCGCCGAAAAAGTCCGTCGCGTGATCCTCACCGATCAAGCCTTCACGATTGAAAATGAACAACTCACCCCGAGTTTGAAAATCCGTCGCCACAAGATCAAAGAAGTCTACGGCGCGCGCCTTGATGCGCTTTACGGGGGGTAGTGCGGCGTTTGTCTCACCCGTGTAATTTATCTCACGCGAAGCCGCAAAGGAAAAGTTGCAAATGAGAAGGGAGTGGGATGGACATTGAGTCAATTGCCACGATTGCGGTTGATTGTGGATTTAAGCTGCATGAACGGCTTGGGCCGGGTTTGCTTGAATCTGTTTATGAGGTAATCTTGTGCGAAAGCCTTACCCGCCGGGGTCTGGTTGTCGAACGTCAGAAGGTAATTGAAATTCGGTTTGATGACTTTGTCATCAACGAAGGATTTCGAGCTGATCTACTAGTTGACGGCAAGCTTTTGATTGAACTCAAATCGGTTGAGCAAATCGCGCCTGTGCATAGCAAGCAGCTACTCACTTACCTGCGCCTCCTCGATATGCCGCTTGGGCTCTTGATGAACTTTGGTGCCTCCACCTTCCGTGAGGGTATTAAGCGTGTCGTCAACAACCACACCGACTTTGCGTCTTCGCGGCTTCGCGTGAGATAATCTGCATCATCATCCAAATGTTATGACAGCATTTGGGTGATAATTCCCCCCTCACCCCCGACACGCCTTTATCGCCTCGGGTGCTGGCCGCTCTCCTCTCACGGTGAAGCGCATTAGGAAGATGCCTTCGTTGGGCAAAGGTTGCTGATCGAGCTTTTTATAGCCAACCGCCGCCATCTCGCATTCGAGGAGTTTGGGCGGGATGCCGTGGGCGCCGGTGGGGCGGTCGGCGTCTACCACCACCACTTGCCCGCCCGGCAACAGCGAGGGGCGCAGCCGCCAGAGGAATTCGTAGGGCGACTCAATTTCATGATACATATGGATCATGAAAATGCGATCAAAACTGTTTTCGGGGAGCTTTGGATCGGCAGGCGCGCCGAGCATCACGCTGACATTATCAAGCCGTTCACGCAGTGCGCGTTCGGCGAGCTTTTCGCGCACTTTTGGAAAAATATCCTGCGCCAGTACGCGGCCTTCCTTGCCGACGCGGGCGGCGAGACGGATTGTGTAATAGCCCTCACCCGCGCCAATATCGGCGACGCTCATGCCCTTGTTGATCCCGGCGATGTCCATCACTTTATTGGCTTCGTCAACGCTGTCGCGCTCGGCCTCGCTTGCCCACCGGTCTGAGGTGATCGCCGAAACCGGGCGCTGCGCCTTGGGGAATGTGGTACTCGCCACGCTCTTATCCGGGGCAGCCGCGCTCACATTGCCCGGCGCGCTGTTGCACGACGCCAGCAGTAATGCGCCTGAAAGCAGCACTATCTTTGGTTTAATCGACATCTTCAACGTCAACCGACTCCCCAGTTACCCGCTGAGATAGAGCCGCTGCCATGAACGGGTCAAGTGCGCCGTCAAGCACATCGCCCGGCGCAGTCGAGGTGACGCCTGTGCGGAGATCTTTGACGAGCTGATAGGGTTGCAAAACATAGGATCGGATTTGGTGCCCCCAGCCGATGTCAGTCTTGCTCGCCGCTGTTGCACTCGCCTCGGCTTCACGCTTTTGCAGTTCAGCCTCATAGAGCCGCGCGCGAAGCTGGTTCATCGCTTCGGCCTTGTTTTTATGCTGCGACCGCTGGTTCTGGCACTGGACGACGATGTTGGTCGGGATATGCGTGATCCGCACCGCTGAGTCGGTTGTGTTGATATGCTGCCCGCCAGCGCCTGACGCGCGGTAAGTGTCGATGCGAAGCTCACTCTCATTGATTTCAATATCGATATTTTCGTCAACCACCGGGTAGACCCAGACACTGGCAAAGCTCGTATGTCGCCGCGCGTTACTGTCATACGGGCTGATGCGGACGAGGCGGTGAACGCCGCTTTCGGTCTTGGCATAGCCGTAAGCATTTTCGCCCTTGAGCAAGTAAGTGACTGATTTAATCCCGGCTTGTTCACCCGCATGATAGTCGATGAGTTCAACCTTCATCCCGCGCCGTTCGGCCCAGCGCGTGTACATCCGGCTGAGCATTTCGGCCCAGTCCTGGCTTTCGGTGCCACCGGCGCCTGCATTGACTTCGATATACGTGTCATTGCCGTCGGCTTCACCAGCGAGCAGCGCCTCAACCTTGTCATGTTCGGCGCGCGCGGCAAGTGCGGCAAGCGCTGCGCCGCCTTCGTTCACCATCGCGTCGTCGCCTTCGGCTTCGGCCATTTCGATCAGTTCAACGGTGTCGTCCATTTCACTTTGGATCGCGCACGTTGCGGCGATCGCCTCGTCAAGTCGCCGCCGTTCGCGCATGACTTCTTGCGCGGCCTTTGGATTATTCCAAAGTGCTTGATCCTCGACACGCGCGTTGAGTTCATCAAGCCGTTTGAGCGCGCGATCCCAATCGAGAAAGCGGCGCAGCAAATCGAGCGCTTGATTGATCTGATCAACATGAGCCTGCGCTTCAGCGCGCATGGGTATTCTCCAATTTATAGTTCGGGATGACGCGGGAATACGTCAATAAATCCCGCCCTCACGTTGCAGGAATTCACTATCGCGGGGCTGTTCGGCGGCTTTTGCGGTGCCCTTGCTGACGGCCTTAATCTCAGCCTTAAGCTTAGGCAATTCATCACGGCGGATTGAACGACGCGGTTCGCTTTCGGGTTTGAACGCTTCCCAAATGACAGCGGCTTTGGGATCGCTGCTTGGCCATGCGCCGTAAACGCGCTTGCCCGAATTGCGGTCAATCCGAACCATGCGGATGCCCGCAGGCGCACGGAACGGGACGACGGGCATGTCCTTCATCGCTTTGGTGGCAAACGCCTTGAAAATTGGCACCGCGAGTGTGCCGCCCTGCGCATAGCCGCCCATCGGCTTAGGCTGATCAAAGCCGAGATAGACGCCTGCAATCATGTCGGCCGATCCGCCGACGAACCACACGTTGGTTGGGCCAGTAGTTGTGCCGGTCTTGCCGAATATCGGGCGTTTGAGGTCTATAAGTTGGGTTGCGGTGCCGCGCTGGATTACACCCTCAAGCATGTGAACGGTTTGATACGCGCTCATTGCATCCATCGCTTGCTTGGTGCGTACAGGCGGGCGCGGCATGGGCTTGCCGTCATATTCGGGCATATTGCAACGCTCGCAGGGCCGCGTATCGGCGCGGTAACGCACCTTGCCGTTGCGATCCTGAACAAAGTCGATGAGCGTTGGCGATATATCACGGCCACCGCGCGCGAGGATTGAATAAGCGTTAACCATCTTCATCACAGTGGTCTCGCCGGCACCAAGCGCAATCGCCAGCACCGGCGAGTAGGTGCGTCCCGGTTGGCTGATCCCGGTCGCGGCTGCCAATTTGACGACCTTGTCCATCCCTGTCTGTGACGCAGCGCGCACCGTCATCAAATTTCGTGACTGCTCCAATCCCCAGCGCATCGTGTGCGGGCCTGCGCCACTCGCGCCGCCAAAGTTTTTGAAACATTTGCGTCCGAGCTTGGCCGATTGATACACGCAGAACGCGCCGTCGATGATGATTGAGGCAGGCGTCATCCCGTTATCAAGCGCTGCGGCATAGACAAACGGTTTGAAGCTTGATCCCGGCTGACGCTGGGCCTGCGTCGCGCGGTTGTAAGATTGGATGCGCGAATCGAAGCCGCCCTGCATCGCAAGCACCCGGCCAGTATTGGGGTTTTGCACGACCATCCCGCCCGAAATCGCGGGAACACTGCGCAGCACCCACGCATTGCCCTCAGCCTTAACGAGGATGACATCACCGGATTTCATCGCGTTAAACGCGCTCGTCGCGGTGCCGCGCCTTGGCATCGTTGCGCCCCAGGCTGGCAGCGTCCCAGTCTTGCCATCTGTAAATCCGATTTGCGCTTGGCCAGCGCCCTTATCAAGCACAATTGCCACGCGCCATTCAGGGTAGCCAGCGCCGAGATTGGCCCCCGCCAGCCGCTGTGCCCAACCAGTGCCGGGATCAAGCGTCTTGATCGGCCCCGTCCAGCCGCGCCCGCCATCATAACGGATAAAGCCGTCGCGCAGCGCCTCCTCAGCATAGCTTTGCACTTGCGGGTCTAGCGAGGTGCGAATCCACAGGCCGCCGTCATAAACGCTGAACGGATTGCGCCCGCCTTCGGATGTTTCGCCGAATTTGGTGATCAGTTCGCGGCGAACCTCCTCAAGGAAATAGCCACCCGCAAGATCATTGGTTGAGGAACTGCGCGTGACAAGGCCAAGCGGACTGGCCATCGCAGTTTGATAATCAGCCTCATTGATAAATTCATTCTCAAGCATTTCTTTGAGAACAAACGCGCGCCGCGTCATCGCCCGGTCAGCGTTTTTGGCGCGGCCATAGGTTTCAGGGGCTTTGGGCAAGATCGCGAGAAATGCCATTTCGGCAATCGAAAGCTCACCCACGTCCTTGGTGAAATAGGCGCGCGCCGCCGCCTGAACGCCGAAGCTGTTACGGCCAAGCGCGATCTGATTGAGGTACAGCTCCATGATCTGCTTCTTGGTCAGCGTCGATTCAATCCGCTTGGCAAGGATCGCTTCCTTGACCTTGCGGACATAGCTCACTTCGTTGGTCAGCAGCAGGTTCTTGGCGACCTGCTGCGTGATCGTTGACGCGCCGACCTTGCGGCCAGAGCTACCAATGTTGGTGATCATCGCTGAAACAATGCCGGGATAATCAAGCCCGCTATGTTCAAAGAAGGTTTTATCCTCCGCCGCCATATAGGCGTGAACCAGCGTGATCGGGAATTCATCGTAGCGCAACTGCACCCGCCGTTCGCGCGCATAGCTGTGTACTGGTGTGCCATCAAGCCCGCGCACGTTGGTGGGGAGTGGCGGCTCATAGGTTTTGAGGCGATCAACCGAAGGGAGATTGCGTGCGAAGGTCAGCCAGATCACGAGCCAGCCTAGCAAAATAAGCCCGAGCGCATAGCTTGCCAGACGGAACCAACGCTTTTCCCAGTTTTGCGATAGCGTGGCCGCAAAGCCGCTAGTTTCGCGGCGCAAGCGCAATTTTAGACTTGGGGACTCTGACGCATTATCCATGGTGCTACGCGTCTAACAGCTTTGACCGTGATTTCCAGTGCGAAGGCGTAACATCCAAAGAGTAAGGGTGCGGACAGTGATTGCCCGCACCCTTTCGCTTGCGCATTTGATAAAAATGTTAGGCAAGGAGGAAATTGCGCACGGGTTGAACAGGCGCACGTTGTGCCGGATTAGTGGTTGCATCGTTGAATGCCGAACCAAGATTGCTCGCAAAATTCAGGAAGTTGCCAAACAGTAGGAACTGGCTGAATATGCCGCCAAGCTCACTTAGGTTTTGCAACTGGCTGCCAGGCCCGAACTCGCGGCCAACGCGCGTTGCGTCAAGATCCTTCTGCGTGGCGAGTGTGCCGTTATCAGTCATCCAGCCGCTGCCGCACTCATTTTCGCTGAGCGTATAGCCATCGCGGTGCGCCGCATCGACAGCACGTCCGTCATTTGACAGCGTCATTTTGAGATCGCCGAGCTTGTTCTGGCTCACGCCGTCAATCACCAGCGCGTTTGAACCCTTGGTGACAACCACTTGGCTCGCGACATAGGCGTTTGGATTGCCGCCCCACTGCTCGGTGTTGATCGTAATCTTAGTGCCGTTTTCGAGCGTGAAGGTCGTCGTGCCCCAGAAATCATAAGCCTGCTTGCCATCAATTTCGACATGCGGATCACCCCAGATGCGGGTGCGTTCGCCGGTCTTGTCATTGATGATGCTGATTTGGCTTGAACGCTCATCAATTTCGAGACGGTTGCCGTCGCCGAGATCGACCTTAGCGGTGTTGCCGCCGGTCATGCTTGCTGTCCATGTGTTCTTGGGCTCCGGCAATACGCACGGGCCACAAGGGGGGAAGCCACATGCGGGCGGTGTACCGCAGCCAATATTGAAAAGATTGGGCAGTTGCGGAAATCCGAAAGGCCCGCTGCCCAGCCGATTGAAAAACTGGCCCATGATGCCTGCCGCCATCACAAACGAAGCCCCATCAACAATTGATCGGCGATCACACCCACAACGTCCGTTCTGCTGTGGTGCGAAGAAATTTTGTCCAGCAACATTATTCATAGCATGTCTCCCGTTTTGCACATCCTGAGGGTTGGCTTGCGGGACTGCATCCCAACCGATTGTCCGTTATATGGATCAATCCGGCGCACGGCACACTCCGCGATTCGATTAGAAAAGCTAATCGAATCGATTAGTTTTTGATTAAATTTTGCGCCCTAAACGGCCTGCGCACTCCACAGCATAGTGCCAGGCAACCCGGCCTGACCGTGCCCCGCGCTGTGCCGCCCATGTCAGCGCACCCGCAGGATCATAAGCAAATCCGTAAGTTTTTGCATAAACCGCAATCACCCTGAGATAGGCATCCTGATCACATACATGGAAGCCAAGGCTCAGCCCGAATCGGTCGGCAAGCGCAAGGCTGTCATCAACCGAGTCGCGCGGGTTAATGGCGCTGACCTGCTCGGCCATGTCACGCGCGACGATATGACGGCGGTTTGAGGTGACATAAATCCGCGCATGTGCTGGCCGGGCGTTTGCGCCGCCCTCAAGCACTGAACGCAGCAACCGCGTCGATTGATCCTGCCCCTCAAACGCAAGGTCATCAATGAAGATCACCGCCGCGCGCGGCCAATCCGCAATCGCAGCAAATAGCCGGGGCAGGTCGGCGATCCGGTCTGGTGCAATCTCGATCAGTGTAATCGCGGTGCCCGCGCTTTGAAGTGCCGCGACACAGGATTTGACGAGCGCTGATTTGCCCGATCCGCGTGCACCCCACAGCAGGATATCATGCGCGGCATGTCCGGCGGCAAGACGTCGGCTATTTTCCAGTACAGCGTCACGCTGCGCATCAATGCCAGTCAGTTGATCAATCGGTAGCGGAGCAAAGCTGGTTGCGGCGGTAAGGCCATGCGCGCTCCAAACATAGGCAGCAGACGAAGGGTCAACAGGCGTAACAGGCGGCGGCGCAATCCGTTCAAGTGCTGCGGCAATACGTTCAAAGAGAGCAGGATCAGTCACACTCCGCGAATATGGCGCGTAAGCTTGCTAAGCAATCCTAAATCCGGTTGAGCAAGTTCTGCGCCGCGTTACGTTCAGCAAAATCGGGCATTGCGATTGCGGCTTGCAGATGCGGCTTGGCCCCGGCTTTGTCGCCGCTTTCGACCATCAATTGTGCAAGCTGAAACCGGAGTAGCGGCGCGTTGGGTGCAATCGCGACTGATTTTTTGAGCAGCGCAATCCCGCCATTTTTATCCTTGCCGCTCTTGTAAAGCATCCAGCCATAGCTGCTGGCGAGCGCAGGATTGCTGATTGCCATGGCATAGGCGGCCCCGGCATAGGTAAGCGCGCGGTCATTATTGCCTTGACCAAACCATGCCCAAGCAAGCTTATTGAGGATCGTTGCATCGCGGTTGCCAAGCCGTTCGCGTAAGCCGTCGAGCATCGCTATGGCAACGTCCCACTGCCCGGTTGCCATAAAATGATCCGATGCGAGCAAAAGTGCGGCCACATTGCGCGGGTTTTGCGATAGAAACAGGTCAAGCACGCGCACCGCGCCCGCATTATCGCCGCTCCGCCGTTTGGCATCAATCAGACGCAGCGCGATAGGTTCGGAAAAGCGAATATTCGCGGCTTTTTCATAAGCCATAACCCCGTCAGCATTCCGCCCAAGCGCGATGAGTGCATCGCCGACCAGCACATGGGCTGCGGGGGCGCCCTGATTAAGATCGCGCAGATGTTCGGCACTGCGCAATGCTTGGGCGATTTGACCGCTGCGAATCAAACCCGTGATGCGCGGGATCGCTACATCGGCGTTGTCGGGGTTGCCGCCGTTGACCATCGCCATCCGCGTAAGGTCGCTTGTCATGTCAAACGGCACAGCTTCGCCCCGCACGGGGAGGGCGGCGCGGTCAAGATATGCGGCCGCCGCCTCGCGGTCTCCCACGTCTTCATAAGCGCGGCCAATGACTGACAGGGTGTAGCTATCGGCGTCGTCACGCTTTGCGACAGGTTCGAGCACTTTAATCGCCGAACGCGGATCGCCTGCGCGCCACATCGCCGTGCCAAGCAAGCGGCGCGCTTTCAGATTTTCGGGCTGTGCCTTCACAATATCATCAAGCTGGGTAATCGCTTGCTCACTATTGCCCGTTGAAAGATCAAGCACGGCTTTTAACAGCCTGACGCCGGGCACATCGTCCATTTTCTCGTCAATGCGGTAAAGCAGTGTGCGCGCCAGATCGGGTTTGCCTGCACGCGCGGCGAGCACGGCTTGGAGATAGCGCGCATCGGGATTGCCGGGTTCAACCGCTTGAATCCGCCGCGTCATAGCGAGCATATCGCGCGCCATTCCGGCCTCGCCAAGTGTGGCTGCCGCCTGCACCATTGTGGACACATTGTTGGGGTCAAGCGTGAGAATGCCCTCAAACCAAGGGAGAGCCGCGATCAGGCCGTATTGATCGCGGACAAGCCTTCCCATCAACATCATCGCATCGATATTGCGCGGGTTGAGATCGACTGCACGCGTTGCGGCCTCAATCGCGCCGCCAACATTGCCCCCAATCAAGCGGAAATTTCCAATATCTGTCCAAAGCTGTGCGCTCTTGGGTGCAAGAGCGATAGCGCGGTCAAAATGTTTCGCAGCGAGCGGAATATCGCCGCGCGCCATTGCGGCACCCGCACGAATCCGCGCTGTATAGCCCGCCGAGACGAGACGGATGCCACTCAGTTCAGGCGCGTTCAACACGCCGTCATAGTTTTTCTGGAGCAGCCAAGCGTGGAGAAACAGATGCTGAATTTGCGGTTCGGGCAGGCCGAGTTCAACCGCGCGGCGGAGTTCAGACTCAGCCGCAACCCCGTCGGCAAGCGTCAAATAAATGCGTCCCTGAAGCGCGTGCGCAAGCGCCCAATCACCGTCAGCCTTAATCGCATTGAGCAGTTCAATCCGCGCCGCTTGCGTTTTGCCAGCGTAGAATTGCTCTACGCCCGCAATGATGGCTTTGCGTGCCGCCTGCCGGTCAGCGGCATGGGCGGCAGAGGGGAGGGTGAGCGCAAGTAACGCAAAGGCAGCGGCGAGGCGCATCACCTCAGACCACAAGCCCGTGCTGCTTTATCAAATCATAAAGCGTCGGGCGGCTAATGCCGAGCAGCTTGGCCGCGTTTGAGATATTGCCCTCGGTGCGCGCAATCGCGCGGCGGATGGCACGGCTATCGGCCACATCGCGCACGGCTTTGAGGTTGATCATATCAATCTCATCATCGTTATCCGCAGGCTTGCCGAGATCAAGATCAGCCGCGCTCACCAACTTGCCATCGGCCATAATCACTGCACGCTTGATCCGGTTTTCAAGTTCGCGGACGTTGCCCGGCCAATTCCACTGATCAATTGCGGCAAGCGCATCTGGGGCAAGTCCTTTGACTGTCGGGTTCATTGTCGGCGCAAATTTCATGAGGAAATGCCGCGCGAGCAATCCAGCATCGCCGGGGCGCTCAGCCAGTGTCGGGATGCGAACGACGATTTCGGCGAGGCGGTAATACAGATCTTCGCGGAAGCGACCTTCGCTGATCATTGCCTCAAGATTTTGGTGGGTGGCGCAAACGATACGGGTGTCCACCGCGATGGGCTTACGTCCGCCAATCCGTTCAATCACCCGTTCCTGTAAGAAGCGCAGCAGTTTGACTTGCAGGGGAAGCGGAATATCCCCCACTTCATCAAGGAACAGTGTGCCGCCCGCCGCCAGCTCAATCTTGCCCTCGGTAGTTTTGACAGCACCCGTAAACGCGCCTTTTTCATGGCCGAATAATTCAGACTCAAGCAAATTTTCAGGGATCGCCGCGCAGTTGATCGCAACGAACGCACCGTTCTTGCGCCTGCTCGCCTCATGTACGCCGCGTGCAAGCAGTTCCTTGCCCGTCCCGCTCGCACCGAGCAGCATAACCGATACGTCGGCTGCGGCAACGCGCTCAATCGTCCGCGCGACTTTGAGCATTTCAGGCGCTGCGGTCACCATGCAGCCCAGCACAGTTGAGTCAGGCGTTGGTTGGGCCGCAAGCCGCATATTATCGGCTTCAATCGCATGGAGGTGAAACGCGCGCGCAACGATCATGCCGAGTTCATCAATATCAACCGGCTTTTGATAAAAATCATACGCACCACTCGCAATCGCGCGCATCGCGCTTTCGCGCGCACCGTGGCCCGATGCGATGATCACCTTGGTATCGGGCTTGAGCGCAAGAATCTCGGCCAAAGTGGCAAAGCCTTCGCTCACCCCGTCAGGATCGGGCGGCAGACCGAGATCAAGCGTGACAACCGCAGGCGATTCGGCGCGCAGCGCATCAATCGCGCTCGTCCGGTCTCCCGCAACGACCACTTCATAATCATCATAGGCCCAGCGGAGTTGGCGCTGAAGCCCTTCATCATCCTCGATGATCAGCAATTTGGGTTTGGGTGCTTCGGTCATGCTGCGGCCTGCTCTAAAATTGGATCAAGGCTTACTTCAGTGATACCGGGCAAGATAATGGTAAAGCGGCTGCCCTTGCCTTCGCGGCTCGCAACCTCAATCCGCCCGCCCATCGCCGCGATCAGCGCGCGCGCCTCAAACGCGCCAATGCCAAAGCCGCCTTCCTTGGTTGAGGTGAAGGGCTTGAACAATTGTTCGCGGATGAAGGCGGGGGTCATCCCCTTACCATGATCAATCACGTCAATCGCAATTTCATCGCCCGATATGCGCGGATTGATGCTGACGGGTTCAGCCGATGGACTCGCATCAATCGCGTTTTGGACAAGGTGGCTCAGCGCTTGGTCAAGCCGTGCCGGGTCGGCGCGTAGGATCAGCCCCGATGTGCCGCCGATAATCACGGGATGCGCGGCGCGCTTGGCCTTGGCAATGCTTTCAGCGATTGGCTGGAGTGCGACCGCGCGTGGTTCCTCAGGGCGGGCCTTATTATGCTGTGAAAGCCTGGCGAGCAGATCATTCATCCGCGCGGTTGAATTTTTGAGCGTGATGATCATATCGGCGCGAAATTCAGGGTTATCGGCATGGCGTTCAGCATTGCGCGTGACGAGGCTTAGCTGGCTGACGAGGTTTTTAATGTCGTGCATGATGAAGGCAAAGCGGCGATTAAATTCATCAAAGCGCTGCGCATCCGAGAGCGCTTCCTGTCCGCGCGCCTCTGCCAAATAACTTGCAACCTGCCGCCCGACAACACGGAGCAGATCGAAATCCTCCCAATCAAGCATCCGTGCAATTGGTGGACGCTCAAGGATCACCACCCCTGCCAGCCGCCCAAAATGGACAAGCGGGATCATCGTCCACGCGCGCGCTTCGCTGATCAACCATTCGGGGATATGGCGTGCGTGTTCGTCGCCACTGCGTCCACTCGCCCGAATTTGATCAAGCTCAACCACGCGACCGCTTGCTTCAAGCCAGTGCGCGGTTTCGCAGCTTGCCGCGAGTGCGGGCGGGTCAATCAACTGCCAATTCCACCGCGCGCGTGCGACAAGCCCACCCGAAGGATCGGGAAGTAGCAATATACCGCCCGGCGATTCAGTAATATCGGCCACCGCCTGAATGACCCGCGTTTCAAGCGGGATTGCGCTCTCGCCGGGCCTTCCGAGCGTATCAGTAAAGCGCAGCCATTCGGCGCGGTAATCATAACGGTGCTGAAACAAATGCTTGGAAATCTTGACGCGAAACCAAGCGCGCAACCGGCTTGATGGCAGCAGCACGAGCGCTATCACTGAGGCACCAAAAACAAAGCTGACTTGGGCCAGCCGCGCATATTCGCCGCCGATCAGCTCTAATAGTGAGCTGATCACCAGCATCATCACGATATAACCGCCAATCGCAACCAGACTGAGCGACTGGAACGTGACCGTGCGTGAAAGCCGGACAGTCCAATTGTGCGAACGGCGCGTGGCAAGCGCGAAAATGAGCGCAGCAGTTGCAGTGACAATGCCGCGCAGTGCTGAGAGTTCATCAGCCGAGGTGCGCGCAAGGTAGCTGATCGTATAGAGGTTCAGATCATAAACCCACATCAGCGTGAGCGCGAACATCGGCAGGCGGATCGCCGCGCGTGTTTCAACCGTTGCCGCATTGTAAAGATTGTGAACGAGCAGCAGCGCCCCCACCGCGATCATCATCCGGATGACCGCTGACGCTGCAAACATCGCGTCAAGCAAACGCGGCGAGAGTGCGGCCATTTCCCCCATCAGGATCAGCCCGGCCGCGAGCGCAATCACCCCGGCGAGGACGGCGTAGAGTGCCGCGACCGTGCGGGCGCGGTGCGCCTTTTCGCCGTTGCGCCACAGCACATACATAAAGCCAAGCCAGCCTGCATTGCGGAGCTGTTCGCTAATCTGCGTCGCCACCGAGAAATGCGATGTCATCGCGACAAGCAATGCCCAGAGTGCTGTAACCAATGCGGCGCACAGCAGGATCAGCCGCTGCGCCTCGCCCGTCTGTCGCTGCACCTGCCACACCGCAAGCGCGCCAAACAGGATCGCGGCGAGCGCATGGCTCCACTGGCCGATAAAATCGAAGAGCGCCGCACTCATCAGCGCGCGCCCTCGGGCCACAGGACGACGCGGAACGTTTGCAGCAGGATCAGGACATCAAGGAAGGGCGTGTAATTTTTGGCGTAATAGAGATCATATTCAAGCTTATGCCGCGCATCCTCAAGGCTGGCCCCGTAAGGATAGTTGATCTGTGCCCAGCCCGTGATGCCGGGCTTCACCATATGGCGTTCGGCATAATAATTAAGCTTGGTTTCCAGATCCTCGACAAATTGTGGCCGTTCAGGGCGCGGGCCAACGAAGCTCATGTCGCCTTTAAGAACGCTCCACACCTGCGGCAGCTCATCAATCCGGGTCATCCGGATAAATTTGCCGACGCGCGTGATGCGCGGATCATCCTTCTGCGCCCACACCGCCTCGCCATTGACCTCAGCATCCTGTCGCATTGAGCGTAGCTTGATCAGTTCAAACGCTTCACCGTAAAGCCCGACGCGCGTCTGACGGAAAAACGCCGGGCCTTTGCTCTCAAGCTTGACCAAGATCGCCCCAATCAGGATCAGCGGCGCCGCAATCACCAGCAACGCGAGGCTAGCGAGGATGTCGAATATCCGCTTGGCAAAGGAGGACAGCCGCCGCCCGCTCGAAAAGCCATCCGAAAAAATCAGCCATGACGGATTGACCGTATCAAGATCAACCCGCCCCGTTTCGCGTTCAAGGAATGAAGTCAGCTCATTGACATGCACCCCCGTCGTTTTGACGCGGATCAGATCATTAAACGGCAGCGCATTGCGCCGCTCCTCAAGCGCAAGCACCACCTCACTTGCGTTGAGCAAAGTCGCATGTTCGGCGAGATTTTCGATATGAACGCGGTTGATCGCGGTGGGGATCACGGGCTCACAGTCATTCATCGCGACATGGCCGACAACGATGAAGCCAACGCCCTTCTCCGCCGCGAGGCTCCTGATCCGCGCCGCGCGTGGGCCCGCACCAAGCACCAGCAAACGCCGCTTAAAGCCATCACTACCAAGCAATTTGCCAAACAGCGCGCGAACAAAGACCATCAGGACATAGCCAAAAACCATCGCATAGAGCGAGTTTGACCGCCACAGCGTAATCCCCGGCAGCGCGAAAAACATGATCGACATGAAAATCACGCCAAGCGAAATCGCGACGAGCAACCGCGCCGCCGCAAAGCGCAGCGACAGCAGCGAATCAATCCCGTACACGCCAACTGCAATCATCGCCGTCTGCACCGCAACCGCGAAGGTCAGCAGTGGCAGCAGCCGCGTCGTCATGGGATCAACGAACATATCAATCTGGCGCGCGCGCACCACCCACGCCAATTCCGCTGCCGTCACCAGCAACAGGAAATCAAGCAGCGCCAGCAACACCACCGCGTGCGGCACATAATGTTTGAAGACTCTAAACACGCTCTGCGAATCAACTCCCTAGAATGAAGAAAACGTCAAATTTTCCGACACCTGTGCCACTGTCGCTCAAATTTACAAATATTTGCTGAAGGGAGCGTATTTGCCTCTCGCGCGTTTGCAAGCAAACCCCACCCCCCGCTATAGGCCGCACATGACAGACTTCCCCAAAATCACCCCCGTCATCCTTTCAGGCGGCGCTGGCACCCGGCTTTGGCCAATGTCGCGGGAGGATCGGCCAAAACAGTTCCTGCCGCTCACCGCTGATCAAACGATGTTTGAACTCACGCTCGCCCGCGTGGCCGATCCGTCGCGTTATGATCCGCCGATCATCGTATCGGGCGCGGGGCACGCAGCATTGGTTGATGCACAGCTTAGCCACCCCGCCGCCGCGATCATCCTTGAACCCTGCGCGCGCAATACCGCGCCCGCCATCGCGCTTGCAGCCCTTGCGGCATCCCCGCAAGCCGCCCTCCTGATCATGCCGAGTGACCATGTGATTGCCGACGGTGCCGCGTTTGAAGCCGCCATCGCCGCCGCACTGCCACTGGTTGGCGAAGGCTGGTTCGTCACCTTCGGCATCGCCCCAACTGGCCCCGAAACCGGATACGGCTACATCGCGGTTGGCGAACAACTGGCCGAGGGCGTCCACAAAGTCGCGCGCTTCGTCGAAAAGCCAGACCGCGTGGCGGCCGAGGCGATGATCGCGGGTGGAGACCATGTTTGGAACGGCGGCATCTTCCTCCTCCGCGCCGATATGTACTTGGGCGCACTCGCCGTCCACGCGCCCGAAATGCTCGCCGCTGCGAGGGCCGCAATGGCGGGCGCCGCGCGCCACGGCACCCACATCCACCCCGACGCAGACGCCTTCGCCGCCTGCCCGTCGGACTCAATCGATTATGCCGTGATGGAGAAAGCAGATCGCGTTGCCGTCGTCCCCGTCAGCATGGGCTGGTCAGACATTGGCAGTTGGGATGCGCTCCACGATTTCGGGCAAAAGGACGAACGCGGCAACGTCATCGGCGGAGACGTGATCGCGCTCGACAGCCGCAACACCCTCATCCGCAGCGATGGCCTGCGCATCTCAGTCAGCGGCGTAAGCGACCTCATCATCATCGCCAGCGGCAACGACCTAATGATCCTCCCAAGGGGGGGGAGTCAGGCGGCAAAGGTGATTGCTGGGGAGCGCAAGGGGTGAGGGTATAACAGTGATTGCTTTTTTATATTTATTCTTATGATACGAGTTAACTGAAATGGCTTGATAAGGACTTCTGATTCTATGAAAGATCGGCCATATTTCAAGACGAGCATTGGCGAGCTTGAAAAACTGGTTGAAGAATATCAGCACAACGTTGACGAACTCAAAATTATTCAGGTTGAACTCAGTTATCGCAATACAGATCGAGCCAAACGCCTTCGGTTGCGTTTAACGCAATTGATTGTTGCTGATCAGATTGAAAATTTGACGGTTAAGAATCGCCGGCTACCGGATCAGCAAGGTTATGAGCCGCCAAACGATTCATCGTTACATTTTTTTCCTACAGAAAATGCCTCTTTTGCTGCCGAATCTCAGCCAACAATGCTCAAAGAACCCATGCCGCCTATACTGAACGCGCCAGAGAAAATTTTAGCTGCTTGGACGGCTTTGGAGGCTCTCAGTCCTCAGAGTTATCGGCGCCCGGAAAGTCTCGCGGCTGGTAATCGCGCTGCGGTGGCGCCGCTCACCCGCACTATGCCTTGGGAGGGTGGCGGTGAAAAATCGAAACCGAATTACAAGTTATTTTATCAGGTTCCGCTGGGGATTATCGATCAGAGTCAGGCCGTCGAAGCACTATTGAAAATATATTCGGATGACCGTCCTGAACGCAAAAGAGGACAGGATTACGCAATTGCCGCAGCAGTTCTTGTTGACCGCGCTGGGCGACCGGTAGGGGATGAGCCTATCAGCATTGCAAGTTTTTCATGGGCGTTACGACCTACACTTTCTGGCGACCTTGCCTCGCTTGGAGACTGGGCCGATGTTGAGCAAGAGCTTATCGCGCGGCTGAGCAAACTGCTTTTACGACCTGAGATTCGAGAAAACGGTGCTGATAGCGCTAGCTCAAAATACCAGCCTCTTACTCGCAGGATAATCGATGAGGCTTTTCATTGGCTACAAAATGAACTGCAAATTCCGCTGGGGCTGATCAGTCCATCGACGTTCGCAATCAGGACTTATCAATATTTTACGCGCTCCGATGTGCCCGATGCGATGCTGCTCAACAGCTTTTTTCTCCGCGACCTTACTAGAGCGCGCAATCAGTTTGAGAACGGTACCGCTCCCCAGCAGCTAGCGCGCTATTTGGGTTTAGAACCAAAGCAAAAGCGAACAGAAATTCTCAAAGACGATCAAGCTTTAGCGCGCGTACTAGAGCCGATGCGTTTCCCAAAAGCGCGTTGGCCAGTCAAAGGCGGGCATCCTCTGGTTTTGCTTCAACAGGCGGCTGTGAACATTGCACATGAGGAATTGAAAGCGGGTGGAATAATTGCCGTCAACGGGCCACCGGGCACTGGGAAAACTACATTGCTTCGCGACATAGTGGCGGATCAAATTGTCCAGCGCGCAGAGCGTATGGCCGCATTTGCAGATCCAGAAACCGCCTTCAAGCATAGTGGGGTGAAGGTGAAAGCGGGGCAAGCATTTCTGCATCTTTATATACCCGATCCGTCGATATGCGGGTTTGAGGTAATAGTCGCATCATCCAACAACAAAGCGGTCGAAAACGTCAGTCGTGAGTAGCCCGGCAAAGATGCGATCAATGATGTGCATCAGCTTCGCCATTTGCACACTGTTTCAGATACGCTTCTCGGTCATGAAAGTTGGGGCTTAATCGCTGCGGTACTCGGTAATTCATCCAATCGGTTTACATTCACGCAGAGTTTTTGGTGGAATGATGACAACAGCCTCCGTCGCTGGCTGGGTCATGCTGCTGGAAAGCCCCATTGGATTGAGGCGAAAGACCCAACAACTGGCAGGACTATAAAGCGTTTGCCACTGGTTGTAGAACGGCACCAACCCCCGGCAGAAAAGAATGAGGCGCTTGCCCTTTGGCGTAAAGCGCGCGCCGAGTTCCAAAGATTACAAAAAGAAGTCGTCGAAGCAATATCTCAGGTCGAGCTTATACGACTTAAAAACGCCTTTTTGCCTAATGTTATTGATGCAATCACGGCATGGCGTGACCTACTGCCTCAGCGTCCCGGCTTCTGGTTCAGACTCCTCCGCACGAAAGCTGCGCGTGATTGGACAGCGCGTAATGCTGAATTACGCTCTCGTGTATTTTTGAATGTCGAAACGGCCAAAGATATCATCCCCCCAAATCTTAAAAGTGCGATTGAACGCTGTGTGCGTAAGCTGCCAACATATTCAGAGGTTGAAGCTTGGGAGCGCGAGTTTGCATCATTGCTTAGCATTGCGCGCGAAGGCAAAACTGCGATTGGCGAGCGATTTATTGACGATGCGTTTTTCGATAAAGCTCATGAGGAAAAGCAGCTTACCCCACCGTGGCTGGATCAAAGCATTCACCATAAGCGCGAAGCGCTATTCGTCGCGGCAATGCGCTTGCATGAGGCGTTCATGGCGGCGGCAGCGAAGCCAATGCGGCATAATCTGGCGAGTGCGATGTCTGCGATCATGGGGAATATCCCTAAAGATGACGCACGGTATCCGATGATTCCCGAGCTTTGGCAGAGTTTGTTTTTGGCCGTACCCGTCATTTCGACTGCCTTCGCTTCAGTTAATAGGATGTTCGAGCCGCTTAATAAGCCGACATTTGGTATGCTGCTTGTTGATGAAGCGGGGCAGGCACCTCCGCAGGCTGCTGTCGGCGCACTGATGCGTTGTAAGCGGGCAATAGTTGTAGGCGACCCAATTCAAATTGAACCGGTTGTTACTCTGCCAGCAAGTCTGACGAGTACAATTTGCCGCCGATTTGGCGTTTCTCCGCAACTTTACAATGCACCGATGGCTTCTGTGCAAACCGTGTCCGATGCAGCGACACCTTATGTCGCAGAGTTTCCAATCGGTGATGGTATCAGAGAGGTGGGTGTTCCGTTGCTTGTTCATCGACGATGCGCTGACCCGATGTTCTCAATTTCAAATCGTGCTGCTTATGATGGTCAGATGGTTCAGGCAAAAACGAGTGCAAGTTCGCCAATTCGAGACATCCTCGGCGCTTCGCGGTGGATCGACATACTGGGGAAGGCTGATGATAAATGGTCATCCGAAGAAGGGCTACAAGTGGTTGCGATGTTGCGTGCTTTGCAGCAACGCGGCGTATCTCCAGACCTGTTCATTGTTACACCTTTTGTTGCAGTACAAGACGGGTTGAGGCGCATGATTGCTGAACAACATGATCTGAACGATTGGTTTGGTGACGCACGCCGTTGGGCATCTGACAATGTGGGAACCGTTCACACTGTGCAAGGTCGCGAAGCCCAAGCAGTAATTTTTGTACTTGGTGCGAGCCTACCGGAGCATAGTGGCGCGCGTAATTGGGCTGGCAGCACACCAAATCTGGTTAATGTTGCGGTAACACGTGCCAAAGAGGCTCTATATGTTATCGGGAATCATGAGCTTTGGAATGGCGTTGGATTTTTGCGATATTTGAATACGCTTCCAGTAGTTAGGTCATAGTATGCCGCTCAACCCTCACCAATCAAAATCCTTTCCTACAGAAAATATTCATGATATGTTCCAAATATGATTGTTGCTCTCGCCTCTCGTTCGCCCCTCTCCATGCTTCACTGCGGCCCATCCGCTGTGCCACATTTTTCACATCGCGCGGGCTGCGTAAATATACCGATTCAGTGTCAACTTCCTGAGTTTTCCGAGACTTTTTGGAAGGGGTGTGCTTCTTAGAATAATCACTTTCTCGCATCTTCTTCTTCGCGCCTTTGCGCCTTCGCGCGAGATCAATCAGGCCGCGCCGCGCGCCTTGAGGGACTAGGGGTTCACGCGAAGGCGCGAAGAGGAAAAGATAATGCGCGTTTTGGTGAGACCCCTTCGACAAGCTCAGGACAGGCTTAGTGTGGCCTTCTGAACGGATGTTCATCTTGGCGGCCCCTCAATCCCCCACGAATGAGAAGGCCGTCAGCCCGCGTTCTTTCTCGCTGAATGTCAGCGTGCGGCCTGCTGGGGGGGCGCTGCGCTGCGGGCAGTTTGGCCTTGTGCAGGCGGTGCAGCCGAGGCCAATCGGCGTCGCGTCGCCGCGTTTTAGGTCGATGCCGCGTGTGGCGGCGAGCGGGCTGGCGAGGTCTGCGGCGAGGCCCAAGCCTATGGCGAATTCAGCGCGGACGCCGCCGATGCGGCCGCCCTGGGGGTGGACGGTGCGCGCGAGGGTGAACCAGCGGCTGTCGTCCTCAAGCGTCACAAGCTGCGTGATCAGCCGTCCGGGCAGGTCAAACGCATCATGCACGCGCCACAGCGGGCAGCGGCGTTCGGCCTCGGCAAGGGCTGATCCGCTCGCGCCGACATAGCGTTTTGAACTTTGCCCGGCGCGGTCGATCCTGATCATGAAGAAGGGCAGCCCTCTGCTGCCGACGCGGTGGAGCGTGGTAAGGCGGTGCGCGACTTGTTCAAAGCCCGCGCCAAAACGGCGTTGGAGCAGTTCAGCGTCATAGCCCGTCCCTTCGCACGCGCGCAAAAACCGCGCATAAGGCATCATGAGTGCTGCGGCGAAATAGCTTGTCAAATGGCGGCGGTAGAGGCGTTCGCTCGCGCGGTCGGCAAAGTCAGCGCCGCGTACCAGTGCTTCGATTTCATCCTTCGCCTCAAGCTGGGCAAGCTGATACGCCGCGCCAAAGGTGCGCGAGGCGGGGTCGAGAAGTTCGGAAAGCTGGAGTTGGCGCGCGTGGAGATCAAGCCGTCGCAGCATATCGGGCATCACCTCAACCGGCAGGATACGCAGCGAAAGCTGATGCTTGACACGCAGCCGCTCATCGATGGCGGCATAGAGATCAGACGCGGTGAGGCGCAGTTCATCCGAGAGCGTTTCGGCCATGCTGTCGAGATCGGCGAAATGGTTGCGCCAGCGTTCAATCTCACGGCGGACGGGGGCGAGGGCGTCTGCAGTTTGGGGCGTTGCGCCTCCGTCCGCGCCGCGATCAAAGGCGCGGGCGAAGGCCTCTGCCGCATCAGGGCTGGCAGCGATCCATTCTTCAAGCTGCGCGCGATCAATATTGAGATCGGCAAAAATCGGATCGGCGAGGCGTCGGCGCAGCGCCTCGGCCCCGCCGCCCGGCACATCGCCACTAAGTGCGCGCGGATCAAAATCATAACGCTCGGCAAGGCGCAGCATGATTGGCGCGGTGAGCGGACGCTGATTACGCTCGATCAGATTGAGATAGCTTGGCGAGACATCAAGGCTCTGCGCCATCACCGCCTGCGTCAACCCCGAGGCGCGGCGGATGCGGCGGACAGCGTGTCCGGCGAAAAGCTTCTGTGTGGTCATCGCATATATTTGTCATATAATTTACAATATGACAAGAATTAAGGCTATTTATGCCACGCGGACACAAGAAAATTTACAGATTTATCTCGACGATGCAAGGCACCTTTGGCAACTTTTGCACAACCAAGAGTCACTTCACGAAAGAGTTTGTAAAATGACGTACCAAAATCACATCGCCACCACCCGTCAGCTTATCCAATCGAAAGATGGCACATGGAGCGGGATTGATGCCGAGGCTGTCACGCGGATGCGGCTTCAGAATCGTTTCCAGACCGGGCTTGATATCGCGCGTTACACCGCGAAAATCATGCGCGAAGATATGGCGGCCTATGATGCGGATTCGTCGCAATATACCCAGTCGCTCGGCTGTTGGCACGGCTTCATCGCGCAGCAAAAGATGATCGCGATCAAAAAGCATTTCGGCACGACAAAGCGCAAATATCTCTACCTGTCGGGTTGGATGGTTGCCGCACTGCGCAGCGAGTTCGGCCCGCTGCCTGATCAATCAATGCACGAAAAGACGAGCGTTCCGGCACTTATTGAGGAGCTCTACACCTTCCTGCGCCAAGCCGATGCGCGTGAGCTGAGCTTGCTGTTCCGCGATATCGACGCCGCGCGCGCCGCTGGTGATGGTGCCAAAGAGCGCGACCTGCTGGCTCAGGTTGAAAATTACCAGACGCACGTCGTGCCGATCATTGCGGATATCGACGCTGGCTTTGGCAATGCTGAGGCAACCTATCTGCTCGCCAAAAAGATGATTGAGGCGGGTGCCTGCGCGCTCCAGATTGAGAACCAAGTTTCGGATGAAAAGCAGTGTGGCCATCAGGACGGCAAAGTCACTGTGCCGCATGAGGATTTCCTCGCGAAGGTGCGCGCCTGCCGTTACGCCTTCCTTGAACTCGGGGTTGAGGATGGGATCATCGTGACGCGCACCGACTCGCTTGGCGCTGGCCTTACCAAGCAAATCGCGGTCAGCAACGCACCCGGCGATCTTGGCGATCAGTATAACGCCTTTCTTGATTGCGAGGAGATTGATCCGGCAACCGCGCGCAACGGCGACGTCATCATCAACCGCGACGGCAAGATGCTGCGGCCCAAACGACTGCCGTCAAACCTGTTCCAGTTCCGCGCCGGGACTGGCGAAGATCGCTGCGTTCTTGACAGCATCACTTCGCTGCAAAACGGCGCTGATCTGCTTTGGATCGAGACTGAGAAACCCCATGTTGAGCAAATTGCGAGCATGATGGATCGCATCCGTGCAGTCGTTCCAAACGCAAAGCTGGTTTATAACAATTCGCCCTCATTCAACTGGACGCTCAATTTCCGTCAGCAAGTTTATGACGCGATGAAGGCTGAAGGGCTTGATGTTTCGGCCTATGACCGTGCCAAACTGATGAGCGCTGAATATGACGACAGCGAACTTGGGATCGCTGCCGATAAGCGCATCCGCACTTTCCAGGCTGATGGCGCTAAGCGCGCGGGGATTTTCCATCACCTGATCACGCTGCCCACCTATCACACAGCGGCGCTCTCGACTGATAATCTGGCGAAGGAGTATTTCGGTGAGGCCGGGATGCTTGGTTATGTCCTCGGCGTTCAGCGTCAGGAGCTTCGCCAAGGCATCGCCTGCGTCAAGCACCAGAATATGTCAGGCTCTGACCTTGGTGATGATCATAAGGAATATTTTGCTGGCGAAGCCGCGCTCAAGGCAGGCGGCGTCCACAATACAATGAACCAATTCGGCTAAGCCGTCCGATTTTCCTGGGGAGGAAAAAAGGCACCCGCCGGTGAGTTATCACCGGCGGGTGTTTTATTGTTTATACTCAAGCGATATCGAAGCGATCCGCATTCATCACCTTGACCCACGCAGCGACAAAGTCGTGCACGAACTTTTCCTTATTGTCGTCCTGCGCATAGACTTCGGCAACTGCACGCAATTGTGAGTTGGAACCGAAGACCAAGTCAGCGCGGGTTGCGCGCCAGAGTTCGGTGCCGGATGCGCGGTCAAAGCCGACAAATTCCTCATCGTCTCTGCCCGCGACCGCAATCCACTTGGTCTTCATTGACAGCAAATTGACGAAGAAGTCATTGGTGAGCTGACCTGCGCGGGCGGTGAGCACGCCGTGGCCGCTATTGCCGCTGACCGCACCCAGCGCGCGCATACCGCCGACGAGAACCGTCATCTCTGGCGCGGAAAGGCCGAGCAGATGCGCCTTGTCGACCATCATGTCTTCGGTCTTCACGCTTGCCTTGGTCCGCAGATAGTTGCGGAAGCCATCGGCAAAAGGCTCAAGCGGTTCAAAGCTTTCGGCATCAGTCTGCGCATCACTTGCATCGCCGCGTCCGCCGGTGAAGGGTACGGAGACGGTGAAGCCCCCATCCCTCGCGGCCTTTTCAATGGCAGCTGAACCAGCGAGTATAATGGCATCGGCCACCGACAAATCGCCCCGAAGTTCTTCGATCTTGGCGAGCACCTTGCCCAGTTCATCGGGATCATTCGCGGCCCAGCCGTTTTGTGGGGCGAGGCGGACGCGGGCACCATTAGCGCCGCCGCGATGATCCGAATTGCGATAGGTGGAGGCCGAAGCGCACGCCGCCTTAACCAGATCAGCAACCGAAAGGCCGCTGTTCAGGATCGCCGACTTGAATGCGGAAACCGCACTATCCGAAGGCATTTGGCCCGCAGGAACCGGATCCTGCCAGATCAGGTTTTCGGCTGGCACTTCTGGCCCAAGATAGCGTACCTTTGGCCCCATGTCGCGGTGGCATAGTTTGAACCATGCACGGGCAAAGGCATCGTCAAGATCAGCTGGATTGGCAAGGAAGCGTTCCGAAATCTTGCGGTATTCGGGATCCATCTTCAGCGCCATGTCCGCCGTGGTCATGATCGTCCGCACCTTCTGGGAATGGTCGCGTGCATCAGGCGCCATGTCGGCCGGATCAGGGTTGATTGGCGTCCATTGCTGCGCGCCTGCCGGGCTGTGAACCAGTTCAAAGTCATACTTGAACAGCAGTCGGAAATAATCGTGACTCCACGAGGTTGGGTTGTTCGACCACGAACCTTCGATACCCGACGTGGTGATGTTGCCACTACCAATTTCGTCGGCATCGGTCAGCCAGCCAAAGCCTTGCAATGCCAAGACTTCGGATTCTGGGCTACCGCCAAAGCTGTCGGCGGGTGCTGCACCATGCGCCTTGCCAAAGGCGTGCCCGCCGGCCGTCAGCGCCACAGTTTCTTCGTCGTTCATCGCCATTCGCGTGAAGGTTTCGCGCATGTCACGTGCCGACAGCAGCGGATCGGCGACGCCGCCCGGCCCTTCAGGATTGACATAGATGAGGCCCATCTGGATCGCGGCAAGCGGGCTTTCGAGGTCCTTGCCCTTTTCAGCGATGATGCGGGTTTCAGCGCCCTGATCGACCCACAGATTTTCGGTGCCCCAGTAGACCGTCTCTGGCTCAAACACGTCCTTGCGACCGCCGCCAAAGCCAAACACGGGCCCGCCCATCGATTCAATTGCGACGTTGCCAGCGAGGACAAACAGATCAGCCCAACTAATCTTGTTGCCGTATTTTTGCTTGACCGGCCAAAGCAGGCGGCGGGCCTTGTCTAGGTTGCCATTGTCTGGCCAGCTATTGAGTGGCGCAAACCGCTGTTGCCCGCTGCCGGCACCACCGCGACCGTCGCCGGTGCGATAAGTGCCAGCGGCATGCCAAGACATCCGAATGAAAAATGGGCCGTAATGGCCATAGTCTGCGGGCCACCAAGGCTGACTGTCGGTCATCAGCGAAGTCAGGTCTGCCTTCAGCGCCTGATAATCGATCGACTTGAATGCCGTCGCATAGTCAAAATCTGCACCCATCGGATCGGCGATACGGCCGCCCTCGCGCAGGATTTCAAGCTGCAATGCATCGGGCCACCAATCTTGGTTGGTACGGCCAACCATAGTCCGTGGGCCGTCATGCATGACGGGGCATTTGCTCATATCATTCATTGGAGATACTCCTGTCTCAGTTGCTTTGATACTTATGTGATGTCACGCCATAGCGCAGCCCGGATGATCACTACAGCCAGAATTTTCCATGTATCTGATCGATTTCATCAATTTGTGAAGCCCTATAAATTCACAAAGATGGACAGAAGGCGCGTAAACCGCCAAAGGCGGCTGAACATAACGGACATTTACCCATGATATTTGATACTTTACCCCCGCTTTTGGCTGAGGCGCTCGCCACGCGTGGTTATGAAACGCCAACCCCGGTTCAGGCCGCAGTCCTCCAACCCGAAGCTGTCGGACGCGATTTGATCGTTTCGGCGCAGACTGGTTCTGGCAAGACGGTTGCCTTTGGTCTCGCGATGGCTGACCAGATTTTAGACAGTGGCAAGGTTGGCTTTGCGCGCGAACCGCTTGCGCTGATTGTTGCGCCAACGCGCGAACTAGCGCTTCAGGTCAGCCGCGAACTGGTCTGGCTTTACGGCAAAGCAGGCGCGCGGATTGCGACTTGCGTTGGCGGAATGGACGCCTCGAAAGAACGGCGCACGCTGAGCCAAGGCGCGCAAATTGTCGTTGGAACGCCGGGCCGCTTGCGCGATCATCTTGAGCGCGGTGCGCTTGATCTTTCGCATCTGCGCGTGGCTGTTCTCGATGAAGCCGATGAAATGCTCGACATGGGCTTTCGTGAAGAGCTTGAGAGCATCCTTGATGCGACCCCATCCGAGCGTCGCACTCTGATGTTTTCGGCAACGATTCCAAAACCGATCGTTGCGCTCGCCAAACGTTATCAGCGCGACGCACTCCGCATCTCAACCGCTGGCGAAGATCGCGGTCACGGCGATATTAGTTTTCAGGCCGTCACGGTCGCCCCGCCCGACATTGAAAACGCCGTCGTTAACTTGCTGCGCTTGCATGAAGCCGAATCGGCAATGCTCTTCTGTGCGACGCGCGATAATGTCCGCCATCTCCATAACAGCCTGAATGAACGCGGCTTTAGTGTTGTTGCGCTGTCAGGCGAGCATAGCCAGCAGGAGCGCAATCATGCGCTGCAAGCGCTGCGGGATCGCCGGGCGCGGGTATGCGTAGCGACTGACGTTGCCGCGCGCGGGATTGATTTGCCAACGCTCAGCCTTGTGATCCATGTTGAACTGCCGCGCGATGCTGAGACGCTCAAGCACCGTTCAGGCCGCACAGGCCGCGCGGGCAAAAAGGGCACCGCAGTCATCATCGTGCCTTATCCGCGTCGCAAGCGCGTTGAGATGATGTTGCGCGGCGCAAAAATTGACGTTGAGTGGGTCGGTGTGCCAACGCCCGAGGACATCCGCAAGGGCGATCATGAACGCTTGCTCGAAGCGCTGCTAGCCCCGGTTGAACTCGAAGAGGAAGACCGGGCACTTGGTGCGCGCTTGCTCGCCGAACGGAGTGCTGAAGATATTGCGGCGGCGCTCGTCCGGGTTCACCGGGCGAAGCTGCCAGCGCCTGAGGATATGCTCGACGGTGGCGGGCGTGATCGTGGGCGTGATCGGCCAGAGCGTGGTGATCGCCCAGAGCGCGGTGACAGGCCCGAACGCAGCGAACGCCCCGAACGCGGTGCCGAGGCGCGTAATCCGCGCGATCACGCTGGTTTTGATGATGCTGTGTGGTTCCGGATGAACATTGGCCGCAACAATAACGCTGATCCGCGCTGGATATTGCCTTTGCTCTGCCGTCGCGGTCACATCACCAAGCAAGATGTTGGCGCGATCAAGATTGGCCCCGGTGAGACGCAGTTTGCGGTATCGCGCGCTGCCGCCAGCCGTTTTGCCGCCGCACTCAAAAAACCGGCGAGTGACGGACAGGACGGTGATGATGATGTCCGGATTGAAGCTGTCGAAGGCGGCAGGCCAACGCTTGCCCCCCGCGCTGACCATGGCCCCCGCCCTGAACGGAGCGGGCCGCGTCCGGATCGCAGTGGGCCACGGCCAGAACGCAGCGGCGCACGTCCCGAACGCAAATCCTTTGGCGGCGATGGCCCGCGCAAACCCAAGGCACCTTATAAGGCACGGCCAACACGTTAGTTTTATCCCTCCCTCTCCCGCGAGGGGAGAGGGTTAAGCTGCCTTCGCCTCACGTGCGAACAGCCGTTTGAGGATTCGGCGCACAATCACAATCGCGAATATTGCAGCCCCAGTGAGCAAGATCGCAACGATAACCGCCGCCCCCGGATTGGCCAGCACCAGCGCCAACAGCCCGCCAGTGATCACGTCTTCACCCGTCGACACCGCAATATTGCTAAACGGTTCGGGGCTGGCATTGACCACTGCGCGGGTGCCGGCCTTTGCGCCGTGACTGAGAAGCGATGCCCCGCCGCCAAGCAGCAGCGTGATCACCTGCCAAGTCGGGTCAGACGCATCGACGAGCGCGAGCGCGAGCAGCGCCCCGCCAATCGGGCGGATCGCAGTGTGAACGGTATCCCAAAGCGAGTCGAGCCACGCCACCTTATCAGCGAAAAATTCGGCAATCATGCCAATGCCTGATGCACCAAGCACCCAATTGTTGGACAGCACGGCAAGGCTCGCCAAATGCTCAGGTGCCTCAATCCAGCCGAAACGCATCGCAAGGCCAATGCCAAAGGCGCACAAATAAAGCCGCCAACCCGCGAGCAGACTGACGCTGCCTGCCACGCCGATAATCTCAACGATGCCCATATTCTGACTCCAATCTACCCGGTGCCCCTTTCACAAGCGCCAGATGCAGGATAGGCCATCTTTCATGAATGACAATATTGACGATGATGGATCATTAGTCCCTGCCACGCCCGCCGCCACACTGGTGCTGTTTCGCGAACGCGATGGTGCGCCGCCTGAGCTGCTGGTTGTCGAGCGATCCGCCAAAATGGCGTTTGCGGGCGGCGCAATTGTCTTTCCCGGTGGGCGGATTGACGATGATGATCATGCCATTGCTGCCGACAGCCGCTACTTCGCAAGTGACCACGCACTTGAAATTGATGAGGCGGCGGCGCGCGTTGCCGCGATCCGCGAAACTTTGGAAGAAAGCGGCATCGCCATCGGTTTTTCAACCGCCCCCTCGCAGGATTGGATAGAAGCGGCCCAAGCACGGCTTCATGCGCGCGAACTATTCAGCACACTGCTTGATGAGCGCCAAGCAACGCTTGATCTCAATCCGCTGATCCCGTTCGCGCGCTGGCGGCCCAATTTTCGTGAGGCGCGGGTGTTTGACACGCGCTTCTATATCGCACGTGTTCCTGCCGACACACCCGAACCCGTGGTTGATCAGACCGAGAATGTGCTAAGTTTCTGGGCGAGTGCGGCTGATCTTTTGACCGCCGCTGACACGGGCAAGGTCAAAGTGATTTTTCCGACGCGGCGCAATCTTGAACGGCTTGCGCTATTTGAGGATTTTGCCACTGCCGAAGTTCATGCCCGCGATATTCCTGTTGAAATCATCTGCCCCTATTTCGAAGATCGCGACGGTGAGCGGCATCTCTGTATTCCGACGCATCTTGGCTATCCTGTGACGTCAGAAGTGATGACCACGGTAGTGCGCGGCGGACGTTAACATCTTTGTAACCATAATTGTGCAAGGCTCCCACAAAGTAGTTTGGGAGTATGGTCAATGGGGATTGCCTGTGATGCGCTGATGCAGATCAAGGCGCAGCTTTGCGACCGGATTGATACGCTCGCTGAACAATTGCCACATATGAACGTGCATCAGCTTGCCCACCAAGTTGACGAAGTACGGCGGATCGCGCGCGCATATGGCCTGCTTCCGGTTGAGGAGCTGGCACGCGGTCTTGAAAGCGCGCTTTCAGGCTCAGAATGTAGCATCATGGTGTTGCCCTTCCTTGAAACGATGCGTGATGCGGTTGGCTGTGAGCGCGTTGATCCAGCAGCGGCGCAATCCTATCTGGCGGCGGTGAACCAACGTCTCTATGGGTAGAGGGTGTGGACGCACTCATCCCTGTCTTTATCGCGGTGCTGCTCGCCGAAACGGGTGACCGGGTGCAAAATCAAGCGCACCGGCTTGGGCTGACATTTGCCGATCACCGGCCAATTTATGCAGCGCTCATCATCGTCACGGCGGTCAATTTGAGCATTGGTGGATTTGGTGGAAGCTATATCTCCAATCTCCTGACATATGAGGCGCGGACGCTGTTTGCAGCACTTGCGCTCTTATTTGCCGGATTGCCCATGCTGCTCCGGGTTAAACCCGCCAAGCCAGTCACCTTGACACGACCGTTTTTGGCCAGTCTGACACGCTTTTTCCCCGCCCAGATCGCAGGCGCAAGCCCGTTTATTGTTGCGGGTCTGGCGGCGCGCAGCGATATGGCGGGCTTTGCGATTGCAGGGGGCTTTGCGGGCGTCATGGTCGCGGCAACTCCGGCGCTACTTTTGCGTGACGAATGGCCGGGGGTGCTTCCACTGCTTTTACTGCGCCGTATTGCGGCTGCCCTGCTGATAGCTGCGGGGCTGTGGCTCACGGTGAACGCGCTGCGGCTGATTTAGGCCGTGATGCCAATCACGCATTGATCTGGCCAAATCCACTATCGCTTTGCGAGTCGCAACTGAGATCAGGAGGCGGGCCATGCCGGACAAAGACCGAAGCGCTAGTGAACGCAGCGATATTGTCGTCATCAACAATCCAGCGCTTGAAGCCGCGATTGCGCAGGCCTTAGACGTGCGACAGGCAACGGTTCCGCCAGCGCAGCGCGCAGAACGCACCACGCGCGCAATGGATGACGACGCATTCTACCTCCGCAAGAAATACGCCGAAAACCGCAAGAGCGATCCCAACGGCTATGAACGGATCATCGGTGAAAGCGATCTGCTTTCAATCAACTTCCTTGATCGCGGACGCCGTGCTGCTGATGCGGTATGCCGGATCAAGCTTCCGGTTGAGGGCGGTGAGGCATATGGCACGGGCTTCCTGATCGGGCCACGCTTGCTGATCACCAACAATCATGTGCTGTCTTCGCCCGCCGAAGCCGCACAGGCCGAAGCCGAATTTAATTATGAACATGACATCGACGGGGTGATGCGCCGCGCCGTGCAATATAATCTTGATCCGGGTCAGCTTTTCTACACCAGCACTGAACTTGATATCACGCTCGTTGCCGTTGCCCCAATGTCTGATTACGGCGTGCCGATTGAGCGGTACGGCTGGCTGCCATTACTCCCGTTAAAAGGCAAATCGGTTGACGGCGAATGGATCAGCATCATTCAGCATCCAAATGGTACGGCCAAACAAATTGCAATCCATGCGAGCCAGATCTTAAAGCTAGATCCGAAAAAAGTGCCCGGCGTTACGGAAAGCTTCATCCACTACACCACTGATACTGAGCCCGGATCATCAGGCTCCCCCGTGCTTAATGATCAGTGGCAGGTGGTGGCGATCCATCACAAGGCGGTACAAGCACCGCGTAAACGCGGCGACGCTGGCGAAATTCGCTGGCTTGCCAATGAAGGGGTCCGCGTTAGCGCGATCTTCAACCATCTTGAAAGCAAACGCTTTGAAAGCGAGGATGCGCGCGCCGCACTTGATCGGCTTTCACGCGCGATGGGCTTTGCCCCGATCAGCGTTCAGGTGGTGCAGGACGGCGTTACCAAGCCGGGCGAAGGCGAAGCGACCGAACAATTCGCGCCGTTCAAAACTGAGCATTGGCGCGCCGATGGGCTTGGCTATGATCCCAACTTCTTGAGTGCCGAAATTCCGCTTGAGCCAATCTATGCCGGGCTTGCGAAAGATGGCCTCGTCGCGCCGTTGCTCGACGGATCTGGCCATGAGCTTAAATATTGGCACTTCTCTTCACTGGTTCATGAAAAGCGTCGCTTCCCGCTGATGACGGTAGTGAATATTGACGGCAACCTGCTCAAACACCCCGGCAAGCGTAAGGATACATGGCGGCAAGACGCGCGGCTTGATGCCAAATATCAGCCCGATGACGCGTTTTACGTCCGCACACTTGCGCAGGAGAAGGTTTTTTTTAGTCGCGGTCATCTCGTCCGCCTGCTTGATCCGTGCTGGGGAGAGACTGTCGCGGATTCAAGGCGCGGGATGGAGGACAGCTTCCACTTCACCAACGCCGCGCCGCAGCATCAGACTTATAATGATATCGATTGGGGCAATCTTGAGGATTATGTCCTCAACAAAGCTCAGACGAGCGAAAAGCGATTGACCGTTTTTACCGGGCCGATTTTCCGCGATTCTGATCCGCTTTATGGGCGCAAACGCAAAGGCGGGCCGTGGCGCATC
Organism: Sphingomonadales bacterium; assembly: GCA_043747445.1. Taxonomy (GTDB): domain Bacteria; phylum Pseudomonadota; class Alphaproteobacteria; order Sphingomonadales; family Sphingomonadaceae; genus Aquisediminimonas. The sequence goes on from JAYTPB010000103.1 coordinate 50,961, forward strand.
CC
>JAYTPB010000104.1:0-1837 GCA_043747445.1 Sphingomonadales bacterium
GCGCGGCTTGAGGCAATAACCCCGGCTGGCCATCATGCGCATATTCATCTAACGCTCACTGATGATCATCCATGGGCGCAGGCATTCGTGATTATCGAAGCGATGCCGATTTTGAATGAGGGTAAATTGTGACAGACCAAGTCGAAGCCGTTGCGCCTGAGGTTGTTGCGCCTTCAAGTACAGCACAGGGCACCGATTGGTGGGCCGAGGCGAAAGGCGTATTCTGGCTGATCCTCGCGGTACTTGGCTTTCACAGCTTTGTTGCCAAGCCATTCTATATACCATCGGAGTCGATGATGCCCGGCTTGCTGACCGGGGATAGGCTGGTGGTGACGAAATACCCCTATGGTTGGTCATTCGTATCACCAACCTTTCATTTGCTGCCCTTCATGAAGGGCCGCGTTCTTGGCAGCCTGCCCGAACGCGGCGATATTGTCATCACAAGCCCTCCCGGCGTGAAGCAAGATTATATCAAGCGCGTGATTGGTTTGCCGGGCGACAGGATCGAAGTGCGTGGCGGGATCGTCATCTTGAACGGGGTTCCGGTTAAACGCGGCGCCAAGCAATCGCGCATGATTCCAGTTGATGAAAACACGCCGTGCAGCGATGGGCCTTATGACGGGCTTATCCGGGGCGGCGCAAATGGACAGCGTCTTTGTGATATGCCGGTGTACCGTGAAACGCTACCCAACGGGCGCAGCTATGATACGATTGATCTGCGGAGCGACTCCCAAGGCGATTATTTCGCGGCGATGACGGTGCCTGAAAACCATGTGTTTCTAATGGGCGATAACCGCGACAATTCTTCCGACAGCCGCTTTTCAGTTGATCAGGGTGGACTCGGGGGACCAGTACCTTGGGAGAATATCGGTGGTCGCGCTGAATTCATCACCTTCTCGCTTGATGGCACATCGCGGCTGACCAACCCAATCAGTTGGTTCAGCGCACTCCGCTCGGGCCGCGCGGGAGCAAGCTTGCGCCCAAGCGAGCCTGAGTAAGGCAACTGTCGATCGCTAGAATTCTAAAACTTAGTTTGGCGCGGCCTGCGGCATGCCTTGGGCACCGCCAGGTGCTTGACCTTGCTGTTGCTGCATTGCCTCAATTTCGGCCATGCTCTTAAAGTCAATCAAGTCAACATCAAACACGAGATCTGAATTGGCTGGAATCCGTTCATTGGCTTGCGCGCCGTAGCCAAGCGCTGCTGGAATGCACAGCTTATAACTGCCATCCTTCTGCATTTGCTTGAGGCCTTCGGTAAAGCCGGGGACAAGCCCTGAAACCGGAAAAGGCACGCGCTGGCCAGCGTCGAATTCCTTGCCGTCGCTTGCAAGACGGCCCTTGTAGTTGACAAGCACCACGTCGGTATCAGTCGGCTTTGCGCCCTTGCCTTCTTTAACCGTGCTGATGCCAAGTCCGGTAGCCGTCACTGTTTTGCAGCCGCCAGATGCACCGCCACCGCCTGTGCCAGCCCAAGCAACGCCGCCCGCAATCGCAACCGCGAGTGCAAGACCGCCCCATAATTTTATGAGCGAGCCTTTTTCAACGGGCGGAATCGGAACAGCAGTAACGGACATCGGGCCACCTCAATACAGCAAGTAAAACAATGCGACGCGCTTACTTTGCGCCGTCACGCTCCATGCGTTTGCGATCCATCTTGCGCGCACGGCGCACAGCGGCAGCCTTTTCACGCGCACGCTTTTCGGATGGCTTTTCATAGTGGCGACGAAGCTTCATCTCACGGTAAACGCCTTCGCGCTGCAGCTTCTTCTTGAGCGCGCGCAGCGCCTGATCGACATTATTATCGCGAACGATGATTTGCATAAATTGGTCACACTCC
>JAYTPB010000105.1:0-48204 GCA_043747445.1 Sphingomonadales bacterium
ATCACAACACGCATGGTCAATCTCCTGAAATTTCTCTAACGGCATTCGCATGAGACATGTCAGAGGTTACAACAGGAACCGGCCAGCGGCAACCGCAGCGCCCGCAAAGCCACCCAAAGCAGGCGACGATGCACCGCGCCCAGAGGGTGATCGCATCGCCAAATTGCTCGCGCGCGCCGGAATTGCGTCACGCCGAGAGATTGAACGGATGATCGAGGAAGGCCGCATCGCGCTTGACGGCGTCACGCTTGATACGCCCGCGACTATCTTAAAATCGCTCAGAGGGGTGACGGTTGACGGCAACGTAGTGCAAGCGCCGGCGCCGACTAAATTATTCCTCTATCACAAGCCCACCGGGCTGCTCACCGCCGAGCGTGACCCCAAGGGACGACCGACCATCTATGACCGCCTACCCAAAGGCCTGCCGCGCGTGATGCCGATTGGGCGGCTTGATTTGAATACCGAGGGGCTCTTGCTGCTCACCACTGACGGTGAATTCAAACGCCAGATGGAGCTTCCCGCCACAGGGGTTGAGCGCAGCTACCGCGCGCGCACTTTTGGCAAAGTCAGCCAAAGCCAGCTTGAAGACCTGATGATGGGCATTGAGATTGAGGGTATCCGTTACGGCAGCATCAACGCCAATATGGAACGGCGGACAGGCGCGAACCAATGGATCGAGATGCGACTAAAGGAAGGCAAAAACCGCGAAGTCCGGCGTGTTCTCGAACATCTCGGGCTTCAGGTCAGCCGCTTGATCCGCACCAGCTATGGCCCGTTTGTGCTCGGTGAAATGGCGGCGGGCGGGGTCAATGAAGTCCTCCAGCATGATCTGGTGGCCTTTCGGAAGACGCTAAAATAATCTCCCTCTCCCCTTCAGGGGAGAGGGCCGGGGAGAGGGGAATGTTGATGCGAAATATTGCGGTGTGGATGGGTGACAGCCCCCTCTCCCAACCCTGTCCCCTGAAGGGGAGAGGGCTTTAGATGCGCATAATCTCAGGCCAATGGCGCGGGCGGCCGCTCGTTACGCCAAAGGGCGATGAAACGCGGCCAACAGCGGATCGCACACGTGAGGCGTTGTTTTCGATGCTCGTCAGCCGTTTGGGCAGCTTTGAGGATTTGCGCGTCGCCGATCTGTTTGCGGGCACGGGCGCGTTGGGCTTGGAAGCCCTGTCACGCGGTGGGGCGCACTGCATGTTCGTTGAGAATGAACGGTTGGCGCTTGATGCGCTCAAGGCCAATGTCGCCAAACTCGGTGCCAATGCTGATGTGCGCAGCGGTTCAGTCCTCGCGCTTGGCCACGCTGCCCAGCCGTTTGACCTAATCCTGATGGATCCGCCCTATATGACGGGTGCGGGCAGCGTCGCGCTTGACAAGCTCGCGCGGCAGGGCTGGGTTTCGCCCGCGACGCTGATCAGCATTGAAACCTCGAAAAAAGAAACCGTCGCGGTTGATGGCTTTGAAATCGACGTGGTGCGCGATTATGGGAAGGCGCGGATCACGCTACTGCGGATGACGGCGTGACGCGGCGCGATTGGGGGCTGATCACAGCCCTTGCTGTCCTGTGGGGCAGCGGCTTCATCCTGATCGAAATTGGCCTGCGCAGCGTACCACCCAATACGCTGGTGTTCGCACGGATGGCGCTCGCGGTGCCGCCGCTCCTCCTCCTGATGCGGCTGCGCGGGGCGAAACTCCCAAATGACGCGAAAAGCTGGGCGATGCTCAGCGTGCTTGGCACCCTCAACGTCGTGCTGCCCTTCATTCTCTTTTATTGGGGGATGACACAGATTTCGACGGGGCTTGCCTCAATCCTCAACGCCACCACCCCGCTGTGGGGCGTCGTCGCCGCCCACTTCCTGACGCGTGATGAGAAGGCAACGCCTGCGCGGATCATCGGCGTTCTCTTCGGCGTGGCGGGGATCGCGGTGATGATCGGGGTTGACGCACTGTCGGGGATGACGAGCGGCCTGCTCGCGCAGATCGCCTGTCTGATCGCAACGCTCTGCTATGCGCTCGCGAGCATTTACGCGCGCAAGTTCGGCGCTAGCGGCATGGCCCCACTTAGCATCGCAACAGGCCAAGTGCTGACGTCGGCCATCATCATGCTCCCGATCGCGCTGATCACTGACGCGCCTTGGACGCTGCCACTGCCCGGCGCGTCGTTCTGGCTCGCCACCGGCGCCATCGCGGTATTTTCAACAAGTCTGGCCTATTATCTCTACTTCCAGCTCCTCGAAAGCGCAGGCGCGTCAAATTCGCTGCTGGTAACGTTCCTGATCCCCATCGTCGCTGTGTTGCTGGGCGCGGCGTTTTTGGGCGAACGGTTTTCGGTCAATCAAGGGGCCGGGGTTGTGCTGATCGCGGTGGGGTTGGTGTTATTGGATGGAAGGGTTTTGCGGCGGGGTGGTGGATTATGATTTATAACTTTTTAGTATAAATCTTTTCAAAAATACTCACATAAACTGTTGAATATCAAGCGATGGCTGACCTGCCCACGATTGGTTGAAATCACGAATTACAACATCGGCTGCGTCATTGAGAAACGATGGCCCAATCCGAACGATCATATATTCCTCAGCATCTGCAAATAAAAATTTTGCAATATCAAGATGATGAACAAAGCGATCATTAAACCCTATCGCGCGTGAAAGCCCGTCCAATGCGGCCTTGGTAAGATTATCCAAATCCCGATCATTGCGTTTTGAATTGAGAATGTATGTGAACGCCAAACAAAGAGGCTGATTTTGAATGAAACCCAGATCTTTATCACCTATAGCTGATTTGAAAGCAGCTTGAAATGCCTTGAACTCCTGCCCGCTTAGTGATTGGCGAGACGCAGCAGCCAGCCGGATTGGCCAACGATACTCTGGGAAATGATCATCAATTGGATGTAGGCTATGACAGATGTTGCAATTTCGCTGTGCAACAGCCAAAACTTTTTCAGAAAAACATGAAAACAGCAGCGGTTGAAGTATGGAAAATTTACGAAAATTAACGGCAATTTCTCCCGATGTCACCTGTTGGAACCACCATCTGAAAAATGCTGAGTGAAAACCTTTAGAAATTAATTCACTATCTAGAAAGCTATAACCAGTTTGGATTTCAAATAATTTAATGATGCTTTGACGAATTATCTCTCCATCTGGGCACTCGCGATCTAGCTCCTCACGTACTTCTAAAGGTAAGTCGGTATATGACAATCTAGGCCAATGCTGAATCGCGTCATAATTGTCTTTCACAATGACCTCTTTGGATGAAATTGGATTCAAATATTTATTTTAACGCTTGAATTATGGATACCCCTTCGTGGCTTTGTGCCTTTGTGTGAAGATATTGACTCACACGAAGGCACAAAGCCACGAAGAATGATATACATGCAGTCATGTTATCTTAAATCCCACAAATTTGGCACCGCTCAAAAATCATGATATCATCCTCATATGGCTAAACTCGATCCCATCGTCTCCGAATTTGAAAGCGACGAAGCCGCTGAGGCTTATGACGCCTGGTTTCGCGCGCAGGTTGAGGCGGCTTTGGCTGAGACTGGCCCCGGAATTCCGCACGAGCAGGTAATGGCAGAAGCACGCGCAATCATTGAAAAATATAAGAATGCGCAATCTGATCTGGCGGCCTGAGGCACGTCGGCAATATCTCAAATCGCTTGATTATATAGGTCAGCGCAATTTGGTTGCATCGCAGCGGCTGGATCAAGCGATTATTGATCAGGTGGCTTTGCTGCAACAGCATCCATTTATCGGGCGTGTGGGTCGAATCGACAATACGCGCGAGCTTGTTGTTCACCCCAACTATATCATCATCTACCGTGTTGATGAAACCGAAGTCTGGATTTTGCGCTTTCTCCACGTCCGGAAACAATACCCATAACCCTTGCCCTCATCGCCATCGTTCCCTAAGCGTTCGCGCGTGACTCAGGCTGCCCTCACCGACGAACCTTCCTATCTGCGTGGGCTTAATCCGCCGCAGCGTGAGGCTGTGCTGACGAGTGAGGGCCCGGTGCTGATGCTTGCGGGTGCTGGCACCGGTAAAACGGCGGCGCTGACGGCGCGGCTGGCGCATTTGATTGCGACGCGTAAGGCATGGCCGTCTGAGATCCTCGCCGTGACTTTCACCAACAAGGCCGCGCGTGAGATGAAGGAGCGTGTGGGCCGGATCATCGGCGACGCGGTGGAGGGGATGCCGTGGCTTGGCACATTCCATGCGATTGGCGCAAAGATGCTGCGCCGCCATGCCGAACTCGCCGGGCTGCAAAGCAATTTCACGATCCTTGATACTGATGATCAGCTCCGCGTGATGAAACAGTTGATTGTCGCGGCTGATCTCGATGAAAAACGCTTTACTGCGCGCGCGCTTGGCGGGCTGATTGACCAGTGGAAAAATAAGGGGCTGGTGCCCGCCGATATTGACGCGGGCGAGAGTGAGCGGTTCGCGAATGGCAAGGGCGGGATGCTGTATGCGCAGTATCAGGAACGGCTCAAAACGCTCAACGCCTGCGATTTCGGCGATCTGCTGCTCCACATGCTGACGATCCTCAAGAAACACCGCGATGTGCTTGAGACGTATCAGACGCGGTTCAAATATATCCTTGTTGACGAATATCAGGATACCAACAGCGTCCAATATCTCTGGCTCCGCCTGCTTGCGCAGACGCGGAAGAACATCTGCTGTGTGGGGGATGACGATCAGTCGATCTATAGCTGGCGCGGCGCACTTGTGGAAAATATTCTCAAGTTTGAGAAGGACTTCCCCGGCGCTGCTATTATCCGGTTGGAACAAAATTACCGCTCTACCCCGCATATTCTTGGTGCCGCATCGGGCTTGATCGCGCACAATGGCGGGCGGCTTGGCAAGACATTATGGACGCAAGAGGCCGAGGGTGAGAAGGTTGACGTCATCGGCGTATGGGATGGCCCTGAAGAAGCACGCCGCGTTGGCGAGATGATCGAAACGCACCAACGCGCCGGGAACAGCCTCGACGGCTGTGCTATCCTCGTCCGCGCGCAGTTCCAGACGCGTGAATTTGAAGAGCGCTTCATCAGCATCGGGATGCCGTACAAGATTATCGGCGGTTTTCGCTTTTATGAGCGCGCCGAAATCCGCGATGCGCTCGCTTATTTGAGGCTGGTCAATCAACCTGCGGATGATCTGGCGTTTGAACGGATCGTCAATCAGCCAAAGCGCGGGCTTGGCGATAAGGCGGTGGCCAAGGTGCAGATGCTCGCGCGGGCAGAACAAATCTCGCTGATCAGCGCGGCGGCGCGCATAATTGATAGTGATGAATTGACCCCGCAGGCGCGGCGCGCGCTTGGCGGGTTTGTCGCCAATGTCGCGCGCTGGCGTGATCAAGCGAGCGCGCTGCCCCATGCTGATCTGGCGCGGCTAATCCTTGATGAAAGCGGCTATACCGCGATGCTCCAGACCGAGAAATCAGTCGAAAATGCGGGGCGGCTTGAGAATCTGTCCGAACTCGCGCGGGCGATGGAGGAGTATGAAACGCTCGGCGCTTTCTTGGAGCATGTCAGCCTCGTGATGGATAATGAAAGCGCGGCGAACGGTGAGACGGTCACAATCATGACGATCCATGCCGCCAAGGGACTTGAATTTGACCGCACTTTCCTCGTCGGGTGGGAGGAAGGCGTATTTCCGTCACAGCGGGCGATGGATGAGGGCGGGCTGGCGTCACTCGAAGAGGAACGGCGGCTGGCCTATGTCGCGATCACGCGGGCGCGGCGACGCTGCACCATCCTTCATGCCGCCAACCGCCGGATTTACGGGCAATGGACATCAAGCATCCCGTCACGCTTCGTCAGTGAGTTGCCCGCCGAGCATGTGCTTCATGAAAGCAGCATGAGCGGCGGCGAAAGCATGTGGCGCGCGAGTGCGAGCGAGCGTAGCGATCCCTTCGCGCATCTCGAACGCGGCACGGGGCGCGGCCCCGGCTGGGTACGCGCAGCGAGCGGCGGCGGTTTTACGCGTGAACCAACCCGCATCGTTGAGGCACGCGGCAGTGCGATCAGTCTTGGCAACAAGGGGCGCAGTGACGTCACCATTGGCCTACGCGTGTTTCACAGTAAATTCGGCTATGGGGTCATCGCCGAAATCGAAGGCAATAAGCTTGAGATTGATTTTGAACAGGCCGGGCGAAAGCGCGTGCTTGATAGCTTTGTGAGCATCACCTAAGCCGTAAGTGTGACGAAACCCCAATCCCCCCTTGCCTACCGTGATTTCCGTTTATTCTGGATCGCGCGCTTTGCCGCTGTATTTGCGACGATGGCGATGGTCGTGGTGATTGGCTGGCAAGTGTATGATATCGCGCGCAGCGATTACGGCATGACGCCCAAGCAGGCCGCGTTTCAGCTTGGCCTCATTGGGATTGCGCAGTTTCTGCCGCTGTTGTTGCTGACGCCGCTGGCAGGCTGGGTTGCGGATCGGTTTGAACGGCGGCTAATCGCGCGATTGGCCAATGCGATTGATATGGGCTGCGCTGCCACACTTGCGGTTATGACGGCGCAGGATGCACTTACGCTGCCGATTTTGTTTGGGTTGGCCGCATTCCACGGTGTTGCGCGGGTATTCGTTAGCCCCGCAATGAGCGCAATTGCGCCCAATTTAGTGCCTCCACCCGTTCTACCCCAGGCGATCGCGATGAGTTCAATCGCGTGGCAGTCAGCCTCGGTCGGCGGGCCAGCGCTTGGTGGTTTGCTCTATGCGATCAGCCCAGCCTCGCCTTACTGGTTCAGCGTTAGTGCGCTTGGTATAGCGATCATCGCATTGTCACTGATCAAACCTATCGCGCCGCCCGTGATCAAGGGCAATGCGCATCCGGTGCAGCAAATGATTGACGGACTCCGTTATGTCAGGCGTGAACGTTTCCTGTTCGGTGCGATCACGCTTGATCTGTTTGCGGTACTACTTGCCGGAGCGACTGCGCTGCTGCCCGTCTATGCGCGTGATATACTGCATGTCGGACCGCAAGGGCTTGGGCTGCTCCGTGCTGCGCCTGCGCTTGGCGCGGCGGCGCTGGCGCTATGGTTTTCGTTTCGACCGCTCAAATATAATGTCGGGGTGAAGATGCTGTGGGCGGTTGTCGTCTTTGGCCTTGCGACGATTGTTTTTGGGCTTTCAACCAATATGCTGCTGTCGCTTTCGATGCTCGTGCTGCTTGGTGCGGCGGATATGCTTTCGGTTTATGTCCGTTCGTCGCTTGTCCAATTAAACACGCCTGATGAAATGCGCGGGCGCGTGTCATCGGTTTCAATGCTTGCAATTTCCGGCTCGAATGAGCTTGGTGAGGCGCAGTCCGGGGTTGCTGCGGCATTTTTAGGCCCAGTTGGGGCGGTTGTGTTTGGCGGCATAGGGGCCATATGTGTAACCATGCTATGGGCGCGGCTGTTTCCCGAACTGCGCAATGCCCGAACGTTTGAACCTACTATCAAGGAAGTGAAGTCATGAAGGCCGACTCAATTCTCGCAACCATCGGCGGAACCCCGCATATCCGGATGAACCGACTGTTCCCCAATGCCGAGGTGTGGATCAAATCCGAACGTGGCAATCCCGGTGGTTCGATCAAAGACCGTATTGGTCTTGCGATGATTGAGGACGCCGAAAAGTCAGGCGCACTTAAACCCGGCGGCACAATTGTTGAACCGACTTCAGGGAACACTGGTATTGGCCTTGCGATGGTCGCGGCGGTAAAGGGGTATAAACTCGTTCTCGTCATGCCCGAAAGCATGTCGATTGAGCGCCGCCGCCTGATGCTGGCATACGGTGCGACATTTGACCTCACCCCGCGTGAAAAGGGCATGAAAGGCGCAATTGAGCGCGCGATTGAGTTGGTTGAACAGACACCGGGCGGGTGGATGCCGCAGCAGTTTGAAAATCCGGCCAATGTTGAGGTGCATGTCCGCACCACCGGCCCAGAAATTCTCGCCGATTTTGCCGATACACCGATTGACGCAATGATCACCGGCGTTGGCACCGGTGGCCACATCACAGGCGCGGCACAATTCCTCAAGAAACATTGGCCAAATATGAAAGTATTCGCGGTTGAGCCAACGCTGTCCCCGGTCATAAGTGGCGGCCAGCCTGGCCCGCACGCGATTCAGGGGATTGGCGCTGGCTTCATTCCGGCAAACCTTCACACCCAATTGCTTGACGGCGTCATCCAAGTTGACCCCAATGATGCCAAAGTCATGGCGAAGCGCGCAGCGACTGAGGAAGGGATGCTTGTTGGTATTTCATCTGGTGCAACGCTCGCCGCGATTGCGCAGAAATTGCCTGACCTGCCAAAGGGCAGCCGGATTTTGGGCTTCAATTATGATACAGGTGAGCGGTATCTGTCCGTCCCTGACTTTCTCCCCGAAGCCTAAGCGGAGCGAATAGCCATGCCTGACGCCAGTGAAGCAACAGCTCGTCCGGGCAAATTGCTCCACATCATGTTGTGGATAGGCGGCGCTATTGCAGTGATGTTCGCGCTTTATACTTTTGCTGTGCCTGAAGCGCGCCCAATTGAAACGTCAAAGGCGGTTGCCGTTTCACTCGCACCGCCGCCAACGCCTGTGCCCGAGCTTGAGCCACTAGAAATACAAGCGATTGCGCGCGAAACCGCCGAACAAATCAACGGTGCAGTACCCTTTTCAAAGGCACCTAATCCGGCGGCAAAACCGTTCAAGCTTGAGGGCGTTGAGACTGATATGGCGCGCGCGGTTGATTGCCTTGCCTCGGCAATTTTCTATGAGGCTGGCAATGAAACGCTCGATGGTCAACGCGCGGTGGCCCAAGTGGTTCTCAACCGCGTCCGCCATCCCGCTTTTCCCAAAACGGTCTGCGGCGTGGTGTATCAAGGGCAAGAACGCCGCACCGGCTGCCAATTCTCCTTCACCTGTGACGGATCAATGGCGCGCATCCCTTCGGCAGAAAGCTGGAAACGCCTCCAGCAACTCGCGCGCTCGGCGCTCACTGGCAGCGTTTATAAGCCCGTCGGCCACGCCACCCACTATCACACCGATTGGGTCGTCCCCGTATGGAGTGCAAGCCTCGAAAAGATCAGGGCGGAGGGCACGCATTTGTTTTTCCGCTGGGCCGGGTGGTGGGGCACGCCAACCGCGTTCCGGGGCGCTTATGCTGGCAATGAAGCGTCGATTGGCAAACTTTCCAATATCTCGCTTGTTCATTCTGGCCCTGACGGTGTGATTGATGGGCTGACCATCGACAGCGAAACCGGATTGCCATTGCCAGCGCCGCAGTTTGGTCAGCAACAGCCTGCACTTGCGCCAGGTGTCCCATCAACCGCGATACCCCGTTTCGTAAACGCCGCTGGTGACTTCAAGATTTTCCTCGTTGACCGTAAAACCGATCACAAGCGCCTGTTTGAGATCGCGCAGTCGGCCTGCACCGGCAAGCAATATTGCAAGGTGATGATGTGGGTTGAGGGTGCTTGGGTGCCAAGCGCTCTGCCAGTTAGCGATGCGCAGCTCAACCGCCTGTCATTCAGCTATTTGCGCAACGTCGGCTCAGGCTATGACAAGGCGCTTTGGAATTGCGCGGTTTATGCCTCTGCCGACCCCAACAACTGCATGACGCCGCGCGCCAACGATCGCCAGCCGCTTGATCGCAATGCCAAGGCATTTCCAGCCAAGCCCAAACCAGCACCAAGCCCAGTCGCTGTAACCGAACCGCAGACACCAGCGAAACCCGTTTCATGACCATGATGACGATCAAGCGAACAGCATCAGTGCGCGGCGCGCGTCTCTGGCTGCCGTTTGCTTGCGTCATGCTGGCATTTTTCAGCTTTGCATCAATGACCTGCGCGGCACAGTGCAGCGGCGTAGCGTGCGCGCAGATGGCAGGCGATACCGCGCCGACTGACGACAACAGCACTCAAGGTCTTGACATCATGATTGCTGGCGGGTGTGTCCTATGCTGCAACGTTATCGCTGATCAACCCGCCTTAACGAGCGTGCAACCGCTTCCTCAGCAACTCTATGCCGCTGTGCTTGCGCAGCAGTCTTCTCACCGTATCGCTCCAGACATTCCCCCTCCGCGTATGTTTGATCTTCTCTGAATTTGTGATAATGTAATTTATACGGAGATTGAAAATGAAGAAAATCTACACAGCAATCATCGGCTATGCCGTGTTCGGAACCAGCATCGCTCATGCGACTGCCCCGAATTTCGTTGGCGCGATGATCGACGGCTGCTGCACCCTCGGGTTGGCATGCTGTGCCGCTGGCGGATGCTGCTGATCGCAGTTTTTGCTAGTGGTTGAATAAGGGAAAGGCGTTCACCAGTGATGGTGAGCGCCTTTCTTTTTGTTGTTTGATAGCTCAGTTCAACCGTGAATTTTCGAGCAAAAACATGCTGCTGTCATCAAGGATTGTTCCCTTGCCGCGAAACGGCGTTGAGATTGCCATAATCAAGTCTTCATGGTTCAAATCTGGATAGGCTTTGAATTCGGCCCGCGCACCAAGTTCGCGTAGCTTTCTTGCTAGCAGAATCGCATGACGCGGCTTGACGGTGTCATCATGCGTACCCGTCAGCACCATAATCGGCGGCGCATCTGCGCGCGCAAATGCGATTGGCTGCGTCTCAATTGGCTTTGGCCATTTCGCAAAGGCATTGATTGATCGGACACTGTCAAACGGCAGGAAATCATAAGCGCCAGCCAAGCCCACCGTCGCCCGCACAAATCCCGGCGTAACGCCTGCATTACGCAGATAACGCTGATCAAGCGTCAGCATCATTGCAATATATGCGCCCGCCGAATGTCCCGAAAGCGTCACACGCCTCGAGTCTCCGCCAAATTTCTCAATATTATCCTGCACCCAGCGTACCGCATTTGCGCCGTCCTCATTGAACGTCGGGAAGCGCACTTGTGGTACCTTGCGGTAATCAGCCATCACCACGACAAAGCCCTTGGCGGCGTAAGCTTTGCCGACAAATCCGTAATGTGCACGCTCACCCGCATACCAGCCGCCGCCATAGAAAAAGACGAGTACTGGGCGTTTTGCCTTGGCTTTTTCTTTTGGTGCCCAAACATCAAGCTTCACGCCGTTTGCCGTATCAAATACAACGCCCTCGGCAACGCGCGAAACGCCGCTACCGCCGAGCATGACAGCGTCAAGAATGTTAAGCTGGTTTGGCGGCGCGACCAGTTTTGTAAAGGCAAAAAGCCCGACAATGAGCGTGAGAGCAGCAATCGCTAACCAACGGAGCATCAAAACGCCTCAACCGGCATCGCCATGATCACTTCAGACCCCGCTTCAAGTTTACGGCGGAGCGCACCTGTATCGGGCATAATCCGCTCACTAAAGAAGCGCGCGGTCATCAGCTTGGCCTCCATAAACGCTTTTTCATCAGTGCCTGCCGTCAATGCGCCCTGTGCTGCGCGCGCCATCCGCAGCCACATCAGGCCGAGGATCACAATCCCCATCTGGTGCATATAAGCCGTTGAACCGGCCCCTGCATTGTCTGGATTGGCAAGCCCGTTTTGCATCAGCCACATCGTTGATGCCTGCAAATCTCCAAGCGATTTTTCGAGCCGCGTGGCATAATCGGCAAGCGCTGGTTCAGCCTTGGCCGCAGCCGCTTCTTCGGCCACCATCTTGAACAGCGCCTGCACCCCGCGTCCACCATTTTGCGCGAGCTTGCGCCCGACCAGATCAAGCGCCTGAACGCCGTTTGCGCCTTCATAAATCATATTGATCCGCGCATCGCGGACATATTGGCTCATGCCCCACTCTTCGATGTACCCATGCCCACCGTAAAGCTGCTGCGAATTGGTGGCGACGTCATAACCCTTATCGGTGCCATAGCCCTTGATCACAGGCGTGAGTAACGACATTAGATCAGCCGAAAGCTGACGCTCTTCCTCGGTCTGGGCTTTGTGCGAAAGATCCTCCTGCATTGATCCCCATAGGATCAGCGCGCGCAAGCCCTCGGTCAGTGCCTTGCCCTCCATCAGCGTGCGGCGGACGTCAGGATGGACGAACAACGTATCCGCCTTTTGATCGGCGTCTTTGACACCCGTAAGCGAACGCCCCTGACGGCGATCCTTGGCATATTGCACCGCATTCTGGAATGCGATGTCAGCCTGCGCCAGCCCTTGAATACCAACGCCCATCCGCGCGACATTCATCATGATGAACATCGCGGCGAGGCCCTTGCACTCATCACCGATCAGGAACCCGGTCGCGCCGTCATAATTCATTACGCAGGTCGAATTGGCGTGAATGCCCATTTTATGTTCAATTGAGCCACAGCTAACGGCGTTGCGCGCGCCAAGGCAACCATCGGCATTCACCATGAACTTGGGCACGATGAAGAGCGAAATACCCTTCACATTATCAGGCGCATCAGGCGTTTTCGCGAGCACAAGGTGGATGATATTTTCGGTCAGGTCATGCTCGCCCGACGAAATGAAAATCTTGGTGCCGGTAATCGCGTGCGTGCCATCGCCGTTTGGAACTGCCTTGGTGCGGAGCAAACCAAGGTCAGTGCCACAATGCGGTTCGGTCAGGTTCATCGTCCCGCCCCATTCGCCAGACACCATCTTGGGTACGTAGGTTGCCTTCTGCTCCTCAGTGCCTTTGACGAGGATCGAAGCGACAGCGGCGCCGGTAAGGCCGGGATACATGCCGAAGGCTTGGTTCGCGGCCATGATATATTCTTCAACCGCAGAACTAATCACATGCGGCAGCCCCTGCCCGCCAAATTCTTCGGGAGCCGAAAGCGTTGACCAGCCCGCCTCGCAAAACGCTTTGTACGCTTCCTTGAATCCAGCAGGCGTCGTCACCGAACCATCCGAATGACGGGTACAGCCTTCCTGATCGCCACTCAGGTTAAGCGGAAACAGCACTTCGGACATGAACTTGCCGCCCTCACTCAGCACCGCCTCAACCATATCAGGCGTAGCATTCTCAAATCCGGGCAGGTTGGTGTAGCGATCCAGCCCAATAACATGATCAAGAATGAAGCGCGTATCGCGAACGGGGGCGGTGTATTTGGGCATGGGACTCTCCGGTCAATTCAGTTTGTGGTGCTCGAACCAGCATCGGCATCTTGCACCATAGTGACGAAACGCGACAATTCTTCAAGATGGGCATCAATATCAACTTTTTGCCGCTTGAGCAGATCAATTCGCGCAAGGCATTTTTCGATTGTTACATGACGCTGCGTCGCGCGGCCATCGCCTATGTCATACAGATCAATCATTTCGCGAATGTCGGACAGGCTGAACCCAACTCGCTTGGCACGCAGTATCCACGCGAGCCTCGCGCGATCCCGCTTGGTGTAAATCCGCGTAAGCCCTCGCCGGATCGGGGAAATCAGCCCCTCATCCTCATAAAAGCGAAGCGCGCGCGCAGTGACGTCAAATTCCTCCGACAGATCGGAGATACTATATTGATGCCGATCACGGTGATCGGGCGTATCAAGCGTGGCATGGTTTGACTGACTGGACATATACGTCTTTTAATTGACGTTCACGTAAGGGTCAATGGGGTGACGCTACGTCAATCACGAATTAACGAATGCCCCTCCACCCGCCGATAAAAACAACTCGTCTCCCCGGTATGGCATGCCGGGCCCGCTGGCTCCGCTTTGATCCACAGTGCGTCTTGATCGCAGTCGATCCGCATTTCGGTGACGCACAGGATGTGACCCGTTGTTTCACCCTTTTTCCATAAGCATCCCCGGCTGCGAGACCAGAACACCGCCTCCCCGCCCGCAATGGTCGCCGCCAAGGCGTCGGCATTCATGTGGGCAACCATCAGGACGTCACCTGTGATCGCATGGGTAACGACGGCGGTGATGAGGCCATTTGCATCATATTTGGGGTCAAGGCGGCTGCTGGTTTCGCGGTGGTCAGTCATGATGGCACTTCCATGTCACAAAAGCGCGACAAATCAAATCGCTACGCCTATAGGCGCGGTCAGACAGCAACAACCGGGCCGACACATGCTGACCACACATCCGTTTGATGACGATAAACTTCGCGAAGAATGCGGGATTTTTGGGGTATGCGGAGGCGATACGGGGGCTGCGCTCGTCGCGCTTGGCCTTCACGCGCTTCAGCACCGGGGGCAGGAAGCCGCCGGGATCACAAGCTGGGATGGCAGTGAATTTCACACGCACCGCGCAATGGGGCATGTCGCGGGCAATTTTGACCGCGATGAGATTATTCGCGCGCTACCCGGTGATACCGCCTGCGGGCATGTGCGCTATTCAACCACGGGTGAGACAGCGCTGCGAAATGTCCAGCCGCTTTATGCTGATCTGGCGTCAGGCGGCTTTGCCGTCGCGCATAATGGCAATATCTCCAACGCCATGACGCTCAAGCGTGAACTTGTTCGGCGTGGCTCAATTTTTCAATCGACGAGCGATACTGAGGTGATCATTCACTTGGTTGCGACAAGCACGTATCGGACACTCCTCGACAAATTTATCGACGCCTTGAAGCAAGTTGAAGGTGCTTATTCGCTGATCTGCATGACGCCCGAAGGCATGATTGCCTGCCGCGATCCGCTTGGCATTCGCCCACTTGTGATGGGTAAACTCGGTGAGGCGACAATCTTCGCATCAGAAACCGTTGCGCTTGATGTTGTCGGTGCGACTTATCTGCGCAGTGTGGAACCCGGCGAGATTGTGATCGTTACTGGTGGCCAAACCCGCTCAATCAAGCCCTTTGCCAAGCAAGGCGCGCGGCCCTGCATTTTTGAGCATGTTTATTTCTCGCGTCCTGACTCCATCGTTGATGGGTCAAGCGTCTACAGCGTCCGCAAAGCGATTGGCGCGCAGCTTGCGCTCGAAAATCCGGTGCGCGCCGATTATGTGATCCCCGTGCCAGACAGCGGCACACCCGCCGCAATTGGCTATGCGCAGGCCTCGGGCATACCCTTTGAGCTTGGGATTATTCGGTCGCACTATGTAGGCCGCACCTTCATTCAGCCCGGAGACGGCGTTCGTCATCTTGGCGTCAAGCTTAAGCATAATGCCAACCGCGCGCTGATCGCGGGGAAAAGCGTGATCCTTGTCGATGATAGCATCGTGCGCGGCACAACCAGCCTCAAAATCGTTCAGATGATGCGCGATGCCGGGGCAAGCGAAGTCCATATGCGGATTGCTAGCCCGCCGACGCGACATAGTTGCTTTTACGGCGTTGATACGCCCGAACGGTCAAAACTGCTCGCCGCCAATCATGATGTTGAGGAAATGCGTACCTTCATTCAGGCCGATAGCCTTGCCTTTGTGTCGATCAACGGCCTGTATAAAGCGCTCGGCGAGGATCAGCGCGCCGACATTCGCCCGCAATATTGCGATGCCTGTTTTACCGGCGATTATCCAACGCGGCTGACCGATCAGGATGAGATTAAGCCCGAGCGGCAATTGTTCCAACTGGATGAACGGGTCGTCTAATGGATAAGATTTTGAGTGGAAAAACCGCGCTCGTCACTGGCGCATCGCGTGGGATTGGTGCGGCAACGGCTGAGGCCTTGGCGGCGGCGGGTGCGCATGTCATTCTCACCGCGCGGACTTCAAAAGGGCTTGAAGCCGTCGAAGAACGGATTTTTGAAGCAGGCGGCACCGCGACCATCGCGCCGATGGATTTAATTGACGGCGATAGCATTGGGCGTCTTGCCGCCGCCTTGTCCGAACGGTTTAAGGCGCTCGACATATTGGTACTGAACGCTGCGATGCTCGGCACCTTGACGCCGGTCCAGACGATTGACCCGAAGGAATTTGCGCAGCTCATCATGCTCAATTTGACGGCACAACAGGCACTGATAGCCGCCTTCAACCCGATGTTGCGCTCTGCTGAGGCCGGCCAAGTCATCGGGCTGACGTCAAGCGTAGGCCAGACGCCGCGCGCCTATTGGGGTGCATACGGCGCAAGCAAGGCTGCGTTTGAAACTCTGCTCGGCGCGTATAGCGAGGAATATCGCAATATTGGCCGGGTCAAGGTAGCGATTGTTGATCCCGGCGCGACGGCTACACAAATGCGTGCGCAAGCTTTTCCGGGTGAAGATGCCAAGGCGCTAAAATCTGCAATAGTTGTCGGCGCGCGGATTGCGGCTCTTGTCAGCGAAGGTTTCGATAACGGCCACCGCGAACGGATTGATTGAGTCGTTCATGGTTAAAACGGGGTGAACAGCGTCCTTCAAGGACTGGTTAGCATCAAGGGCCGATCTTCCTGGCTGTCAGCCGCAGGAGCCCCCCCATGAGCTTGTATGAAGCGTTGTTTCATCCATATAAACTAGCCAGCCTAGAAGACCGCTGCGCGCCGCGCATTCCACTGCGGATCAAGGCAAAGCTGCGCTATTCCGGCGCGCAGCCCTTCACAGTGTTGGTCACTGATCTGTCGGTCGCTGGCTTTCGCTGTGAGTTAACCAGCGGCGCGAGGCCGCCCGCGATGTGTTGGCTCACCCTGCCCGGCCTGGGTTCACTACAATCCGAAGTCGCTTGGAACAACGGATGCCAAGTTGGTTGCGCATTTTCAAAGCTGCTTGATCAGGCGGTGCTTGATCACATTTTGGCGATCACGGGCCATTCGCTAGTTGCCTAACGCTGCACCAGCGCTGGCAGGCGGTAACGATCTTCGCCAACGCTGACTTCAATCAGGCTTGTACCAACCGTTGCCACCCTCGAAGGCTCCGCACCGTCAGCAGAAATTACGCCGCGTCCGTCCGTTACCACCTGTAGCCGCCGAAATCCCCCACTTGGATGTCGCAGCGTGAGCAGGCCGTCAACCAGCTCACGGTCACAAACGGGCGCAAGCTCGCGTTCGCCGTCAACCGCGCACACGGTTTTGGGAGGTTCCACTGGTGCTTCGACCGACGCGCCGCCTTGCGGCACAAGCGGCGCGGGGCCGTTGCTCTTTTCGCTTTGCCCGCAACCAATCAGGAGGAGCGCAAGCGCAAAACTAGATATCCGCGTAAACATGGCGTTCGTGCTGTGCACCAGGATGCGTTACCGCACCCTTAAATGCCGGGCCAACATTTTGCGCAAACCGCCACAGCGCACCTGATTGATAATCATTCATGCGCGGTTTCCAAGCCGCCAAGCGCGCGGCGAGGACGTCAGCAGGGACGTTCAAATCAATCATGCCCTTGGTCGCGTCAATGCAGATTTCGTCGCCTTCCTCGATCAGTGCAATCGGCCCGCCCTCGGCCGCCTCTGGCCCAACATGACCTATGCAAAAGCCTCGGGTTGCACCCGAAAAACGCCCGTCAGTGATCAGCGCGACTTTTTCACCCATGCCAAGCCCGTAGAGCGCGGCGGTCGTCGAGAGCATCTCGCGCATTCCGGGGCCGCCCTTTGGCCCTTCATAACGGATGACGACGACCGAACCTTCACGGATCGCGCGCGCCTCAACCGCTGCAAAAGCATCCTCTTCGCAGTCAAACACTTGCGCAGGGCCAGTAAATTCAAGCCGCGTCATCCCGGCGACCTTCACAATTGCGCCTTCGGGGGCGAGACTGCCGCGCAAACCGACCACGCCGCCTGTGAGTGAAAGCGGCTTTGTGGCGGGATGGATCACCTTCTGATCGGGATTCCATGTAACTTCGTCAATATTCTCGGCAAGCGTTCGGCCAGTCACCGTCATGCAATCGCCGTTGAGCAACCCTTCGGACAGCAGCGACTTCATCAGCATATAGACGCCGCCCGCTTCATACATGTCCTTCGCGACATAATTACCGCCGGGCTTAAGATCAGCCATGTAGGGCGTTGTCTTGAAAACCTCAGCAACGTCAAACAGATCAAACGAAATTCCCGCCTCATGCGCCATCGCTGGCAGATGGAGCGCGCCATTGGTTGAACCGCCCGTTGCGGCAACAATTCTCGCTGCATTTTCAAAGGCTTCACGCGTACAAATGTCGCGCGGCCGCAAATTGCGCGCAAGCAATTCCATCACCTGCGCACCCGCCGCATGGGCAATCTGATCACGCGTTGTGTAGGGCGCAGGCGCCATGTTGGAATTGGGCAACGACAGCCCAATCGCCTCAGCAACACAGGCCATCGTATTCGCGGTATATTGCCCGCCGCACGCGCCGTGGCCGGGGCACGCCACTTTTTCCAGCGCGTGAACTTCCGACAGCGGACACGCGCCCGCCGCATATTTCCCAACGATTTCAAAAACATCAACAACGGTTACATCTTTATCCTGATACCGCCCCGGCAGGATCGACCCGCCGTAAACAAAGATCGACGGCACGTTGAGCCGCAGCATCGCCATCATCATGCCCGGAAGCGACTTATCACAGCCTGCAAAGCCAACCAGCGCATCATAACAGTGCCCGCGCACCGAAAGCTCAACCGAATCCGCGATCACTTCACGCGACACAAGCGAGCTTTTCATCCCTTGATGGCCCATCGCGATGCCGTCAGTCACGGTGATCGTATTAAACCGCCGTGGCATCCCGCCGCCTGCCTCAACGCCTTTGCGTGCGATATCGGCCTGATGATCAAGCGTTGTATTGCAGGGTGCCGAGTCATTCCCCGCTGACACCACGCCGACGAACGGCCGCGCAATTTCTTCCTCAGTAAGCCCCATCGCATAATAATAGCTGCGATGCGGCGCGCGCTCCGGCCCTACACTGACATGACGACTGGGGAGTTTGGATTTATCAAAATTATGCGTCATGAATTCTTGCCTTCTCATCTGCGGCAACGAGGGCGTTTTGATCACTCACCGCATCCGCCGCATTCGCGCGCCCAAAAATATCCCATGCTGCCATGAACAGCGCGGCGATCACTGGCCCAAGGATGAAGCCGTTAATGCCAAAAATGCCAAGCCCGCCGAGCGTAGAAATGAGCACTATATAATCGGGCATCCGCGTTTCTTTACCAACCAAGATCGGGCGGAGTACATTATCGACCATCCCAATGATGAAAACACCGCACAAAATGAGCACAACGCCTTGCCAAACGGCACCTGTCGCAAGCAGATAAATCGCGACGGGTGCCCAGATTAAACCCGTTCCAATTGCCGGAAGCAGCGACATGAACCCCATCACCACGCCGCCAAGCAGCGCTGCCTGAACACCCAATATCCAGAATAAAATGCCACCGATTAAGCCCTGAACAATCGCCACGACAACACTGCCCTTGATCGTGGCGCGGATGACAGTTGCGAATTTTTCGGCAAGCGCGACCTTGATATCAAGGTGCATCGGTATTCGGCTGCCAATCCGTTTTGACAGATGATCGCCGTCTCGCAGGAGGAAAAAAGTGAGATACAGCATCACGCCAAGTGCGGCCATGAAGGCAACCGCAAGCTGCCCAAAATCGACGACGCGTTGGGCAAGGAACCTGAGAACAGTCGAAAAACCAACCGAAAGCTTTTGCGCGATTGTATCGATGTTGGTGAAGCCAACGCGATCAAGAAATCGCTCCGCCCATGAAGGCAGTCGGCTTTGCACCTGCGCAAAAACTTGCGCGAAATCAAATTCGTTGGCGCGAACGCGTGCATAAAGGCCGATGACTTCTTCAGCGAGCGAAATTCCGATGAAGACAGCGGGCACAATCACAAGCGCGATAATCGCGAGCAATGTGAGCAAAGCCGCTGAATTCTGTCGCCTCGGCAGTGCCGCCAAAAACCAACGATTGAGCGGCGCAAACATAATGGCGGTGACAACGCCCCAGAGGATCGCACCGTAAAACGGCGATATCACCCAGCCGAATGCCAGCGTCACGACGATGACGAAGATCACAAACGTCCAATGTTCTAGCCCGCGCATAATCAGCTATGTCCTTTCGCCGCAGCGCCTAATTATTGGCCCTAACATATTTGCCCAACGTGTCACCCCTGCCGCGTCGCCAATCAAGTCTTGCCGCATTTCAATCCCGAGGTAGGCAATGCCCCTGCCCTCACCGTGGCGGTTCATCGTCGCATTGAGCATCTTGCCCGAATATGGCAGTTGATCACCGACAATGACGCCCGACGCTTCAAGCAGCGGTATCGCGATCCGCGCGGCGCGATCATCTTCATTATAAAGGATGCCAACCTCCCACGGGCGCTTTTGTTCCGGATCAGTGGCGAGCTGCGGCGTAAAGCTATGAAGTGATATGAGCAGGTTAGGGTTATATTCCGAGATCATCTGCGAAATTTGATTCTGATAGGGATACCAGAACCGCGCGATCCGTGCCGTTCGCGCCTCATGGTCAATCGCATTGCCGGGGATCGCATGACCATCACTGGCAATCGGAATGATATGCGGCGCATCGTCCTCGCGGTTGAGATCAACCACGAGCCGCGAAACCCCGCCAAGAATTGCGGGCAACCCAAGCGCTTTCGCCAATTCTGCTACACCAAGGTCAATCGCGATGTGCGAGCCGAGCAATTCAGCATCAATTTGCAGATCAATATCAGGCGGAACATAGCACGACGCATGATCGGCGATGATGAGCAACCCCTGCTCCGGGTCTCCTTCAATCCGCTGCCATGCCTCGCTCATATTCTCCTGTTGCCGATTGCGCCGCAAAATGTCACCATTTGAATGTAGCAGGAGCATAAGAAATGAAGATCAGTCGGCGGGTGATTGTTGGTGCCATGATGGCGCTATGGGCGGCGCCGGCACTTGCGGCGCGCAAGAAAATGCGTCGCGGTCGCGCAAAACCACGCATCAGAGCAGTTCCGCCAAGCGCTGCGCCTGATCCGTCAACGGGGATCATTGATCAGATTGCCGAAAAACTGCTCACCCATTTGCGCGAGACTGCCGTGTATAATGGCACGGCAGGCGCGCTGAACGGTGGGCCACTCGCACGCGCGCTTGATGATTATTCGCCAGATGGAGAGGCTGCACTGCGCGCCGAATTGCAGGCCGGGCGCGATTTGCTGGCGCGGATCAAGTTTGCGGGCACCGCGACGACATCGCTTCGCCTGGCAACCGTTGGCGCGATCCTCGAAAATGGCACGCGCTCAGCAGCGATCCCCTATGGCCGCGTCAATCCGCTCAGTTTTTCAGGGCATAATCCCTATATCGTGACCCAGCTTGCCGGGCCGCATATCGACAGTGTCAACGTGATGATGGAGCAGCAATCGCTGGCAAGCGCCGCCGCCGTCGATGCTTGGATCGAAAAGCTTGACAGCTTCCCGCGCGCGTTTGACGGCGTCATCGAAAAAATTCGTTCTGACAAAGCCGCAGGCTGCATCCCTCCGCGCGCTTTGCTCGAAAAAACGCTGCCTGTACTTGATAGTTTTGGCGAAGGGAAAGCGGAAAATCATCCGCTGATCAAGGCACTTCAGCGGCGGATGGGTGAGGCCGGACTGTCTAAACAGATGCAGGCAGCTGCGCTGCGTCGCGCGACAACAAGCCTGCAAAAGCGCGTTCGTCCGGCCTATGCCAAGCTACGTGATGCCATTGCCGCGCTCATCCCCGAAGGCCGCAGCGAAGCAGGCGTGTGGGCGCAGCCGATAGGCGCAGAGTTTTACGCCGCCAATGTCCGCGCGCTCGGCGATTCGCCGCTCTCACCCGATGAAATTCATCAAATCGGCCTAGATGAGGCAACCCGGATTAGCAGCGACATGAACGCTCTGCTCGCCAAACGCGGGCTGACGCAGGGCAGCATCGGCGCGCGTATGGCGGCCCTCGCCAAAGACCTTACCAACCAGTTTGCCGATAGTGATAAGGGGCGTGCTGAACTGCTCGATTATGTTCGCACTAAGGTGCGCGCGTCAGAGGCGCTTTATCCCCAATTGCTGCCCAAAGCATCGATCCCGCGCCAGTCGCTGGTCGTCAAGCGTGTGCCCTTGGCAACGCAGGATAGCGCACCCGGTGGATATTATGACGGCCCATCACTTGATGGTACGCGCCCCGGAACCTATTGGATCAACCTGCGCGATATGGGTGCGGTGCCGCGTTTCCGCCTGCCAACGCTTAGCTTTCATGAAGGCGTTCCGGGGCACCATACCCAAGGCGCGATTGCGGCGGCACTTGGTGAGGCACCGCTCCTGATCCGTATCGCAAGTTTCAACGCGTTTCAGGAAGGATGGGCGCTGTACGGTGAGAAGCTCATGGCCGAACTTGGCGCGTATAAGGATGATCCGCTCGGCGATCTCGGGCGTTTGCAGGATGAACTGTTCCGCGCCACCCGGTTGGTGGTTGATACCGGGCTTCATCACAAACGCTGGAGCCGCGAAAAGGCGATACAGACCATGCTTGATTTTACCGGCGTAGCGCAGAGCCGCGTGACCGCCGAAATTGAGCGTTATATGGCATGGCCGGGCCAAGCGCTTGGCTATAAGCTTGGCCAGCTCAGACTGCTTGCAATGCGCGATGCGTATAAGGCAAAGCTTGGGCGGCGCGCTGACCTGCGCAATTTCCACGGCATTGTGCTTGGCAGCGGCGCTATGCCGCTTGACCTAATTGAGGGGCGTTTAGGTTAAAGCGCCTTCGCCAGCACCACAAATGAAAGATCCCGCGTTACCGGCACGCCAAAGCGTTCATCATCATGGGGAAATGGCCGTTCTTCGCCCGTCAATGCATAGCCGCGCCGTTCATAATAAGCGATCAGTTCGTTTCGCTGGGCGATAACAGTCATTTCAATGGTGGAGGCTGAAAATTCGATCTGCGCTGCATGTTCGGCTGCTTCGATTAAGGCTTTCCCCAATCCGCCCGCTTGAACATCAGGATCGACTGAAAGCAGACCGAGATAGGCAGTGTCTGCGTTCTTTTGGCTGACTTGCACACAGCCGATCAAACCATCGTCGCGCACAACAAGCAATATTCGTTGCGACGGATCAGCGATCATATCGCTGAGCGCTTCGACATCGGTGCGCTGACCGCCGAGCAAATCGGCCTCATGCGTCCAGCCTTTGCGCGCGCTATCGCCGCGATAGGCGCGCTCGACGAGGCGGTGAAGCGCTGGAATATCGGCAAGCATGGCAGGGCGGATATCCATTCATTTGATCTCCGTGGGCAGGCACCATGCTCGTGGCATCGCTTGTTTGATTAACACAGCAGCGCTGTCGCGCGCGGTGAGGCTTTCAAACAAAGCAAAACAGGTTGCACCTGACCCCGACATCCGTGCCAACGTTACGCCGGACTGTCTCGCCAAATACCCCAGCAGCGCGCCAATCTCAGGCACGAGCGCAATCGCGGCGGCGGTCAGATCATTGCGCCCATCAAAGGGCCGCTCGCGGTTCAGCGCACCGCGATCAACCCCATCCCACCGCGCAAACACTTGTGCCGTAGAGAGCGATATGCCGGGGTTGACCAGCAACAGCGGCGTACCAGACAATCCGGGCAAAGAAACTGACGTCAAAGCGTCACCCTTCCCGTCACCGTAAAGCGTTTCACTCGTGAGGCAGGCGGGCACGTCCGCACCGAGTTTTTGTGCGATATGATGAATTTTTGGATCGATTTTATCGATATCCCACAGCCTGCAAAGCAAGCGCAGTGTGGCCGCTGCGTCGGCCGAACCGCCGCCAATTCCCGAAGCCACAGGCAGATTTTTCTCAAGCGAAAGCGCCGCGCCCGCCTTTATGCCGAACGTCGCTTGCAAAGCTACTGCGGCGCGCATTACCAGATTATCAGCACCATCAGAAAGGCCCGCCGCAAACGGCCCCGAAATAGCGAGGCTCACTGTGTCGCTCGGCTCAACCCGCAAATGATCGCCATCAACCGCGAAGACAAACAGGCTTTCAAGATCATGATAGCCATCGGGTCGCCGTCTGCGAATATGGAGCGCAAGGTTAATCTTGGCGTATGCAGTTTCCACCCATCGGTCTTGAGACGTCACTTGCGCGCGTCCACCAATCCATCGGCAATTTTGGCATTAAGGCGACTGATTACGTCAGCATCGCCCGCCTGAACCAAGGCCGCACGCCATGTATAGCGCGCATCAACGCGGCGGCCCGCAACCCAATATGCGTCACCCAGATGCTCACTGGTTTCCGAAATTGTTGGATCACTCGCGACCGCAGTTTCAAGAATGGTAATCGCCTCCGCCGTTTGCCCACGCTTGAAAAAGGCCCAGCCAAGCGAGTCAGTGATCGCTGGATCATTGGGACGAAGCGCGCTGGCTTTGGCAACCAGCTTGGTCGCCTCTTCAAGATTTTCGCCGCGCTCAAGCATCGCATAGCCCAAATGATTTAGCGCGGAGGCTTGCTCCGGCCCAAGCGCAACCGCACGCTCAAGCGCTGGCTTGGCGCGCGTCCAATCCTTCGCAGCGTCAAGCGCGCCACCATATAGCAGCCACAGCGACCAAGACGCTGCACCCTGCCCCGGCTTTGCCGTGCGGTTTTCGCCCTCAATCCGTTTGATCACGATTTCATACGCGCCGGCAGCCTCGCTATAGCGTTTGACGCGGGCATAGCTTTGGCCGAGCAGTAATTGCTCATTTACGCTCGCACCAGATCTTGAAGCTGCTGTTTTCGCCAATGCAAGTGCGGCCTCATCGCGTCCGGCCTGTTGCAGCGTTTCAATGCGCAATTCATTGAGCGCGCCTGCAAATATTGTGGTCGGCTTAATCTGATCAAGTGCTGCTAACGCCCCATCAACCTTGCCATTGGCAAGCAAGGCCTGCGCCAACACCAACCGCACCATATCATCATTTGGTGCCGAAAAGCTTGCCAAACGCGCAAGCGTTAATGCCGCAGGGGTGGCGCGGTCACGCATCAAATCACTGGCTACGCGCGCCAATAATGTCGCAACACCCTCGCTTGGTTGATCCACCGCGCCGCCAAGCGGCTTACCCGCCTCAAGCAGCATCCGCGCACCGCGCACCGCGCTGTCATCGCCTTTGAGAAGATCAAGCGCGGCAGGCTTTTTGCCTTTGCTCGCAAGCTGCGCGGCAGCGGCAAGGCGAAGCGCTATGCCCCGCGCATCAGGGGTTGCAAGGGTCGCAACCGTCGCCTGCCCTTCTTCAAAGGCACCGCGCGCAATGAGCATAAGGGCCGCATGTTCACGCGCATAAGAAAGGATCAGGCTATCCTTTTCGGGAACTGCAAGTGTTTTGAGCGGATCGCCACTGCCAGCGCCATACTCTGCCCATGCACGCAGCACTGGAACAAGAAAACCAAGCCCAACCTTGGGATCAAGCCGGTCGAGTATCCCCTGCGCGCCGCTCCAGTCGCGCCGGGCAAGCCGTTCGGTAAACAGCAACAGCGTTGCGTCTGCCGGCAGTGCATTTTGCAGATCAAGCGTGCGCGCAGCATTCAGTGCGATTGTGCGGTCGCCCGCTTCAATCGCTTGACGGTAGGCACGTAGCGCAAGTGCACCGTCACTAGGCAAAACGAGCAAGGCATCGGCGTAAGCGGCCGCCGCAACCGCACTTGCGCCATCAAGATCGGCCATCCGCCCCGCCGCATAATTTTTGAGCGGGGACTGTTCACTCGTCCGCGCGGGAGCGCTGGTTGAGGCGATCAGCACAAGCGCAGCGACGCCGCTACATATTCGGATAGTTCGGGCCACCGCCACCCTCCGGCGTTATCCAGTTAATATTTTGCGTCGGATCTTTGATGTCGCACGTCTTGCAGTGAACGCAGTTTTGCGAATTGATCTGAAGCTTTGGCGTGCCAAGCTCTCTGCCGACAATTTCATAAACCCCCGCCGGACAGTAGCGCGTTTCGGGCGAGTCATACAGCTCAAGGTTGACCGTAATCGGGATCGCGTCATCTTTTAGTGTGAGGTGACAAGGTTGATCCTCGGCATGGTTGGTGTTGGACAGAAACACTGAGGACAGCCGGTCAAAACTGAAAATACCGTCAGGCTTGGGATAGCTGATCGGCTGGTACAAATCCTTGCGGCCAAGCGTCGTGTGATCGGCGTGATGCTTCATCGCGATTGGCAAGCCCATTTTGAGTGTGCGCATCCACATATCAATCCCGCCAATGATTGTCCCAGCAGTGCCGCCAAATTTGGCAACCGCTGGTTCGGCATTTTGCACCAGCTTCAATTCTTTGGCGATCCAGCTCTCATTGACCGCTGGCTGATAATCGGAAAGCTCATCACCGGCACGATTGGCGGCCAGCGCGGCTGAGATCGATTCCGCTGCAAGCATCCCTGATTTCATTGCGGTGTGGCTGCCCTTGATACGCGGCACGTTCACAAAGCCTGCTGAACAGCCGACCAGTGCGCCACCGGGGAAGGCGAGCTTTGGCACTGATTGCCAGCCGCCTTCATTGATTGCGCGCGCGCCGTAGGAAACGCGCTTGCCGCCTTCAAGGATATTGCGGATCTCGGGATGCTGTTTCCAGCGCTGAAACTCCTCAAACGGATAAAGATGCGGATTCTTATAATCAAGCGCCACCACATACCCAAGTGCAACTTGGCCGTTCGCCTGATGATAAAGGAAGCCGCCGCCCCAATCCTCACCAAGCGGCCAACCTTGCGTGTGAATCACCCGTCCGGGCGCATGATTTTCAGGATCAATATCCCACAATTCCTTCATGCCAAGCCCGTAAACCTGTGGTTGGCAATCGGCCTCAAGATTATAACGCGCCTTCAATTGCTTGGTCAGATGGCCACGCGCGCCCTCGGCAAAGAGCGTATATTTGCCGTGAAGCTCCATCCCCGGCTGATAATCGCTTTTGTGGCTGCCATCATGCGCGACGCCCATATCACCCGTCGCTACGCCCTTTACTGCGCCGCTCTCATGATAAAGAATTTCAGCCGCCGCAAAACCGGGAAAAATCTCAACGCCCAGCCCTTCGGCCTGTTCGGCGAGCCAGCGGCACATATTGCCAAGCGATCCTGTGTAGCAGCCATCATTGCTCATGAAGGGCGGCATCATGATATGCGGAAGCGCATATTTGCTTTTGGCTGTCATTACCCAGTGCAAATTATCTGTGACGGGCGTCTGCGCCATTGGGCAACCCTGCGCCCGCCAATCGGGGAGCAGCTCATCAAGTGCTTTGGGATCAACCACTGCGCCCGAAAGGATATGCGCGCCGACTTCGGAGCCTTTTTCGAGGATGCAAACTGACGTTTCGGGATTAAGCTGTTTCAAACGGATCGCACTGGCCAGCCCGGCAGGGCCGCCACCGACGATCACAACATCATATTCCATCGACTCCCGTTCGCTCATTTCTGCCTCCAGCTTCTGCGATACTTCATACTATCCTAGATCGACAACGTCTTGGCAGATAGCCAAAGCCCTAATGTTGACCAAACCAAACTTCACCCCTCTATCAAACACTATGCACGACATCGCAACATCAGTTTCAACAGCGGCAAGCCTGATCGGATGGTGGCAGGATGCGGGCGTTGATGTTTTTGTCGATGAAACGCCGGTGCCTTGGCTCGAACGCGCAAAGCCAACCACCAAAACCACTTCTCCCAAAGAGGCGCAACAGCCGCGCGTCCAAGCGCCGCTACCTGATGATTTAGCAGCCCTCACCGCTTGGCTGATGACTGATCCCGATATTCCTGAAGCCGGGCCAACTGCGCGCCGAATTGCTGCATCGGGAGCGCAAGGCGCGCCGCTGATGATCATGATCGACATGCCTGATGCCAATGATCATCAAGCGGGTGCGTTAATCTCCGGCGAGTGTGCCACGCTCTTTGAAAATATGCTCAAAGCGATCGGTGAGCAAAGAAGCAGCGTTTACGTCGCTGCGCTCTCCCCCGGAAGGCCAGTGACAGGACGCCTAGCCGATGCTGCTCTGCCGCGTTTGGCCGAAATTGCCCGGCAGCACATTGCGCTTTGTGTCCCAAAACGGCTCTGGTTGCTTGGTAGCACGGTGAGCCGTGCGCTGTTGGGGGTGGATGACGTTGCATCCGTCGGAAATTTACACGATTTTAACCATGCGGATGTCAATATTCCGACAGTAGCCAGTTTCGCGCCGCGATTTCTGCTTGAGAACCCCGCGCAAAAGGCAAGGGTTTGGGCCGATATGCAAGCGCTGATCAAAGGGATGTAAGAGTTGAACCGTAAAATTACCCTTCTTTCGTCAGCATTGTTGATTGCCGTTACCGCACCAACAGCATACGCCGCACCCGCCACTACGCCAGCCGCGCAGCGTGGCTACGCTGATCAGCTTGGCCCCAATGCCCGCGCGCTTTACCGCGATATTTTTGCAACGATCAAATCTGGCCAGTGGGAGGCTGCTTCGGCCAAACTCGCTGCAATGCCTGAAGGCCCGCTCCATAATGTTGCGCGTGCTGAGCTTTATCTTGCCAAAGGATCACCCAAGGTTGACGGCGAAACGCTTGCTGCGCTGGCCGAAAAGGCACGCGAATTGCCGCAATCTGCCGCGCTCATCCGCATCGCCAAGACGCGCGGCGTTGAAGTCCTCCCTGCGCTTCCAACAACTCAGAATCTAGGCTGGCTGGGCAGTGCGCCGCGCCGTGGCAAAGTCGCTGGCTCCGAAGCGCGCGGCACTGCAATGGCTGCTGCCGTTATGCCGCTGCTTAAAAATGATCAGCCCAATGAAGCCGAAGCCGTGGTTGAACGCGCCGCTAGCGGGCTCGATTCCGAAACGCTCACTGAATGGCAGCACCGCGTCGCTTGGAGCTATTATCTCACTGGCGATGATGCCGCCGCGCGCCGTCTTGCCGCCAAAGCAAGTGCTGGTTCGGGCGATTGGGCGGCCCAAGCGGACTGGGTCGGCGGCCTCGCCGCTTGGCGTCAGCGTGATTTCATCGCGGCATCAGAAAAATTTGCCGCTGCTGCGCGTCGCTCAAGCGACAGTGAAATGGTTGCCGCGGGGCATTTCTGGGCGGCCCGCGCCGATATGGCGAGCGGAAAGCCTGAAAAAATCGACGCGCGGCTGCGCTTGGCATCGCGTCAAACCGAGACGTTTTACGGCCTGCTCGCGCTTCAACGGCTTGGCCTCAAAGCCAAACCAATTGATCAATCCGCGCTTGGCGGCGTTGAAAAGCGCCCCAATGTGCGCGCCGCCCTCGCACTTGCTGAAATTGGCGAGCTAAGCCTTGCTGATGACTTGATCCGCCATCAAGCACGGATTGGCGATGCGCGTGATCATAGCGCGCTGGCGACAATCGCAGGCCGCATGGATTTGCCCGCAACCCAGCTTTGGCTCGCGCATAACGGCCCATCGGGCGCGACGGCTGCGGTCACCGCGCGCTATCCAAGCCCCAAGGGCTGGCAACCTGCCGGAGGCTGGCGCGTTGATAAAGCGCTTGTCTTCGCCCACGCGCTGCAAGAATCGCAATTCCGCACTAATGTAACGAGCCATGCTGGCGCGCGCGGCCTGATGCAAGTTCTCCCCGGCACCGCCGCGATGATCGCCCGGCGCAAGGGCGAAGCGAGCGTTGGCGCGCTTAACGTGCCTTCGGTCAACCTTGAATATGGCCAGAGCTTCATCGAAACTGTGCGCGATATGAGCGAGACGGGCGGCCTCCTCCCCAAGGTCATCGCGGCTTACAATGCCGGGCCACAGCCTGTGGGTCAGTGGAACCAGCGGACACGCGACAATGCCGATCCACTGCTTTACATCGAATCGATCCCCTATTGGGAAACGCGCAGCTACGTCACCATCGTGATGCGCAATTATTGGATGTACCAGCTTCAGGCCGGTGATCAGGCCAAGAGCCTCGCCGCGCTCAGCCAAGGCATGTGGCCCCGCTTCCCCGGCCTTCCCGGTGCGACAGCGGTTCGGCTAAACGCCAGCGGCGGCACCCAAAGCGCGGATTAAACGCTTCCGAAACGAGAGTGCAAAATAAGCCGTTTTCGGTTATGGGTACGTTATGCCCCTAGACACCACCCGCCCCTTCATCCCCGTCCGTATCGCAGTGCTCACCGTGTCGGACAGCCGTACCCTTGCCGAAGACGCATCGGGCGACACGCTCGTCGCGCGGATCGCGGGCGCAGGCCATATCCTTGCTGAACGCGTGCTGCTCCGCGATGACGCGCAGGATATTGTCGCGCTCCTCCACCGCTGGTGCGAGGATGAGAGCATCGACTGCGTGATAACAACGGGAGGCACCGGCGTTACCGGGCGCGATGTAACGCCCGAAGCGCTGCAAAGCCTTGGCGGCAAAGACATCCCCGGCTTTGGCGAGCTATTCCGCTGGCAAAGCTACCAGACCATCGGCACCTCAACCATCCAAAGCCGCGCCTGCGCCGTCGTCGCGCGCGGCACCTATATCTTCGCTCTCCCCGGCTCAACCGGAGCCGTCAAAGACGGCTGGGACGGAATATTGGTGCACCAGTTGGATAGCCGTTTCAGGCCCTGCAATTTTGTTGAGCTGATGCCGAGGTTAAGGGAGGTTTGAGGGTGGTAGTGTGTTAGTTTGGATAGATGCTTGCGCTAACTTTTCTTCGGCCACTGGTATGGGTGCATAATGCAAATTACACGCAACAAGACGCTTGTTTCAACCGAGCAACTACAGGCACTTTTCGATGATTTTGAAAGCATTTCAACGGTACTCAAAGATGGCACGCTGAGCTTCAACAGCTTCCGAACAAGCATTGAATGGGAAGAATTGCTCCCCGACGCGTTTATTGTCAAACCAACATTGCGTCGTTCGGCCGCCATTCGGCTTTTCTATAGAGCCCTCAGTCAGGCACGCCGGGATGGATCGCTAACTGCGGACGCGGTAATTGCACACGCCAAGGAATTCTACCGTCAAGACCACGCAGTTAGGCTGAAAAAATTCACTTTGTGGACTAAGATCAGAGCGAGCGGGACGGATCAGACTCACAGCCTTAGTTTCAAGTGGGGCAATGTTTCAATGCGAACTGTCGCAAAATTGCCAAAATGGCTCCAGATTGAGCCATTTGTCAGCGGTATCGAGCTGGTTGATCCAAGCCAGCCGAGGGATGGCGGTTACATCATATTGAGTTGTCAAGAACGCCTAGAAGAAGACGCCGTTGATCTGATGATAGATGCGCTTCAGTTATTGATGGCGTTGATGAACATTTACGAGACGTCTGGCGCTTGGACAATCGCAACAGATGACAATAATTGGACGGCAGGAGGGCTCCGGATGGGGCCGTTTCAATTTGTATTCCAAGGGAAAAAGTATCTTGGTCGCCCATGGTATGATCCAAACTACGACGAAAAAGCTTGGAAGAAAGGGCTCACTAAATTTGAAAGATATCTCAAAATCGCACCATATACTAAAAAAGCTCTTTTGACCCTGGAGAATCACCCCCTCAAGCAGGTACTCGTGGCGGCGGCCCAACTCGCACAGGATGCTTTCGAAGCACGCGACGGCAATCATCGACTTCTTCGCTTTTGGGCGGCGCTCGAAAAAATATATGTCGCAGAATCAGCGCGCGGGCGCTCAAATGAGAACGTCATTAACCGAGCGTCTTTTGCTGACGAAGACTACCAGATCACAAAGTGGAAACTTAGTCACGTTGCTCGCCTCAGGAACGAACATGTTCATTCACGGGGGCAGCAAGGATCATTTATGCAGCAGGGTCAGATGCTCCGGGATTTGCTTTCTAGACATATACTGCACTGGATATTCCACGGTCATGATTTCGACACACACGACGCGCTGCTGGCCTATGTCGATCTGCCTCGAGAAGACAATGCCTTAAAGGCGCTGCAAAAAAATGTTGAGCGGCGGATAAAGCTAAACGAGCAACGGCAAAAAAGCTGACATTTACGTAAAGCTACCCCCACTGACCGACAGTTGAATGGTTGCGTCTTTCCTACTGTTTATATTCATGATATGTTCTCTTTATGCCCACCACACTCCCACCCCACATTCAATTTCCACACGCTCATCAGAGGCGCCCGTCCCACGCCCACATCCCTCATTCGAACCACCCAAAATCATACCGATTCAGTGTCAACTTCCTGAGATTTCCGCCCTTTTCCAAAAAGGCGCGCAGGCTTTGAAATGACTGCGCACCCCAGGCAAAATCGGGGATCACAGCCGCCCCCTGCCCTCACCCCCGGACGCGGGGCGGCGAGTGGCGTCACGCCGACGCGGTTCAATTTGAATGCGCGCGAGGTCGATGGTGATTGGCTTGATGATCGCGCGTTGCTTGACGGTGACGCGCCGCGCCTGCGCACCTCGGTTACGGTTGAACAGGCCAAGACGATCATCACGCGCAATACGTCGCCAGACATCCCGTTTGATCGTTCGATCAATCCCTATCGCGGGTGTGAGCATGGCTGCATCTATTGCTATGCGCGGCCAAGCCATGCGTTTCATGATCTGTCGCCGGGGCTTGATTTTGAGAGCAAGCTGTTCGCCAAACCGAATGCGGCGGCGCTGCTCCGCGCTGAGCTTGCGCACAAGCGCTATGTCGCGGCGCCAATCGCGTTTGGCACGAACACTGATCCGTATCAGCCGATTGAGCGCGATTGGCGGATTACGCGCGCCTGCCTTGAGGTGCTGGCCGAGTGCGATCATCCGTTGACGATCACTACGAAATCAGACCGGGTGTTGGCCGATTTGGATATCCTCGGGGCCATGGCGGCAAAGGGGCTGGTTGCGGTCGCGGTGTCTGTCACGTCGCTTGATCCGGCGATCCACCGGACGCTTGAGCCGCGCGCGCCGCGCGCTGAAAAACGGCTCGCGGCCATTCGCGGGCTCGTCGCGGCGGGGGTGCCAACGCACCTTAATGTTGCGCCCGTCATCCCCGCGATCACCGATCATGAGATTGAGGCGATCCTTGAGGCGGGTGCGGCGGCAGGGGCGATCAGCGCCAGCTATATCCCCGTTCGCCTGCCCCACGAAGTTGCGCCGTTATTCCGTGAATGGCTCGACGTCCATTATCCTGACCGCGCGGGCAAGGTGATGGCGATCATCCAATCCTTGCGCGGCGGGCGTGATAATGATCCGGGTTTCGGAACGCGAATGCGCGGGCAAGGCGCTTGGGCTGATTTACTGCGCGCACGGTTTGGCATCACCTGCCGGAAATTAGGGCTTAATCGCGAGCGGATTATTTTGCGCAGTGATTTGTTTGTCCCACCCGAAGGCGCGCAAATGCGGTTGCTTTAGATGTCGAACGACACCCCTTGCGCCAAAGGCAATTCGGATGAGTAATTTATCGTGCTCGTCTGGCGTCGCATATAGACTTTCCAACTGTCAGAGCCAGATTCGCGACCACCGCCCGTCTCCTTCTCGCCGCCAAAGGCTCCGCCGATTTCAGCTCCTGATGTGCCAATGTTGACGTTGGCGATGCCGCAGTCGCTGCCTGCTGCTGACAGGAAGTACTCGGCTTCGCGTAGGTCAGTCGTGAAGATACTTGATGACAGCCCCTGCGGCACCGCGTTTTGCAGCGCGATGGCATCCTCCAGATCATCATAGGCAAAGGCATAGAGGATTGGCGCAAATGTCTCATTCAATACTGGCCCGGCATGTTCGGGAAGCTCAACAATCGCGGGGCGAACGTAAACGCCGGATCGGTCAAGCCGTTCGCCACCGCTTACCATCCCACCGCCTGCGCGCGCGGCCTGAAGCGCGGCCTGCATTCCGATGTAAGCCGCCTCATCGATCAGCGGCCCAATCAAATTGGCGGGATCACGCGGATCACCAATCGATACCGATGCCGCCGCGCCCTTCAGCGCATCCACAAAGCCGTCATAGATTGAGCAGTGAACGAACAACCGTCGCAGCGAGGTACAGCGCTGCCCCGTTGTCCCCATGAAGCCAAACGCACAGGCCCGCAGCGCCAGCGATTGATCCGCTGAGGGCGCGACGATGCTCGCATTATTGCCGCCAAGTTCAAGCAAGCTACGGCCAAAACGCGCGGCCACCGCTTCGCCAACGATCCGCCCCATCCGTGTGCTGCCAGTTGCTGAAACCAGAGCAATCTGTTTGCTTTCAACCAGAGCCGCGCCCGCTTGCGCACCGCCGATCACAATCGAAGCCAGCCCAGCAGGCGCATCGCTACCAAATTCGGCAATAACTTTGGTGAGCAATGCCTGGACGGCAAGCGCGACCAGCGGCGTCTTTTCCGATGGCTTCCAAACCATCGCATTCCCGCAAACCAGCGCCAGTGCCGCATTCCATGCCCATACTGCAACGGGGAAATTAAACGCCGAAATCACCCCGACAATGCCGAGCGGGTGCCATGTTTCCAACATTTTATGGCCGGGGCGCTCGCTCGCGATGGTCAGGCCGTAAAGCTGACGCGACAGCCCCACCGCGAAGTCGCAAATGTCGATCATTTCCTGAACTTCGCCAAGGCTTTCAGAAATTGGCTTGCCGCATTCAATCGTCACCAGTTGAGCCAGAGGTTCTTTATCGCGCCGCAAGGCCTCACCAAGCAAGCGGACAAGCTCACCCCGCCGTGGCGCAGGCACCAACCGCCAGCGTAGGAACGCGGCATGAGCAGCCGCAATCCGCGTTTCGATTTCGGGAAAATCGTCTATTTTGATCAATGCAATCGTGCTGCCATCAATTGGGCTATCGACCGCTAGGTTAACCTCTTCGCCACCGAGCGCGACGCCAAAGTGGTTCAGCAGCGCTTTCGTTTCCTCAATTGCCGAACCGCTCACTGCGCCGCAGCCTCATTGTCCGCACTCTCTTCCAGCGACTCACGTGTCATCTGGGCGATGCTTTCATCAACGGTGGCATCGGCGGCTTTTTCAAGCGCCTTTGCCCGTTCAATCACCGCTGCCTGATTGCTTTCGGCAACCTGCTCACGGTCACACGCGGCAAGCATGAGCAGCAGGACAAACCCCATTCGCATATCACTTCGCCTTTTGCGCCAGCAAATCCTCAGGCGCGTTGGCCACCATATCAAGCATGATCGACCAAGCCTCAACATTCTGGCGAAGCTGGACAGGATCAATCTTGTCAAACGTATCATTGGGAGTGTGGTGCAGATCGAAATAGCGCGTGCCATCTTGTTGAAGGTCAATCGCGTTGACCCCTGTCCGCGCGATTGGCCCAAAATCAGGGCCACCGCCTGCAGCTTCATTGCTCGACGCAATCCCTAGCGGGGCAAGCGCACGTTTGATCCGGTCAGCAAGCGGCTTCGCGCCGTCGGGCAGTTTGAAATCAACCCGCCACACGCGGTCAGCGCCGAAATCGGATTCAGCAACAAGCGCATGAGGCTCCTTGCCATGCGCCGCGAGATAGGCATTACCGCCAAAGATCCCGACCTCCTCAGCGCCGAACCAAATCACCCGTATCGTCCTGCGCGGTTTCTTCTTTGAATCCAATATGCCTTTGGCAGCCGCAGTCGTGATCGCGAGCCCAGCAGCATCGTCAAATGCGCCGGTGCCCAGATCCCAGCTATCAAGATGCCCGCCAATTGCGACGATGCCAGCCGCAGGGTCTCTGCCCGGAATTTCAGCGATCACATTTCCCGATTGCTGCTTACCAAGATTGCGCGGCGTGAGGATCAGCTTCATCGTTACGGTCGTTGTCCGCGCGAGCATTCGTTCAAGGTTTTCCGCATCCACCAGAGACAGCGCGCCCGCCGGGATTGGCGTGACGCCCTCTGCCCAAGTTTGAACGCCAGTATGGGGGAACCGCGTCATATCGGTGCCGAGTGAGCGGATGACAATTGCAGCCGCGCCCTTGCGGCTCGCGATTGACGGGCCAACACGCCGCACCGCACCAAATGCGCCGTAGCTTGATCCGTCTTGTGTGGCGCGCATACGGTGCGTCACAAAGACGATCTTGCCCTTGATGGTTGCCTCTGGCGCTTCTTCAAGTTCAGCGATGCTGCCGAACGCGACAATCGGCGCAGTGATACCAGCTTCCGGCGTTGCCGCACTGTTGCCAAGCGCTGTGACGATCAGTTTCTGCGGAAACGGCGAGACAATCTCGGCAGTCTCGGCACCGCGCACCCAAACGGGCATATCGAATGTCTCAATCCGGACATTTTTGAAACCAAGCGCTTTTAGCTTCTTCACCCCCCACTCGCGGGCTCTTGCCTCGGCCTCGGTTCCCGCCAGACGCGGCCCAATTTCGGTGGTCAATCCTTCGACGATATTAAGCGCAGTACCCGGTGTTGGGGGTGCCGCGAACGCGGCGTTACTCAGTAACGCAATACCAATTAACGCGATCCCAAAACCGACTTTCCGCATCACAAACCTCACCTTAAAAGACCAAGCCATTCGTATGGCGTATAAGTAACAGCAAAAGCAATTGAGATGGATGCTTAACCGCAATTATCTCCCCTTTCCAACTGCGCGCGCCTCGGCTAATGCGCCGCCAAATCCTGCACACCATATTTTCAAGGAATCGACCCAATGGCCGTCCAATATAGCTATGTCATGAAGGGCTTGACCAAAACCTTCCCCGGCGCCGCGAAGCCGATCCTCAATAACATCTTTCTGCAATTCCTTCCCGGAACCAAGATCGCGATCATCGGCGTTAATGGCGCGGGTAAATCAACATTGATGAAGATCATGGCGGGTTATGATACCGAATTCACGGGCGAAGCATGGGCCGCCGAGGGCTGCCGCGTTGGCTATCTCGCGCAGGAGCCGCAGCTTAACCCCAAAAAGAACGTTCTCGAAAACGTCAAAGACGGTGTTCGCGAAATTGCAGATATGGTTGATCGCTTCAACGAAATATCGGCGCTGATGGCTGAGCCGGATGCCGATTTTGATACGTTGCTTCCCGAAATGGGTGAGCTTCAGGAAAAGATTGACGCTGTGGACGGCTGGACGCTTGATAATCAGCTTGAAATCGCAATGGAGGCGCTGCGCTGCCCGCCGGGTGACTCGAGCGTCGACAATCTCTCGGGCGGTGAACGTCGCCGCGTCGCGCTCTGCCGCCTGCTGCTTGAAAAGCCTGAGGTGCTGCTGCTTGATGAGCCGACCAACCATCTCGATGCCGAAAGCGTCCAGTGGCTTGAAAAGCATCTGATCGATTATGCGGGTAACGTCATCCTCGTTACCCATGACCGTTACTTCCTTGATAATGTCGTCGGCTGGGTGCTTGAGCTTGATCGCGGGCGCGGCATTCCATTTGAGGGCAATTATTCGGCATGGCTCGAAGGCAAAGCCAAGCGCCTTGAGCAAGAAGATACTGAGAATGAAAGCCGCGCCAAGGCCATCAAGGAAGAGCTTCAGTGGATCAGGCAGTCACCCAAGGCCCGACAAACCAAATCAAAAGCGCGTATTAAGGCCTTTGACGAACTGGTTGAAAAGCAGGCCGATCGACGCCCCGGTGGCTCACAAATCCTGATCCAGATTCCAACGCGGCTTGGCGGCAATGTGATCGACGCGGATAAACTCACCAAGGCTTATGGTGATAAGCTGCTGTTCGATGATCTCGAATTCACCCTCCCCCCCGGCGGCATCGTCGGCGTGATTGGGCCAAATGGCGCCGGTAAATCAACGCTGTTCAAATTGATCACGGGCCAAGAAAAGCCCGACAGCGGCACGATCAAGGTCGGTGAGACGGTTAAGCTCGGCTATGTCGATCAGTCACGCGACGATCTCGATCCCACTAAGAATGTGTGGGAAGAGGTGTCGGGCGGCAATGAACGTTTCTATTTCGGCAAACATGAAGTCAACACGCGGGCCTATGTCGGCGCGTTTAACTTCAAGGGCACTGATCAGCAGAAAAAGGTCGGCCAGCTCTCAGGCGGTGAACGCAACCGCGTCCATCTGGCCAAGATGCTCGCGGCGGGCGGCAATGTGCTGCTGCTCGATGAACCAACCAACGATCTCGACGTCGAAACGCTCCGCGCGCTTGAAGAAGCGCTCGAAAATTTCGCGGGCTGCGCGGTTGTGATCAGCCATGACCGCTTCTTCTTGGATCGGCTTGCAACGCATATCTTGGCGTTTGAAGGCGATAGCCATGTCGAATGGTTCGAAGGGAACTTTGAAAGCTATGAGGAAGATAAGCGGCGCAGACTGGGTGATGCAGCGGATCGGCCGACACGTTTGGCTTATAAGAAGTTGACTAGGTAGCAGCGCACCGATATCTTTCCGTACATATTTGTACAATTTTGCACAGTGGATATCATGGCTCAGTTAAACATCTCGGTTCCTGATGCACTTAAAGGCTGGATCGATACGCGACTGGCACAAGGTCGATTTAGCAGCCCAAGCGACTATGTTCGCGATCTTGTTCGCCGCGATCAGGAACGCGCGGATGAAACCGCTTGGGTGCAGTCAATGATCGACGAAGGCATGGCGTCTGAGACGCTTGGTCAAGACCCACGGGACGTGATTGATGAGATTATCGCCCAAGGTCGGGCACAACGTGAAGCGGCTTGATATTAAAGCAACTGCGCGGGTCGAACTCGCGCAAATTTATGACTATAGCGTTGCAGAGTTTGGACCGAAGGTTGCCGAAGCCTATCTAACCGGATTGCGCAACGCTTTTGAACGCCTGCTCGAATTTCCGTTTATGGGGACGATCTATCCAGACGTAACACCCGAAGTCCGCGTGATACTCCATCGCAGTCACAGAGTGTTTTACCGAATTGAGAGCGATAAAGTGCTGATCGTCCGCATACTCCACAAAATGCGGGATGCACGGACTGTGTTTGAATGAAGCTCTGCTGCCAGTAAGAATGTCGATCTCCTCAAAAAAATCAAAGAGGCATATGACATGGGAATTCTAACTGATGCCATGTACGAAGCGAAACGATCCGTTCTTGTCGCAGATATCGGAAAAGACATAGGCGTTCAGAATAACTAAATTTATGAGAAGCATCAGTTTATTATCTTCGCTTCTTCGCGTGAACCCATATCCTCGCCATCGGCACACTCTGAAATGTCAGAATTGACTCACGCGAAGGCGCGAAGATAAGATGCTCAATTTCTCATCGTCACTCCCGCGAAAGCGGTAGTCCATATACTCCAAGGCCTGTTAATATGGACTCCCGCCTTAGCGGGAGTGACGAAAAAATGCGGAAAAACTCTACGGGTAAATTTGTTCAAGATTCAACAATTTTAATTGGAATGCTCGCTACCCCAACCGCCCCGTCTCAACCACCAACCCAGCAATCGTAACCGCCGCAAGCGGCGCACCGAACACCATCTCGTCGCATATTTGATAGCCACCATCCCCCGGCCCGCTGTGCAGCAAAACCCGCTTGCCCTCAATATCAACCACCCAATACTCAGGGATGCCATGCCGCGCATAAAGATCAGCTTTGCGGCCTAAATCGATATCAAGTGTGCTATCGGAAACTTCGATCAGAAGCTTCACCTTGGCAAGTGGCATTGCTCCACTGTCATGGTCATCGGCCAGAACAATATCTGGCTCGGGCAGTGAGTCGTCGGAGAGATTGGTTGAGAGATTGGTATAAACTTCCAATGCGAGCCCCGCCCCCTCAACCGCGTTGGTAAGGAGCGTGGTAAGCCGGGCCAGCGTCTTGGCATGTTGCGTGTAAACGGCATTCACAACCCAGATTTCTCCCTCAATCAATTCGCTTTTCGCATAGTTTGCAAACGCGCCCGCGTCGTTCAATAGAAGAAAATCTCGCGCCCGCAGCTTGGCCGCATGGGGCACGTTGATGGGTTCAAACACTGTCATAGGCCAAAGATTATCACACTCCCGGCTATTGGCAAATTCTATCGCCGCGCAATTGACTTTGGCCACGCGTTTCCCTAAGTGCGGCTGCAACAGGCTGCCAAATTGCTGGCGGCCATTTTTATTCAAGACGTTTGAGGACATGAGCGATGAAGCGCACTTTTCAGCCGAGCAATCTAGTACGCGCCCGGCGTCACGGCTTTCGCGCCCGGATGGCAACTGTGGGCGGACGGGCAGTGATCCACGCCCGCCGGGCACGCGGTCGCAAGAAGCTTTCCGCCTAACCAGTATCAGCGCGCGCAAGGATTTCCTTGCCGCCAATTCGGCCAAACGTGCGGCAAACGGCGGTTTCGTGCTGCTTGTGCGTGATCGTGCCGATGCCGACGCGGCGATGCGGCTTGGCATCACGGTTACAAAAAAAATCGGCAATGCGGTTGTCCGTAATCGAATGAAGCGGCGTTTTCGTGCGCTTGCTCGCGAAATACTACCAACGCTTGGGGTCAGCGGCGCTGATCATGTGATGATAGGCCGCGCCAGCGGGATTGAGCGTGATTTTGCGCTGCTCCGCAAGGATTTGGCGAAAGTACTTGAAAAGATATCCCGATGATCGCGCGGATGCTGATTTGGATCGCGCGCGGCTGGCAATATGGGCCGTCGGTGATCTTGCCGCCAAGCTGTCGCTATCAGCCGTCATGTTCGGCCTATGCAATTGAGGCACTTTCCCGCTATGGCGCGCTCAAGGGTGGTTGGCTTTCGGCAAAACGCATTTTGCGGTGCCATCCCTGGGGTGGACATGGTTTCGATCCGGTTCCTTGAACCTGGGGTAATTTGATAAGGATTTTCGGTGGATAATTCGCGAAATATGATCTTGGCCTTCGTGCTGTCGGCGCTTGTGCTGATTGGCTGGACGACCCTGTCAGAACGGTTTTTCCCGACCCCAAAGCCCGTCACAAGCGCGACTCAGGCGAGTACCGCTGCGTCAAACACGCCGGTAACCGCCCCCGTTGCGCAGGCTGCATCGAAGCTCCGTGATGTTGCGACAGTGCGCGCAGAATCGCCGCGTGTCACAATCGATACGCCTAAACTCAGTGGGTCGATCAACCTACGCGGCGCGCAAATCGATGATCTGGTGATGACGGCGTATAAGGAAACGATCAAAAAGGATTCGCCCGCCGTCCGCCTGTTTGCGCCAAGCGGCAGCAAGAACGCATTTTTCTCTGGCTTCGGCTGGATCGGCGACGGTGTTCAAATGCCAAATGCGCAGACTATATGGCAGGCAGATCAGCCGACCCTAACCCCCGAAAAGCCTGTCACACTCCGCTGGGCCAACACGACAGGCCAGAGTTTTGCGATCAAAATCTCGGTTGATCGCGACTATATGTTTTCGGTCGAACAAAGCGTTGGCAATACGGGCGCTGGTGCAATCGCAGCGCGACCATATTCCTTTGTCAGCCGCTTTGGCCAGTCGAAGGATCTTGACACCTGGACGAACCATGTCGGGCCAATCGGTGCCTTTAATGACAGTGTAAACTTCGACGTTGATTTCTCAACGCTTGATGAAGCGGGTGCCGCTGGTACGCGTTTTCAAAGCAAGGGCGGCTGGCTTGGCTTTGGTGATCTCCATTGGCTGGCCGCCGTTATTCCTGCCAAGGACGCTGCTATTGATGCTGGTTTTCGTGCCGCTGATGGCAGCTATCAGGCTGAGTATACGCTGCCTCAAACCGTAATTGCGCCCGGCAAATCGGCAACTGCGACAACACGTTTATTCGCTGGCGCAAAGGAAGTGCGTTTGCTTGATGGTTATGAAGACAGCCAGTCTATCGTAAACTTCGGCAAAGCAATCGACTGGGGCTGGTTTGAAGTGTTTGCCAAGCCTTTCTTTTATCTGCTTGATTGGCTGTTTAGGATGGTGGGCAATTTCGGTGTTGCGATCATGCTGCTGACGCTCATTGTGCGCGGCGTCATGTACCCAATCGCGCAGCGCCAGTTTGCGAGCATGGCCGCGATGCGCGTCGTACAGCCCAAAATCAAGGCGCTGCAAGAGCGTTACAAGGATGACAAGCCCAAACTGCAACAAGAGATGATGGGTCTTTATAAGACTGAAAAGATCAACCCGATGGCGGGCTGTCTGCCGATCCTCATTCAGATTCCGGTTTTCTATGCGCTTTACAAGGTTTTGATGGTCGCCATCGAAATGCGGCATCAACCGTTTGTGCTGTGGATCAAGGA
Source organism: Sphingomonadales bacterium (assembly GCA_043747445.1). Classification (GTDB taxonomy): domain Bacteria; phylum Pseudomonadota; class Alphaproteobacteria; order Sphingomonadales; family Sphingomonadaceae; genus Aquisediminimonas. The sequence goes on from JAYTPB010000105.1 coordinate 41,571, forward strand.
TTTGTCCGCGCCAGACCCCGCGCACGTCCTCAACCTGTTTGGCGTGCTGCCCTTCACTGTCCCTGCTTTCCTCGGTATTGGCGTGCTTGCAATTTTGCTTGGTATTACAATGTATCTCCAATTCAAGCTCAACCCGGCTCCTGCTGATCCAGTTCAGCAGCAGGTGTTTGCGATAATGCCGTGGATGATGATGTTCATCATGGCACCATTTGCGGCGGGTCTGCTGGTCTATTGGATAACCAACAATATCCTGACAATCGCGCAGCAGAAATGGCTTTATTCACGTCATCCTGCGATGACTGAGCCCGTAAAAGCGTGAGTTTTTCCGCAGACGAAACTGAAGTCGCGCGCAAGATTTTCAGCGGCCCGATTACGTTCCTCAAATCCGCGCCAAGCCTTGAGTTTTTGCCTGATCCATTGGTCAATGAGGTCGCGTTTGCGGGGCGTTCAAACGTCGGGAAATCATCGCTGCTAAATGCTCTCACCAATCGCAATAGCCTCGCGCGCACGTCAAACACGCCGGGGCGCACACAGGAATTAAACTTCTTTGATGTCGCAGAGCCACTCCGCTTTCGCCTCGTTGATATGCCGGGCTACGGCTTTGCCACTGCGCCCAAAGAGGTTGTTAAAAAATGGCGGCACTTGATCAACGACTATCTTCGCGGGCGTCAGGTACTCAAGCGCACGCTTGTCCTGATCGACAGCCGCCACGGGGTCAAGGATGTTGACCGTGACGTGATGGAAATGCTTGACGCGGCAGCGGTGAGCTACCGGATCATCCTGACCAAAGGTGACAAGATCAAGGCTAGCGAACTTGAAGCGGTTCACGTCCAGACTATCGCAGAAGCGCGTAAACGAGCGGCGGCGCACCCCGATGTGATTGTCACCTCAAGTGAAAAAGGCTTTGGCCTACCCGAACTGCGTGCAGCAGTGATTGAGGCTGTGAGCTAACCACCCGTTTCCCGTTGCAATCGCTTTGCTTTCGCTCTCTATTGTCCCCAAGATAAATTGGGGACAGATCATGCGCTTAAAATTCATTGCCGCCTTGCTGAGCGCGGCCATCGCCCTGCCCGCTTCGGCTCAAACGATCCGCCCTGATCAAGAGGCGTTTCGCGGGCTTTACAAAGAACTGGTTGAAACCAACACAACACTATCGGTTGGAAGTTGCACACTCGCGGCGCAGAAAATGGCTGAGCGCTTAAAAGTCGCTGGCTTTGCTGAAGGTGACATCACATTATTTTCGACGCCCGAACATCCAAGAGAAGGCGGCCTCGTCGCGATCCTCAAAGGCAGTGACGCCAAGATCAAGCCAATGCTCATGCTCGCACACATTGATGTGGTTGAGGCACGACGAGAGGATTGGACGCGTGATCCCTTTACCTTGATTGAGGAAAACGGCTTTTTCTATGCGCGCGGTACGCTTGATGATAAAGCGCAGGCGGCGATTTATACTGATGCGATGATCCGCTTCAAGCAGCAGAAATATATCCCCAAGAGGACGATCAAGCTTGCACTCACCTGCGGCGAAGAAACCACCTTCGCCTTTAACGGGGCGGAGTGGCTGACCAAGAATCGGCCCGAACTGATTGCGGCTGAATTTGCAATCAATGAAGGCGGCGGCGGCGTGCTTGATCCATCAGGAAAGCGCGTAACACTCTCGATGCAAGTCGGCGAAAAAGCGGTGCAGAATTACCGTATCGAAACGACCAATCCCGGCGGGCATAGCTCGCGGCCCGTGCCTGACAATGCGATCTACGAACTCGCCGAGGCATTAGGGGCTGTGCGCACTTATGGCTTTCCAATCACATTTACTGATACGACCCGCGCATTCTTCACCCAGACCGCAGCGACAGTTGGCGGTGAGATGGGTGCCGCGATTACCAAACTGCTCGCCAATCCGGGGGATGCAGCGGCTGATCAAGTGGTCTCCTCCAACGCGACCTATCGCTCCACATCGCGGACAACCTGCGTTGCCACGCTGCTTGACGGAGGCCATGCCAATAACGCGCTACCACAGCGTGCAGGCGCGAATATCAACTGCCGCATCTTCCCCGGTGAGACGGGCGAAACCACACGGCTTGCGCTTGTTAAGGCTATCAATAATCCGCAGGTTTCGGTGACGCTGACCCCGCCTGTGCGCCCGCTTGCCTCACCACCGCCGCTTGACACAAAGATTATGGGGCCAGCGGTTGCGCTTGCGAAGAAATATTTCCCCGGTGTTTCGGTTGTGCCCGTCATGTCCACTGGCGCGACCGATGCGATATTCCTCTCGGCGATTGGTATCCCAACTTACGGTGTTCCCGGCATTTTTGCCGAGGCCGATTTCAACGGCGTTCACGGTCTTAATGAGCGTATTCGCGTCCACTCGCTTTATGAGGGCCGCGATTATCTGTTTGATTTGATCAAGGCCTATGCCGCGAAATAGGACGCCCACATGCTTAAACTGATTATCGGTAACAAGGCTTATTCGTCTTGGTCGCTTCGGGGTTGGCTCGCGTGCAAGCAGTCGGGCTTAGCGTTCGAGGAAGTGGTGCTGCCGCTTTACGATGATGCTTGGGCAGTGCGGCGTGAGGCTGAAGACTTGGCGCCCGGATCAGGACGTGTCCCGATCCTTTGGGACGGCGATATTCCGGTGTGGGATAGCCTCGCAATTGTTGATTATCTCGACGCCAAAACGGGCCACTCGAAATTCTGGCCCAAAGATATGGCCGCCCTCGCAATGGCTCGATCAATGTGCGCGGAGATGCACAGCAGCTTTACAGCCCTTCGCAGTCAGCACGGCATGAATGTCCGCCGCATTTCAAGCGGCATCGTGCCAACACCAGAAGTACAAACCGATATTGCCCGTATCATGCAGATATGGGCGCAGGCACGCGCACGCTTTGGCGGCACGGGTAATTTCCTGTTCGGCGAATTTGGCGCAGCGGACATCATGTTTGCGCCCGTTGTGACTCGGTTGACCACTTACGGTCTGTCCGTCGCCCCCTTCGCGCGAAGTTATGTTGACGCGGTTACTAATCACCCGTGGATGCGGGATTGGATAGCAGCGGCGCAAGAGGAAACTTGGGTGATTGATCGTTTTGAAGCTTAACATTTGTTTTGCACCGCACAAAAGACTAACCCGCATTAAAGAACGACTCGTCAAAACAGGAGCCACGCCATGACCACTGATGCCATCGTCATTTCAAGCTATGCCCGCACGCCAATGGGCGGAATGCAGGGCGCACTTTCGGGCGTGTCAGCAACGCAGCTTGGCGCGACTGCGATCAAAGCAGCGATTGAACGTGCGGGCGTTTCGCCTGATGCAGTTGATCAGGTGATCATGGGTTGCGTCCTTCCCGGTGCGCTGGGCCAAGCGCCTGCGCGTCAGGCTGGGATTGGGGCTGGCCTGCCACTGTCAGTCGGCGCAACGACGATCAACAAAGTGTGCGGTTCAGGCATGAAGGCAACAATGATGGCGGCCGAAGCGATCATCGCGGGCACATCAGATATCGTGGTTGCTGGTGGAATGGAGAGCATGACCAACGCGCCTTACATGCTGACCAAGCACCGCTCAGGCGCGCGGATTGGCCATGACGCGATCAAGGATTCAATGTTCCTCGATGGGCTTGAAGATGCCTATGAACCCGGTCGGGCAATGGGCAGCTTTGCCGAGGAAACCTGCACTGAATATCAGTTCACCCGTGAAGCGCAGGACGAATTCGCGCTGCGGTCGCTCAGTCGTGCGAATGAAGCCATCGCGAGCGGCGCTTTTGACCGTGAGATTACCCCGGTTGAAATCGTCACGCGTAAGGGCACCGAAACGGTGAGCATTGACGAACAGCCCGGCAAAGCGATGCCAGCCAAAATTCCAACACTGAAGCCAGCATTTGCCAAGGACGGCACGATTACGGCGGCGAATGCGTCATCAATTTCAGACGGTGCAGCAGCACTTGTCGTTACAAAAGCAAGCGTTGCAGCGGCAATGGGGCTTCCTGTCGCGGCGACGATTGTCGCATGGGCGACCAACAGCCAAGAGCCTGCGAAATTTACGTCGGCCCCCGTCCCCGCGATCCGCAAGGTGATGGAAAAAGCGGGTTGGAGCATGGACGATGTCGATCTGTTTGAAATCAACGAAGCCTTCGCGATGGTGCCAATGATTGCGATGAAAGAACTTGGCATTCCTGCCGAGAAATTGAATGTCAACGGCGGCGCGACAGCGCTTGGCCACCCGATTGGTGCATCAGGCGCGCGGATTATCGCTACCTTGGTAGCCGCACTTCAGAACCGTGGTTTGAAGCGGGGCATCGCCTCACTTTGCATCGGCGGCGGCGAAGGCACAGCACTCGCGGTTGAGGTGGCTTAACCCGCCAGCCTCCAGAGTAGCTGCCCGGCAACATAAAGAATGAGTAGCGCTGTCACGCGGCGTACCATTTTCTGTGAAAGCAACTTGAGGCTTGCAAAGCTTCCGAGCTGCCCCCCAATCAACACGGCAATGGCCAGCGGCCAGTAGGGCGTAAGCGCCGCCACTGCGCCGCTGGTGCCAAGCTTCATGAACTGGCCACCAAGCCCAGCGAGAGAGTTGATCAGGATAAATAGGCACGCTGTTGCCGCAATCGCACGTGACTGACCCCAGCGGGTCAGGTGGAGGATTGGCGCGAGGAATATCCCGCCGCCAATGCCAACAAGACCTGCAAGATAGCCAGTGCCAGCCCCTGCGAGGTAATCAAACGGGCTGGCTTTGCTGCGGATAGGTTTACTCGCTTCGCCGTACTCGCGCTGAAACAACAACAGCAGGCCCGCCGCGAGTAATGCCAGCGCAAGGATAAGTGTAAACGTCTCTTGCCGGATCGGCGTTAGCCCGCCAAGCCATGCCAGCGGCGCAGAAACCAGCACCAGCGGCAAAACACGCGGCCAATCGACTTGTTTCGCACGGATATAGCGAAATGCGCCTCCGCTCACGACAATAACATTACAAATCAATGAGATTGTCGGCAAGATTTTGAAATCAACCCCGCCAAGCGTCAATAACGCGGTGTAGGTTGATCCACCGCCAAAACCGACACTCGCATAAAGCGCTGCTGTAACAAAAAATGCAACCGCGAGCGCCAGCATTTACAGTGCGCCGTGGCAGTGCTTATATTTCTTGCCCGATCCGCAGGGGCAATCCGCATTGCGGCTGACTTTGCCTTCCCATTCTGATGGATCTTCACCCAAATCCCCATCAGGGCCAGCATCAATCACCTGAAGCTGCGGCAGTCGTGTTGTCACCAGCCCAAGCGGATTATCAGCAGCGGGTAACGAAGCCATATCAAGACTTGTGAAAATGTCGGGCATCTGTGGCAAATCAGATGGTGCCATCTCAAACTGGGCGTAGGAGAGCACTTTGGTCACATCTTCGCGGATCATCACCAGCATCCGCTCAAACAGGGCATAGGCTTCGCGCTTATACTCGTTAATCGGTGTTTTCTGGGCATAGGCGCGCAGATGGATGACCTGACGGAGCGCATCCAATGTTGAGAGATGTTCTTTCCAATGATGATCAAGAGACTGTAAAAGAACCGATTTTTCAACTTGCGGCCATACGCCCTCATCAAGCGCGGCTTGCTTCGTCGCCATATGCTCGTTCGCGGCATCGCGAATACGATCCTCGATCATTTCGGGTTCTACGCCTTCTTCGCGGAACCAATCCTCAATTGGCAAATCAAGCGCAAGCACATCTTGCGCGCGCGTTTTAAGGCCAGCGCCGTTCCACTGTTCAGGATAGCTGTTGGGTGGGCACGCCTCGCCGACAAGGCCGTTGACCGTTTCAACACGCATATCGATTACGACATCATCAACGGTTTCAGCGTCCATAATATCGCCGCGCTGTTCGTAAATCACCTTGCGCTGATCATTCATCACATCATCATATTCGACGACCTGTTTGCGAATGTCATAGTTGCGCGCTTCAACCTTTTTCTGCGCGGTTTCAATGGCCTTTGACAGCCATTTGGAACCGATCGCCTCGCCGTCGGCAAGGTTGTTGTTCATCATTTTTGAGAACATCGTGTCGGGGCCGAAAATGCGTAGCAAATCATCATCAAGTGAGAGGTAGAATTTGGAGAGACCAGGATCACCCTGCCGCCCCGAACGCCCACGCAACTGATTATCGATCCGGCGACTTTCATGCCGCTCGGTCGCGAGGACATAAAGCCCGCCAGCATCAAGTACAGCGGCTTTTTCAACAACGATCTCAGCCTTTAGCCGCTCAATTTCGGTGTCTTTTTTGGAACCATCTTCAAGGTCAGCCAGCTCATCCTCAATTCGAAAGTCAAGATTGCCACCAAGTTGAATATCAGTACCGCGACCCGCCATGTTGGTCGCAATGGTCACAGCGCCGCGACGCCCCGCCTGCGCCACAATATGCGCCTCCATTTCATGAAAACGCGCGTTTAGCACCTTATGCTCAACGCCTTCCTTTTCAAGAAACTCGGACAGCAATTCAGATTTTTCAATCGATACCGTGCCAACCAGAACGGGCTGGCCGGCTTGCGATTTTTCACGAATGCTCTTGGCAATCGCACCGAATTTATCGACGGTGTTCTTGTAAAACTCATCTTCCTCATCAACGCGCAAAACTGGCACGTTGGTTGGAATGGTGACAACGTTCATC
>JAYTPB010000106.1:0-2558 GCA_043747445.1 Sphingomonadales bacterium
CCCGAACACCGTTATCCCGATGCTGACCTGCGTTTTATTCCAGCCGAATTCAGTGTTGAGCGGTTCAAACAGAAAGCCAAGCACGTTAAACGGCAGCGGCGAAGCGCCGCACATCGTACCCAAAAATCCGGCGAGAAGGACTTTCCAGCCGAGGCTGAATTCAGAACGGGTTGTAGTCATAGCCTGTTCAACCACGAACTGCACGCAAAGGGAAGTTTGGCCACCCTCAAAACTTGTACTTCGTGCGGATCATCCATTCGGAAGGGCGGTTGAGATATGAGAAATTGCCAAGCGTTGACTGAACGAATTCCTCACCAAAGCAATTGGTGCATTCGACTGACAGCGATATCCGATCCTCAGGTGATTTGATCGACAGGCTGGCGTTGACCAGCCAGTGCGATTCGCTCGCCGAACCAGTGATGAAATCGCCTGTGAAGGGGTTGGCGGGGAAAGTGCCGTTTGATCCCGTGATTGGCCCGGTGCGGATGTTGACGTTGCTCGTGCCCGTTTCCGATTTTGAGGCATAGCTTGCATTGACCGAAGGCGTGGCTGACCAGCCACTGCCGCCCAGTTCAGCCTTGTAACTGCCCCCAACCGCAAGCGAGAATTTAGGGGTGCGAACAGGCGTTGCGATACTGCCATCAGGCGCGACAATCCCGGCACCGCAGGCAGGGGCGTTATTGACAGGCTGGCCCGCAGGCGCGCTGTTTGGCGTGACCGGAATCTGGTTTGCTGCCCGCTGGGCAACGCACGCCGCCTGCTGCGCAGCGACTGACTGTATTCCGAAGATATCGCGCGTTGGGGCGTTGCGGTTGATAATATATTTATCATCCTGATAGCCCGCGTTGACGAACAGGTTCGCGCCCTTGACGGGGGCAAAACTCAGCTCAAGCTCCGCCCCCTTGTTGCGGTAATCGGCAAAATTGCGCGTGATAAAGGTGATCGCCCCGCTCGCCGCGACAAGCGCGGAGGGCGTCTGGAGGTCACTGGTATCCTGATAATAGAGCGTCAGATTGGCGCGCACTTTATTATCGAGTAAATCCGATTTGAAGCCAGCCTCATAACTCCACACTTTTTCAGGGCCGAACGGCAACAACTGGCTCGCCGCTGTGCCGCGCGCATTCCATCCGCCCGATTTGAACCCGCGTGTCGCCGATGCAAACACGAGCAAATCATCGTTAGGTTTGAAATTGACCGCAAAACGCGGCGTGAACAGTTTCGCGCTCTGCTTGCGCGGAATCCGCACGCCTGACGGGCCGATCAAGTTGAGATTATCAACGCAGTTCGCCTCAATCGTACCGTCACGACAGCTTGCGCGATTGTCGCTGAAATCAAGCGTCTTGGTTTCATCGGTGTAGCGGATGCCCGCCGTCAGTTTGATTTGATCAGTGACGTTGAAATCGGTCTGGAGAAAACCCGCATAGGCCTCGGTGGAGTTGCGCAGCGTCCGATCAGCAAGCAGCAGCGTCAGTGCTGGGCTGATCCCGAACAGATCGGCAAAGTCAGTGAAGTTATTTTCCTTAATGTAGAAAAAACCGCCGACATAATCGATGAAGCCATCGCCAAGGCTGCCCGTCAGCTTGATTTCTTGGCTGAACTGATCATTTTTCGCGTCGTTGAGGATTGCGAAACCACCACGCGCCAGCCCGCGCACTGCCGGATTAGGCGCCGCAATATTAGGGCCGCCGCGCCCGTCGAAAAAGTCGACCGCGAATTGTTGCTTGAGATCAACATAGCCAGTGATCAGGTTGAGCGTCGCGTTCCCGCCAATCCCGAACTCAAGGTTTGATGTCACAAGATTGGTCTGGGTGCGGACGCCCTGACCGAAATTGGCCTTACGTCCGCTAATGTTGACTGGCGCAAATAGCGCAGGCGAAAAACTCTTGCCCTCACGCAGGCCGCTTGTCGCGAAGCGGCCATTGCACTGCGTCGGATTGGCCGGATTGCAAGTGAAGTTGAGGATGTTTTCACCGTCATTTTCGAAATGTGCGAATGACCCGCGCCATGACACGCGTTCGCTCAACTGCCCCTTGAACCCAATCCGCGCACCCCATGCGTCGCTATCATTGATGCGGTCACCCGTTGTGATATTCTTGGTGTAGCCCTTATCATCCTCATAAAAGCCCGAGACTTTGACGCCGAAGCTTTCCGCCAGCGGAATATCAACCGAGCCGCGCACCAGCACTTTGCTGAAACGGCCATAGCCAAGCTCAGCGTAGCCGCCGAACTCCTTGGCGGGATCACGCAATATGATGCTGACCGCGCCGCCTGTTGTATTGCGACCAAACAGCGTCCCCTGCGGCCCGCGCAGCACCTCAACGCGTTCAACATCAAACAGGCTGAGGTTATTCGCATTCTGACGCGAAAGATAAATATCATCCACATAAGTGCCAACCGGCGGATCGAAGGTCGCGATCGATTCGGTATTGCCAAGCCCGCGCAGGAAGTAGGCATTCGCCCCGCCAAGCCCGGTATTATTCTGCGCGACAAAGTTAGGGATATATTGACCTAGTTGGAGCGTGTTGCTGACGCCCTGCGCCTCAAGCTGATCCGATGAA
>JAYTPB010000107.1:0-8223 GCA_043747445.1 Sphingomonadales bacterium
CCGTGCCATTTGCCAATCGCGCTCCACCCCTCGACACAGTCATGCCGGGTGATTTGGGTGCGCATTGGCATCGTCTTGATATCGGCAAGGCTCAGCGACATTGGTTTTACGACGAGTCCTTCAACCTTCAACCGCCAATCGGCAAAATTGCTTGCGGCGTGGGCCTCATAAGCGATCCCAACCGGCCGCCTTGTGCCATTGGCGCGGAATATTGGCGACATATCCTCGGGCGAAAACTCGCGGGCCAACCCTTCGCGCGGCTGGAGCAAACGCTGAAAATTGAGGTTGAGCGTTTCGGCAACGCGCAGCTTTTCAACAAAGGCCGGATTATTGCCCAGTCGATCACAACCCGAAAGCAGCGCGCCGCCGCCAGCGACGAGCCCGCCAACCAGCGCACGCCGTGTGATGATCTGGCTCATGAGACTTTCTCCGGTGAGAGGCGAAACTTGCCCGTAATCATCGAACGGATTTCATTATACGGCCCGGCAAGAATGACGAGGACAATGTGGAGCAGGATGAACCCGGCCATCGCCGCCGTGCAGATAAAGTGGATCGACCGTGCCGAAGCCCGCCCGCCGAACACATCCGTCAACCACGGCAACACCCCGCCAAATCCGGGGGACATGCATAGGCCCGTCAGGATCAGCACGGGCATGATGACAAATAGGATCAGCGAGTAAGTGATTTTTTGTAAGGGGTTATAGCGCGGCTCACTCTCGCCAAAATCAAAGCGTGCGTGCTTTTTGATGTCGGCCCAAAGATGGCCCGGCGCGACTTCCGCGCGGCTGAGCGCTAAGTCCTTCTGCAAATGGCGGTTGATCAGACTGCGGATAAAATAAAACAGCAAACCAAACGCCAGCACCCACGCAAACGCCAGATGCCAGTGCCGTGACAGCGCGAGGTTATAATCAGTCGGGATCGTCGCCCAGCCGGGGAAGCGATCCAACTTGAGCCACGCATGATCAGTATTGGCCCCGTACTCGCCCCAATAAAGCATCGGATGCGCGTTAAAAATGCCAAGCCCGCTCATCATCATCACAAAGATCGTCACGGCATTGACCCAGTGCCAAATCCGCACTGAAAGGCGGTGACGGAAGACGAGGGAGCCGCTCCCGGTCTCTGACTGGTTCATGATCATGCTGTCGCTCATTCACTGCGCCTCCACGGCTGGGTTTGCTCAACGGCTTTAGGCGGTGATGATACGCCTTGATCGCCGCTAGGTCGATTCAGAATAAGCGACTTACACTCTTGCCCTTCGCATCTGAGGGTAATAGTTATGCGCGGCCTCTAATCAAAACTGATATTTTCGCCTAATATATATTCGTGATAGGAATATAATGATTGCCTTGTGGATGCAAAGTTTCGTTGCCGTGGCTGACGCTGGCAGCTTTTCAATTGCGGCGCGGCGATTAGGGGTAACACAGTCAACAGTATCGAAACAGGTGGCGGCGCTTGAAACACATTTATCGGTGCGGCTGTTTCAACGCACAACCCGTTCACTCGCGCTCACCGATGAAGGCAGCGCCTTTTACGAATCGGCAACGCGCGCGTTGGCCGCAATTGATGAAGCGCAAGCCGCCGTCGGGCCAAAAGGCGATGTGCAGGGGCTGCTCCGCGTCACCATGCCACTTACGCTTGCCGAAAGTCGTTTGATTGCGATCATCGCTGACTTTCTTGAAGCGCACCCGCGTATTCAGATTGATATGACGCTGTCCGATCATGCGCTCAACCTTGTTGCCGATAATATTGATGTCGCGATCCGCGTTGGCAGGCTGGTCGATTCAGGGCTGGTTAGCCGTAAGATTGGGCTGGCCCGCCGGGTTATCGTTGCCTCACCCGCCTATCTCGCGCGGGCTGGTCGTCCGATTGTCCCGACCGATCTTCAGGCGCATAATTGCCTGCTCTATAGCTTGCTCGCGACAGGCGCACGGTGGGGGTTTGCGGGTGGCCAATCAGTCAGTGTTTCGGGGAATTTCAAAACTGACAGTCCCAACGCGCTCAGGAGTGCAGCGCTTGAAGGTGTTGGCATCGCGGTCAACGCCCGGTGGCTGTTTGAGCGCGAGATAGAAAGCGGCGCGCTTGAAGTGTTGATGCCCGATCATCCACCCGAAACGATGCCGATACAGGCCGTCCTACCCTCAGGCCGCCATATCGCCGCGCGCACGCGGGCGTTCGTTGATTTCGTAGCGGATGCGTTGGCGCACGATCCGCTGTGTGCGATTGATTGAGGTCGAAATGTTGACTTTATAGAAAAGACAGATTATCCAGATTTTCAAGACTATCTTGGTGTCGCAGACAGGATGATCGAGGACTGAATAATGACAGAACCACTTTTGGCGGTTTCGGCAAAGGATGTTGCCGGGAAATTTGGATATTATACTGATGAGGCGATGCTTCGTCCGGTCGGTATTCAACGGCACGGGACAACGCGGGTCGTAATGATTTCCCTCAACGAATATGAGCGTCTGCTTAGCCGCGACCGTCAGGTTCTTCTGACGAAGGATCTTGATGATGACACGCTTGCCGCGATCAGCGCCGCCCAACCCTCCGAGCGAGCAAGGGCGCTCAACCACCTCATGGACGACACCTGAACCCGGTGACGTAATATCCTATGCTTATCTTTGGCACCGTGAGGCGATCAAAGGCCAAGAAGAGGGATTGAAAGATCGCCCCGTCGTGGTCGTCGTCGCGCTGCGCACGATCAATGGACGCACCGAATTGTTGGTCGCCCCTGTTACGCACAGCCAACCCGAAACGGCAGGCGATGCTATTGAAATTCCACAGCGCGTGAAACGCCATCTGGGCCTCGATCAGCAACGAAGCTGGATCGTCACAACTGAGCTGAACCGCTTCATTTGGCCTGGCCCCGATATCAGACCAGCACAAGAGGATGGTTCGCCGCTATATGGCGCAATCCCAGCGCAACTTTTTGAGACAGTAAAAGCTGGAGTCTTGTCAAAATCTCATGGGCCACGGTTCGGGATGACGAAGCGCAGCGAATAAGGCGACAGTTACCCCAACGCCGCCTGTTTTTCTTCCGCCAGCGCATTAAGCTCAGCGCGGGATTTACGCTCGCTTGAGGTTTTGAGCTGTCCGCAGGCGGCATCAATATCGCGACCGCGCGGTGTGCGGACGGGCGCTGAAATCCCGGCACGGAAGATGATGTTTGAGAAACTGCGGATACGCTCAGGGTCGGAGCATTCGTAAGCGGCACCGGGCCACGGGTTGAACGGGATGAGGTTGACCTTGGCGGGCAGCTTATAGTGCATGATCAGGCGGACGAGTTCACGCGCGTCGGCGTCGCTGTCATTCTTGTCCTTGAGCATCACATATTCAAACGTGATCCGCCGCGCATTGTTCGCGCCGGGATAATCGGCGCAGGCCTGAAGCAGCTCTTCAATCCCATATTTTCGGTTGATCGGGACGATCTCATCGCGCACTTCCTTAGTGACCGCATGGAGCGAAACCGCGAGGTTGACGCCAATTTCTGCGCCTGCGCGCGCCATCATCGGAACGACGCCGCTCGTGCTAAGCGTAATCCGCCGTTTTGAAAGTGCGAGGCCATCGCCGTCCATCACCAGCTTGAGCGCATCGCGGACATTGTCAAAATTATAGAGCGGCTCACCCATCCCCATCATCACGATGTTGGTGAGCATCCGCCCATCCTGCGCGGACGGCCATTCGCCAAGCGAATCGCGCGCGAGCATGACTTGCCCGACAATCTCCCCCGCCGTCAGGTTGCGCACCAGCCGCATCGTGCCCGTGTGGCAAAAGCGGCAGTTGAGCGTGCAACCGACTTGGCTCGACACGCACAAAGTCCCGCGATCCGCGTCAGGAATGAACACCATCTCATAATCCTGCGCGTCGGGCGAACGCAGCAACCATTTGCGTGTACCGTCGGACGAGACTTGCGCTTCAACCACTTCGGGGCGGCTGATCACGAAGCGTTCCTCAAGCCAAGGGTGCATTGTCTTGGCAATGTCAGTCATCAGCGCAAACTCAGTCACGCCGCGATTATACATCCAATGCCACAACTGTTTCGCACGCAGCTTGGCCTGCTTTGGCTCCATGCCCGCAGTTTCGAGGCACGCGCGGATTTCGGCCTTGGGCAGGCCGATGAGGTCAGTGCGGCCATCCTCGCGCGGGGTGGCTGCACGGGGCACGGGGACGGGGTCAATATGGCCGGGGATTTGCATGTCAGCGCATATAGGGCCAGCGTGCCCAAATTGCACCCCGCTTTGCGGCAATCTTTGGAGACCGCGCATGGATCATTTTTTCACCACTATCGCCAATCGTACCGCTGCGTTCATCGGGCGGCCTGCTGCGTTCGTTATGGCGCTGTTTTCGATCCTGCTTTGGGCGACCACCGGGCCGCTGTTCGGTTATTCGGATACGTGGCAGTTGGTGGTCAATACATCGACGACGATTGTGACCTTCTTGATTGTGTTCCTGATCCAGAATTCGCAGAACCGCGATGCCGCCGCAATTCAGGCCAAGCTTGATGAGTTGATCCGCGCGCTCAAAACGGCGCGCAATGAATTTATCGGGATTGAGCATTTGACCGATCATCAGCTTGAACTGATCCGGCGCGAACTTGAACGTGAAAGTGTTGCCAAGGACGGTGAACTCAAGGCCGCGCACGCCGCCGTCAGCCGCTTGATCAGCCGGAATTAGCGCCCCCGCGCGCAGCCAAGGGCCGCCGCATCAATCGCGGTTGCGGCGCCCTTCAATCGGTACGTATCGGCAAAGCCGCCACCGGTTGCGGCAACGGTTGCGATGCTCATGCTCCGGCCCGAACGGATGGCGGCGATGATTGACGCGTCAGCACGCGGGTTTGTGGCCCAAGCATCGGCTCCATTGCCGACGAGGGTAATCCGCCGATCATCAATGCTGAGTACAACCTTAGCGCCGCTGCGGACTTCGCGGCTAAGGCGGATGTGGACTTGGCCGCGCACGTCTTCGCCCGGCCAATGCGCGATGCTAGCGAAGGGTCGCCATTTTCCGCCACTGCTCCGTGCAGGTTCGGCAATCGCGAAGCAGCGCAGCGGCTGGGCATCGCGAAATGCGCCCCAGCCTTCAAACACACCAAGCGAATCGCGCGCCTGCGCCGGGGCCGCGATCAGCAGCAGCGCAACCGTGATCCGCTTCACGCGTGGTTGACGCCTTTGCCGAGGTGGATGACCTTCTCATCCGCCTCATAACCGACCATCACCATCGTCCCCTGCGGCACGCTTTCGGCAATCGGTGCGCCAAAGGTCGGATCAACCGGAAGCCCGCGTTGCAACCCGCGCAGTACCCGTGCTGATATTCCGTGCATGATCACGAGCCTGTCACCGCGCTCATGCTCTGTGTCCGCCATCCAGCTTTTGAGGCGCGTGGCGATATCATCATACCACTCGCCGTTTGGCGGGCGCTGGCTGAACAGGCTCGTTTGCGGGTCGATAATATCGCCCTGTTCGGCGATAATATCGGCGTAGCGCTTGTCAGACCAATCGCCGACGTCAATCTCCTGCAAGCGATCATCAGTGCGGACATCGCGCCAATCCGCGCCGATGTGTTCGGCAACAATCGCCATCGTTTGCTGCGCGCGGCCTGCACTTGATGACCAAAGATGAAGCGACTGCGACGTGCCGAGAAACCGCGCCAATGCGCGCCCCATTTCATCGGCCTGCGCAAAACCGCGATTGGTGAGCGGCGTGTGAACGTTAAGCCGCCCCTGCATCCGCCCGCTGGCGTTAAACACTGTTTCGCCGTGGCGCGCGATGAAGATACGACCGTTTAACTGCATAACCCCTTCATGCGTTGAAATTGCCCGCTTCGCAAGCCTTGCGCAAGCTCTTGTGCTATGCGGTAATTCTGTTCATGAAAGGCACTGGTATCACGCGTTTCTGCCGCTATATAGCCAGTAGTTTCTAATTTAAGCAAAGCCCAGGGGTCAATGGTATGAAGGCAACAATCGAACGCGCGACGCTTTTGAAGTGCCTCGGCCACGTCCAGTCAGTGGTTGAGCGGCGCAATACGATTCCCATTCTGTCGAACGTCTTGATTGAGGCGAGCGCAGACGGTTCAATCCGGATGATGGCGACCGATCTTGATCTCCAGATCAACGAAAGCGTTGCAGCTCAGGTGGAAACTGCGGGCGCAACCACGGTTTCGGCGCACACACTGTTTGATATTGCGCGCAAGCTGCCCGAGGGGAGCCAAGTCTCGCTTGCCGCTGCTGACGGCAAGATGGCGATCAACGCGGGCCGCGCGCGGTTCAATCTGTCAACGCTGCCACGCGATGATTTCCCCGTGATTGCCGAGGGCGAACTGCCGGTGAAGTTTGAGCTTCCCGCCGCCACGCTCAAGGAAATTATCGACAAAACCCGCTTTGCGATCTCAACCGAAGAAACGCGTTATTACCTCAACGGCATTTTTCTGCACGTTACTGACGATGCGACGCCCGTGCTCAAGGCCGCTGCAACCGATGGCCACCGCCTCGCGCGCGTCACTGTCCCCCGGCCCGAAGGTGCTGCCGGAATGCCCGACATCATCGTGCCGCGCAAATGCATCGCTGAACTGCGCAAGCTGCTTGATGAAGTTGACGGCAGTGTTGAGGTTTCGCTCTCCCCGAGCAAAATTCGGTTCAGCATGGGCACAGCCGTACTCACGTCAAAACTGATCGACGGCACATTCCCCGATTACAGCCGCGTGATCCCGACGGGCAATGACAAGATCCTGCGGATTGACCCCAAAAGCTTCATGGAAGGCGTTGACCGCGTCGCCACCATCGCCAGCGAAAAAACCCGCGCGGTCAAAATGGCGCTTGATACCGATAAGATCACACTGTCAGTCACCAGCCCCGAGAACGGCACGGCGGCTGAAGAGGTCTCCGGCGAATATAGCGCCAACGGTTTTGAGATTGGTTTTAACGCACGGTATCTGATGGACATCCTTGCGCAAATTGATGGAGACTCGGTAGAGGTGCATCTGGCCGACGCCGCCGCACCGACGCTGATCAAGGAAAATGACAAAGCGAGCGCGCTTTATGTCTTGATGCCAATGCGGGTGTAATCGAGTTTCGCTCAAAGTGGTACTTTGAGCGCGGTTTATCCAAATCGTCATTGCGAGGAGCGAAGCGACGAAGTAATCCAGTCCCACCATCGCTACTGGAGTGCCGCGCTTCGCTCGCAATGACGACTTCGACTAAGTTGCTTTTCTTTTTTTGCGCCTTTGCGCTTTCGCGTGAACCCTAATCACCACCGTCAACGCACGCCGAACCATCAGATTATCTCGCGCAAAGGCGCAAAGGCGCGAAGAAAGAAGCCCCAAGCCTTTAACGAACCACCCTTACCTCAACCCCGACCGCACCTGCAATCTCAAGCCATTTCTGATCCGCCGTCATCGCGACAACGCCCATCCGCTTTGAGAGCGCGAGGCAGAGGCAGTCGGCTTGGGATAGGCCTTTGGCGCGGGCGATTTCTCTAATGTCTGCCGCATCAAGCGCCATCGCCCGATCAACCGAAACGATGTTGAGATTGAGTGGCGCAATAACGTCCTCAAACTCCTGCCGACTTGTCCCTGCCTTATATTGGCGCTGTGCGGCTTCACCGAAGTTTACGGCGCTAACAGCGGCTCCGCGCACATTCTCCGCGACAATCGGCGCACCCGATTCGCCGCGTAGCAATGCAACAAGGGCCGACGCATCCAAAACGACAGTGCTCAATATTTTTCCAGTGCGGCTTCTGCCCGTTTTTCGGCGATGAATTCGGCGACAGTGAAATCCTGCTTGCCCTTCATCATTTCCTTATACAGCGCCTGTGCCTTTGCGATGCGCTGTTGGAAGGTGGTGAGCGTGACGCCAAATTCATCGACGTTAAGCATCAACGTACCGCCGCCCTCTAGCCCCAATTGCTTGCGGACATCGGCGGGGAGGACGATACGCCCATTGGCTGCGACTTTTACCTGAACGCCCATTTCAACCCTTCCTGAATCGACCAGAAGGGCATTATGTCACAATTGGCACTTTATGTCACATATCATATTGCGTGTCACAAATTGCACTTAATCCAAATTAGGCCTTAACCACCGTTCCGCCGTCGGCAGATCAACCCCGCGCCGCGACGCGTAATCGGCGACTTGATCGGGGCCGACGCGCGCGACGCCGAAATATTCGCTGTCGGGGTGGCCGAAGTAAAAGCCGCTGACCGCCGCCGTTGGCATCATCGCGAAGCTTTCGGT
>JAYTPB010000108.1:0-24218 GCA_043747445.1 Sphingomonadales bacterium
CCGACGGCGACCTTTGCCACGCTGCCCAAGGCGGATATCCTCTGCATCCCCGGCGGCGTCGGTGTGTCCGATGTGATGAATAATGATGCGGCGATGGCGTGGATTCGCGGCGTCGGGGCCGAGGCGACGTGGGTGACGAGCGTTTGCACGGGGTCGCTGATCCTCGGCGCAGCGGGATTGCTCAAGGGCTATAAGGCGACCTCGCATTGGGCTTGGCATCGTCATCTCGCACTGTTCGGGGCGGAGCCAGTCAAGGCGCGGACGGTGTTTGATCGCAACCGTGTGACGGGCGGCGGGGTGACGGCGGGGATCGACTTCGCGCTTGCTCTGATTGCGGCGGTGAGCGGCGAAGGCGTTGCCAAGACGCTTCAGCTTGGACTTGAATATGATCCCGCGCCACCGTTTGATACGGGGTCGCCTGAAAAGGCAGGCGAGGCGATTGTCAGTGCTTATACAGCGGCGGTCAGCGCGTCCTTTCCAGCACGTGAGGAAGAGGTAAAGGCCGCCGCACTTCGGCTTGGCTTTGGTTGAGTCTATAGTTTCCCTAACGCGTGATTCGCGTGGGGAGAGAAATTATGAAACGAGTGCTGGCGACGTTGGCATTGTTAATGGCCACAGCGGGGCAGGCCACCCCGGCTGACAATCTCAAAACCGTTATCACCGATCATTGGAAATGGTGGCTTTCGGTCAATCCCGTGTCGGCGACCGCGCTTGGGGTGCGCGATCATGATGACCGGATTGGCGATATCAGCCTCGCCGCCAAAGACCGAGACGTGGTTACAGCGAGCGGCTTTCTTACGCGGCTGAACGCGATTCCCGATGATGGCCTCGCCCCTCCCGAGCGCACGAATAAAGGCGTACTTGCACGGATGCTTGCGGAGGATGTCGAGGCCAATCGTTATGGCCAGCGGATGATGCTCTTTTCCACCTATGATGGCTGGCATCAGGGTTTTGCCGGGATGGCGAACAATCTACCGTTCCGCACCCGTGCTGATTATGAGAGTTATTTGAAGCGGCTGGCGCTCTATCCAAAGCTCAACGGTGACGGCATTGCAATTTCGCGTGAGGCGGTGGCGAAGGGTTTTGTCCAGCCGTGCGCTGCGCTTGGCGGATTTGAAAAGACGATCCTTGGTGCGGTTGCTGGCGTGCCAGAGGCCACGCGTTTTTATGCGCCGTTCAAAAATGCCCGGCCTGCTGATCTCAGCGAAGCCGACTGGAAAGCGATGCAGACGCGCGCGGTCGGGTTGATCCGCAATGTCCTGACGCCGGAATATCAGAAATTCTATGATTTCTACACCAAGGAGTATCAGCCCAAGTGCGCCAAGACGATCGGTGTGTCGGCGTTGCCCGAAGGTGCGGCTTACTATGCCTTCCGCGCACGATCCCACACCACAACGGATCTTTTGCCCGATCAAATCCACAAGATAGGTCTTGATGAAGTCGCTCGCATTCGGGCGCGGATGGACAAGGTCGCAGGCGACGCTGGCTATCCTTCACGCGCGGCGATGATAACCAAGCTGCGTACTGATCCCAAATATTATGCCAAAACGCCTGATGAGCTAATGGCGGCGGCTTCACACATGGCGAAGATTATTGATGGCAAGATGCCGCAATATTACGGCACGCTGCCGCGCTTACCCTATGGCCTCAAGCAAATCCCCAAGGAGACAGCGGAGACGACGACCACCGCTTATTACAATCCTGGATCGCCTGAGAGCGGGATATCGGGCTTCTATTATGTCAACACTTCAAAACTGCCGCAGCGTCCGCTTTGGGAATTGCCAGCGCTGACGGTGCATGAGGCGGTGCCGGGGCATCATCACCAGATCGCGCTTCAACAAGAACTGCCGCTGCCCGATTTCCGCAAACATGCGGCGGGCTTCACCGCCTTTGTTGAGGGGTGGGGGCTCTATTCGGAATATGTTGGCGAAGAGATGGGGATATACGATACGCCGGAAAAAATGATGGGGCGGCTGTCGTATGAAATGTGGCGTGCGTGTCGGCTTGTGGTTGATACGGGGATGCATTCAAAGGGCTGGAGCAAGGCACAGGCGATTGCGTTTATGACTGATAACAGCGCGTTATCGGCGGCGAATATTGAGGCTGAAGTGAACCGCTATATCAGTTGGCCGGGGCAGGCGCTTGGTTACAAAATCGGAGAGATCAAGATTCGCGAATTGCGTGCCCGCGCTGAAAAAGCGCTGGGCACCAAGTTCGATGTGCGCCGCTTCCATGATGCAGTGCTGCTGCAAGGGGCTGTACCACTTGAAGTGCTTGAGCGGCAGATTGACGATTGGATCGTGAGCGAAAAGAGTAAGTAAACCCGTCATTGCGAGCGAAGCGCGGCAATCCAGTAGCGATGGTGGGACTGGATTGCCGCGCTTCGCTCGCAATGACGATTAAATCGGTTAACGGTCTTCTTCGGCCTTCTTGGCCTCGCGGGCTAATTTCGCTTCCTCACGTGCGGCGCGGAGCTGCTTGGCAAAGCAGGTGTCGATGATCCCACCAGCGGCTGAACAGCCGGGGCCGGAGTAGCCTTCGGCGAGCGTCGCGCGTGAGCGGATGGCCCAGCTTTGGCTGTCTGGTGAGGGTGTCGCTTGGCGTAGACCCTTGGGAATGCGGTAACGCTCTTCCTCTGGCGCGGTCACGCAGATCGTGTTCGCGGGGCATTTGTCATTGCCGAAGATGGTCAAAACCCGCTCCTGCGCCATTACAGGGGTTGAGAGCGGAAGCGCGCCTAACAGCAAGGCGAATGACAGAATTTTTCTCATAAACGCACCATCCCCTAACCTTTATGAACATGCAATGAAGTGGCGCACATCAAATGCGTTTCGTGACCATAATTGCCGCGCGGCAACCAAACCGGACGAGCGCACTCATAACCGGAAAGCCCGGCGCGCGTTCTGCGCCTTCGGCAAGGGCAGTTGCCTTATGCTCAACCTCTTCGGCTTGAAAATCGGCGATGGCCTCTGACAGCTCAGGATCACTCTCCCCGATTTCGACGAGCTGCTCACCGTAATGACGGTCAATCTCAGTTTCGATGGCAACGGTGCAGGCCATTGCTGCCTCTGGCCCGACGATTGCCGAGGCTGCACCAAGCGCATAGCCTGCAAAATGCCAGAAGGGTTGCAGCAAGGTTGGCCGCACCCCGCGCTCTGCCATCATCGCATTGAAGCGTTCAAGATGACGTTGTTCTTGTGCGGCCATATGGCGGATTGAACGCGCGGCAGGGGTGCGGTTGCCCATCACCGCGAGCTGCCCCGCATATATTCGCGCGGCACCGTATTCACCCGCCTGATTGACGCGGATCATTGCGGCGGTCTCGGCCTTGTCCATTAGGTCTTCCTCATCAGCAGGTGCATGATTAGCAACGCCCCGCTAATCGAGATCATAGCATTATAACCCGCAAGCGAAATACCGAATAAAGACCATTGCGCCTGATCACAGCGCACCAGCGGCGTTTTCATGATATCGGCAAGGATGTTTCCACTGCCGCCGCTACCGGGCACTTGGCTGCACTGGGTTAATCCCTCCCACCAATGATATTCAACGCCTGCATGGAATATGCCGATGCTGCCGCTGATCAGGATAGCGAGCGCCGCCAGCCATACCAGCGCGCGTTGTGGCAACACAAAGGCAAGGGCAGCGAGGCCAATCGCAGCGTAATGCGGCCAGCGCTGCCACAGGCACATTTCACACGGGACAAGCCCGCCGATATATTGTGATCCAAGCGCACCCGCCATCAGCGCACCCGGAATGATGAGCGCAAGTGCGCGCGCTTTTGCAAAGCCTGTCATCTCGTTCGCTTATCGGCTGCCCTTGCGCGCTGGCGCAGTCGCCACCGTTTGTGTCCGTGCAAGCCGTGAAATCGTATCAAGCGCATAGCTCAATTGGAAATCAGTGATCCCCTTCGCCTTCAACTGCTCAGGCGTTGCGGTGAAGCGTGGATCGGGCTTTTCATCGGTTTCAAGCACCGAATTATCAACCTTCGCCTCGTTGATCAGGTGGCGACCAAGGTCAGCCTCGCGGAAGCGGGGCCGCGTCTTATAATCAACATCGGAAAGCTGCGGCACGAGCACATCTGGCTCAATCCCGCCTTCTTGAACCGAACGGCCCGACGGCGTGTAATAGCGCGCGGTGGTGAGGCGGAGCGCGGTGGTATCGTCGAGTGGGAGCAAGGTTTGCACCGATCCCTTGCCGAAACTGCGCTCACCCATGATCAGCGCGCGGTGATGGTCCTGAAGCGCGCCAGCAACGATTTCCGCCGCCGATGCCGAGCCTGAGTCGACGAGCACAACCAAAGGTAGACCGCGCGTGAAATCACCGGGGCGGGCAAAATAACGCTCAATATCGGCCTTATCGCGGCCACGCTGCGACACGATTTCACCGCGATCAAGGAAGGCATCAGATACTTCAATCGCCTGATCAAGCAAACCGCCGGGGTTTGAACGCAGATCGATCACATATCCGGTTGGTTTACGGCCAAGCGATTTATCAATGCTGGCGATTGCGGCGCGGACGCTTGAGCCGGTCGCCTTTGAAAAGGCGTTGATGTTGATAATGCCAACGCCGTTTTTGACTTCCCACTTGACGGGCTTAAGCTCGATAATCTCACGCGTCAGCGTCACATCAAACGGCTTGTCACGACCGGGGCGCACCACGGTCAGGCGAATGTTGGTGCCGGGGCGACCACGCATTTTGTCAACCGCTTCATCAAGCGTCCCGCCGTAGATCAATACACCGTCAAGATGGGTGATATAATCGCCTGCCTTCATCCCGCCGCGAAACGCTGGCGTATCCTCGGTCGGTGCGATCACTTTGACCGCACCGTCCTCAAGCGAAACCGAAAGACCAAGCCCGCCGTAATTGCCATCAGTCGTGACGCGCATCTGTTCAAAATCGCGCGCATCAAGATAGCTGCTGTGCGGATCAAGGCTGGCGAGCATCCCGTCAATCGCGCCCTTGATCAGCGTCTTATCATCAACCTTTTCAACATATTCGCTGCGTACCCGTTCAAACACGCTGATCAGCGCATCAAATTCGCGGTAAGTCGCTGCGTCAACGCTAGAAATCGCAGCCGTTGTTGCTGGAATGAGCGCGACTGCCGAGACAGCGAGGGTGGCGCGGAACATGGATCTGGTCATTATCTTATCACTCTCAAAAACACAGAAATCAGTGAATAACCGATTTTGGGGGCAAGCGAAACTGTTTCAATCACAGGTGTAGAGAAATAGGGTTAACCAGAGATTGCTGTGGGTAGGGTGGGCGTCACATCGTCACCCACGAGCAAAGCGAAGCAACCCAGCGGCGTACTCTGGACTGCCGCGCCACGCTCGTGGGTGACGATCCTATCCCCTTCGCGCCTTTGCGCCTTTGCGTGAAATAAATCAGGCCGCGTCGCGCGCCGTGAGGTTGCAAATGGTTCACGCGAAGGCGCAAAGGCGCGAAGAAGAAGGCATTAACCTCCAAGATTTGCACCATCCAAAAAATCCCGGAAAACTCAGGAAGTTGACACTGAATCCGTATATTTTCTGAGCCTGCCCGATGTGAAAAATACGATGCAGAAGAAAGGGTACGCGAGGAGCGAATAAATCAATCATACTCGGAACATACCATGAATATTTTCTGTAGGAAAGACCTGTGATTGGAGACAATTCTTCCTCCCTCATAACAGCGGCGTGATATCCACTGGCTTATTCCCACGCCTTAGCTCCACGGTTACCGTTGGGCGGTCACCTCCTGCGCGACCGATGGGCCCGCCTTCGAGGACGTTATCGCCGACACGGGCGTCGAGTGCTGCAAGGCTGGTGATGAGTGTTGTCCAGCCGCCGCCATGATCAATGATGATGATCTGGCCAAAGCCGCGAAATGGCCCGGCGAAGGCGATGCGCCCGCGTGCAGGTGCGACCACAAGTGCGCCGTCGCGTGCCGCAATCGTCAGCCCGCGCGCGCGCACGCCAGTGTCGGAGACTTCACCTAGCCCGGTGACGACGGTTCCTGCGACGGGCAGTCGATAGGAAAAGCGCGCGCTTTGGCTTTGCGCAGTCATGGCTGGGCCAGCCCGCACGTCACCGGGCCGGGTGGGCCGCAACACCGGGCCGGGGAGCGTTTCAAGCGCTGTCCGCACTTCGGCAGCGGCGCTGACGCCCGCCATGAGTTCAACAATATCGCGCGCCTTTTCACCGAGCGCGATGGCACGGTTTTGCTCATTGATCGCGCCGCGTGTCAGCCGCTCTGCACCGAGCCGGCGGGTCGCGGCAAGCTTGACCAGTCGCGCGCGTTCTTCGGCCAGCCGCCGTTGCCCCGCCTCAACCGCAACCAGCGCACGGTCAGCATCCGCACGCAACCTTCGCCCCGCCTCCACATCAGCACGCAAACCCTTGGTGCGTGCGTTGACGATGGGCATCATGCTCGCCAGTGCGGCACGAACATGTACGAGATCGCGCATCGATCCGGGCTGAACAAGCACAAGCCCCGGCGGCCTGCGCGCCATCGTCTGGAGTGCCGCAAGCAGGCGCACCGCTGGTTCCTGCTTTGCCGCGAGCCGCGCGCGCTGTTCGGCGCGGAGTTGCTCAATCAGGCGGATGCGCGCCTCAGCGGCGGTGATGTTCGCCTCTGCCGATTGGATGCGCGCGGCGACGGCGGCGGCCTCCGATTTTGTGCGTTCGGCGGCACTCAGTTCTGCTGCTGCCTGTTTCTCAAGCTGTTCGGCGCGGGCGCTTGCAGCTTGCGATTGGGACTTGGCTGTGGCGAGCGCGCGGCGTTCGTCATCAATTGACTGCGCGGGTGCGACGCTGGCGAGCAAAAGCGCGCCCGCTCCAAGTGAGCGAACGCGCCATACCGCAAGGCGGCTTTGTTTACTTATTTTCGCTGTCGAGTTTGCCAAATTTGGTTTCAAACTCTGCGATCATGCCCTTGGCGAGGAGGCCCGCCTGTTCAACCCAGCTATCACGCGTGATGCGGTTTTTGAAATTGCCAAGATGATCATCAACCTTGTCAATTTCACCCGCACCCCATGCCGCAATCTGATCAAAGCGAGTGACGCCAAGGCTGATCAAAAGCGTATTGAGCTTTGGCCCGATGCCCTTGATCTGGAGGAGATCATCGGCCTTGCCAACGGCTGCGGGAATGCCAATCGCGGTCAGCGCAACAGCACCTGCGGCCACGGCAACCTTTTTCACGGTGCCGTAAATCCGCTCCCACTCGGTCATATTGCCAGCGGCGAGCAGCTTGGCCTGCGGAATCCATTCCTCACGACCAATACGATCCTTGAATTCGCCGAGGTGATCATCAACCTTATCGACATCGCCTGCAGACCAATTCGCGATCTGATCAAAGCGGGTGATGCCAAGGCCGTTGAGCACACCGTTGAGCTTTGGCCCAATGCCCTTGATAATCAGCAGATCATCGGCGGCACCAATAGCGGCTGGAATACCAATCGCGGTGAGTGCTGCGGCTCCGGCAATGCCAGCGCCCGCAAGACCAAGCCCGGCTGTGCTGGCTTTTGGTGCTTCAAACTTAGCCACCGGCGCGGTTGGTTCGGGAACGCGGACGGCCACCGTATCGGGTACAGCAGCGCGCGCGGCGGCTATCGCGGTCGCGGCAGGCTCAGGCGTGCTGTAGGCAAGTCCGGCGTTATTATTGCTGCGTGCCCAAGCCCACCAACCGGTTAGCAAACCGATGAGCAGAGGCAGAAGAGTCCATAAAAAATTATTGGCTGAACAAAGTGGCCACATGATAAAATCCTTTCGGTCGCCAATCAGGCGTTGTCTGAACGATCGTTACCCCAGATGAACCAGGCGACCAAAAGACCAAGGAGGAACAAGACGAGTGCTGGAACCAGCGTTACGAGGAACGAAGCCATGATCTTTTCTCCTAGTTCGCAACAGGCGCAGCAGCAGCGGCACCCGTGGTTGCAACGGTAAATTCAATCCGACGGTTCTTGGCATGAGCCGCTGCATTGACCGCAGGATCAAGTGGCTTGCTTTCGCCGAAGCCCTTTGGCGCGAGCCGTTCGGCTGGAACACCCTTGGCAACAAGTGCTTGAACCACCGAATTGGCGCGCTCTTCTGACAGTCGTTGATTTGGTGCATCGCCGCCAGTCGTATCAGTATGGCCACCGACTTCAATCGTCGTGCCTGCACAGTCCTTGAGTGAGGCGGCAACCGCATCAATCAGGGGTTGCGATTCAGGGGTGATGGCTGATCCGCCTGTGGTGAAGTTGATCGTTTTGCCTTTGATCACCGTGTCAACGCCAGTCTGGCAGGTGGTGACGGCCTCAACCGTCGCGGGTGCTTCAGCGACGGTGGCTGCGGGCGCAGCAGGCGCTTCGGCAATCACTGGCTTGGCAGGCGTTGCGCACTGCTTACCAAAGCCCATCGGCCCGTGCAGGAACCAAGCGAGCACTGCGGTCGCAAGCGCGCCGAGCAAGATTTTAACTGTACTACTCATTATTACGATCCCCTCGATTGGGTTATTTTCTCGGACGCCGATAGAAAGGCGACCCGACCCAAGTACGAAGTTAACCGACTCTCAACCAGAGTCCAGCGTGGAAGCTGCGGCGCTTAATGCCCTGGGCTAAGTCACTGCCTAAAAACTGTTTTTTGAAAATCATTTTCGCGCGTGGATTGATAGTGGTCGAGGCCGCAGCCGGATACGCCGCAAATCGGCGATTCGGTTAATCCGTGCTGCCTGCTTCACGCGCGACTTCGCGCCAGCCGATATCGCGCCGATAAAAGCCGCCGGGAAAGCGGATTTCGTCAATCGCTGAATAAGCGGCGTCACGCGCAGCAGTCACATTTTTGCCGCGCGCCGTGACGTTCAAGACGCGGCCGCCGCTCGCAACAAGCTGGCCTGCGCCCATCGTAGTGCCCGCGTGAAAGACAGTGGCACTGGCGGTCTCACCAATCTCAATAACCGCGCCCTTTTCGGGTGTGCCGGGATAGCCTTTCGCCGCCATCACTACGGTTAGCGCGCTATCATCCGAAAAACGGGGCCGCTCCGCCTCCGCCAATTGCCCCGTAGCAACGGCAAGCAAAAGTGCCGCAAGATCGCCGTCATAGCGCATCATCAGCACCTGACACTCAGGATCGCCGAAGCGGCAATTATATTCGATCAGTTTTGGCCCTTCATCAGTCAGCATCAGCCCCGCAAACAGCACGCCGCAATAGGGCATGTGCTTTGCCGCCATCATTTGTACCGTTGGCGCGATGATTTCGGCGATCACCCGCTCTTCAAGCTCTGGCGTTAGCACGCGTGCGGGGGAATAGGCGCCCATGCCGCCGGTATTCGGGCCAGTATCGCCCTCTCCAACGCGTTTATGATCCTGCGCTGAGCCAAAGCCCACGATATTGATGCCGTCGGTAAGCGCGAAGAAGCTGACTTCTTCGCCTGTCATAAACTCTTCGATCACGACCGACGCGCCAGCTTCGCCAAAACCGCCGCCGAACATATCCTCAATCGCCGCGCAGGCTTCGCCCTCGGTTTGTGCGATAATCACGCCTTTGCCCGCTGCTAGCCCGTCGGCCTTGATGACGACGGGCAACCCAAAATCTGATAGACCCGCAAGCGCCTCGGCCTTGGTCGTGTAATGTTCATAGGCGGCAGTCGGGATATTGGCGTAGCTGCAAATTTCCTTGGTGAAGCGTTTTGATCCTTCCAACTGCGCTGCGGCGCGGTTTGGCCCGAACACCGCAACCCCTGCATCCCGCAAGCTATCGCCGAGACCAGCCACCAACGGCCCCTCTGGCCCAACCACAACCAAATCGATTTCATGCACTGCGCAGAACAGGGTCACCGCGTTGTGATCAGCACTATTGAGATCGACGATTTGGGCTAACTCTGATATCCCGGGGTTGCCGGGAGTCCCATAGAGTGTATCGCAAAGTGGCGATTGCACGAGCTTCCAAGCCAGCGCATGTTCGCGTCCGCCGCTGCCGATCAACAGGATATTCATGGTAGAAGATACGCCTTTTGATGAAGAACCCAATACACTTGGATCGCGCCTCCTAGCCGAGGAGCGCGCGGGCGACAACGCGGGTGCGCTCTCTGTGAGCGAAATTTCTGCGCTGCTCAAACGCCACGTCGAAAGCGGATTTTCGCATGTGCGCATTCGCGGTGAGATTTCAGGCTTTAAGCGCGCGGCTTCGGGGCATTTGTATCTCGCGCTTAAGGATGAAGGTGCGGTCATCGACGGAGTGATGTGGAAGGGCGGTGCGGCGCAGCTGGCTTTCGCGCCTTCGGACGGGGTTGAGGTGATCGCGACGGGGAAGCTCACCACTTACCCCGGACGATCAAAATATCAGATTGTTATTGAGAGCATGGAGATAGCGGGCGAGGGCGCGCTGCTTGCGCTCCTTGAAAAGCTCAAGGTAAAGCTTGCGGGTGAAGGATTGTTTGACCCAGCGAAGAAACGCCCGCTGCCATTTCTGCCCCGCATCATCGGCGTGGTGACATCGCCAACCGGGGCGGTGATCCGCGATATTCTCCACCGGCTCGCCGACCGCTGCCCGACACGGGTGATCGTTTGGCCGGTGCTGGTGCAGGGACAGGGGGCCGCCGCGCAAATTGCGGGCGCGGTAAACGGTTTTTCAGCGATGACGGGCGCTGACCGGCCTGATCTTGTGATCGTCGCGCGGGGCGGCGGGTCAGTTGAGGATTTGTGGAGTTTCAACGAAGAAATCGTCGTCCGCGCGGTCGCCAATTGCTCAATCCCGACTATCTCAGCGGTTGGCCATGAAACCGATACGACGCTGTGCGATTATGCAGCCGACGTCCGCGCGCCGACGCCAACGGCTGCGGCGGAACGCGCGGTGCCAGTGCGCGCTGAACTGCTCGCCGGATTGCAGACGATGGGCGCACGCGCGCTGCGTTCAGTCCAGCGCACGTCCGAACGCGCAAGCGAACGGTTAGCGGCAACCGCGCGGCGGCTACCAACGCCTGACACGTTGCTCGGGCCGCAGCGTCAATATGTTGATGATCTGGGGGAGCGAGCAAAGCGCGGTCTGGGGCGGCGTTTGGCCGATGCGCGGGGTGATTTGGCGCGCTCAGCAGGAGCGCTTCGGCCAGCTTTGCTTGATCAGCGACTGTCACGCGCCAAGGATCGCCTTGCCGCCACCACGCGGCTGATGGCGTCGCTCCACCCGCACAATCCACTCAAACGCGGCTATGCTCTGGTTACTGATCCCGCAGGTAAGGTGGTGATGAATAGTGTGGCGGCGCAAAAGCAGAATGTGCTTTCACTGACCTTCATTGATGGTCAGGTTAGCGTCTATATTGAGCAATCGGGCGGAATGGCTTATGCGAAGCCAAAGCCTGTCGCGGGCAAAGCCAAACCCGAACAGCCCGATTTGTTTTAGGAGTAGAGTTGCAATGTTGATGACACAGGGCGGGCGGGCCGCAAAGCTCCATTATATGGCCAATGGTTTTCGCATCCTCACGCACGGTGATCATGTCACCTGTGCAGCGTCGGGCGCTGCGATCCAGCTTGAGCATTTGCGTTATTGGAGTGTTGCTCGACAGGAAGCCTATGCAACGCCGGAAATCGCCACAAAGGCCGCACTCAGCCAATGATTGGTGTGCGCTATGCGCTTACCGTCCTTGGCCTGCTGCTGCTGCCGGGAAGCTGCATCGCAGCCCCTGCCAAAGCCCCTGAAAAACCCGTTGCACCAGTCAAGACGGCGGCTCCAAAACCACTCGCATCACCAAGCATTGGCCGGTTTCAGCTTGACCGACTGCCGCAGCAAGGCAGTCTGGTGCGCGGTAAATTGCCACCCGGAACAACGCGCTTGGTCGTCAATGGACAGGAGGTTGCGATCGCCGCCGATGGCCGTTTCATCATTGGCTTTGGCCGTGATCATGATGCGACTGCGGTGATGGTGGCCTATCTTGCCGACGGGACAAATATCAGCGAGCGCGTGGCCGTCGCCAAGCGTGCGTGGAAGGTTGAAAACCTCACCACTGTGCGGCGGTATAGCCAGCCTGATGCAGAATTTCAGGCACGCCGTCCGGGCGAACTGGACCAAATCAATGCGGCGCGGGGAACGCCAGTCGTCTCCGATGGTTGGCGGCAGAATTTCATCTGGCCTGCCAAGGGCCGCATCTCGGGTCAGTTTGGCGCGCAGCGGATTTATGCAGGCGAACCCGGATCACCCCATAGCGGCGTCGACGTTGCGGGCGGCACCGGTGCGCCTGTCATTGCCCCCGCCGACGGCGTTGTGACGCTCGCAGCGGCTACGCCCTTCACGCTTGAAGGCAATTTGCTGATCATTGATCACGGTATGGGTCTCGACAGCAGCTTCCTCCATCTCTCCAAAATTCATGTGAAGAAGGGCGACATTGTGCGGCAGGGGCAGCTTGTCGGCGCGATTGGTGCCACTGGCCGCGCGAGCGGGCCGCACCTTCACTGGGGGATGAAGTGGAAGGCCGAACGGATCGATCCGCAGCCGCTTGCCGGGCCGATGACATTTGCGGCGGCAAAACGGTGATAACAGCCATTGCCGCGCACAGGACGCGCTGCTAGCGCTATCTTAATAAACTCACAGTAGGAACTCAGTTTGGCAGGCGAAAAAGTTAATTCTCTGGTTGAACTGGCGCGGTTGGCGGGCGTTTCCCCTGGAACAGTATCGCGCGCGCTTTCTGACACGGGCATGATCTCAAAGACAACGCGGGAGCGGATCAAGGCGCTGGCGCTTGAACATGATTTTCGCCCCAATCCGCTTGCGCGCAATCTCCGTACCAAACGCACTGGCGCAATCGGCGTTGTCCTGCCACTCGGTCATGAGGCCAATCAGCATATCTCCGATCCGTTCTTCATGACGATCCTCGGTTTGCTTGCCGATCAACTGGCCGACCGAGGCTATGACTTGCTGTTATCGCGCGTCATCCCGCACAATGATCGCTGGCTTTCGGACATTATCGATTCAGGTCGCGTTGACGGGGTGATCGTCATTGGCCAATCAAATCAGGCGCATGTGCTTGATAGCGTTGCTACGCGCTATCGCCCGATGGTGGTGTGGGGTGCCAATATGGCTGGCCGCAGTCACTGCACGGTCGGTTCGGATAATCTTTTGGGCGGGCGGATTGCTGCGCGCCATCTGGTCGACGCTGGGTGCAAGAAAATCAGCTTTTTGGGTGACGCTTCGGCCCCTGAATTTGGTCAGCGGCTTGAAGGGGTGCAGGCGACGCTTGCGGCTGCGGGTTTACCGCCTGCGGTTGCACTGCCCGTGCATTTGACCGCTGAAACTGCGCATGAGATTATCCTTGCCTATTTGGCAGGCGATAAGATTCCTGACGGGATCATCGCGGCGTCCGACATCATCGCGATGAGCGCACTGCGTGCGCTGTCGGAGCGGGGAATTGCAGTACCGGAGCAGGTTCAGGTAGTTGGCTATGATGATATTTTCGTCGCCGAACATACCTCACCACCTCTGACAACGGTGCGGCAAAATCTCGTGCTCGGCGCGCAGTTGATGGTTGATATGCTGCTCAAGCGCTTGGCGGGCGAGGAAACGCCCTCAGTATCAATGCCGCCTGAACTGATTATCCGTGGCTCGACGCAGGGGTGAGCGTTTCGCCATCGCTGCTTGGTTTGAGTTTCACGAACATCGTTGCCACTGCGCCGCAGAACATGAGTGCACCCGCAAGCCGCAACACGTTGCGCGGATCGCCGCCAAGCACGCTGTTATACAAATCAAACTGCCAGAAAGTGTAAATCTGGATCATCATCGGGATGACGATGAACATATTGAAAATGCCCATATAAACCCCGGTGCGTTCGGGCGGGATGCTCCCCGCGAGCATGATGTAGGGGCATCCCATTATGCTGCCCCAGCCAAGCCCGATCCCGATCATCGGCAGCCAGATGCCCGCTTGGCTCGAAACGCCGGGGATCATCATCATACCGACGCCTGAAGCCACGAGGCAGCCTGCATGAACTGCCTTTACGCCGACGCGTTTGACGATGGGCACCATGGCGAGTGCGGAGGCAAAGGCGATGAAATTATAGAATGCACCTGCTTGGCCATATTCTAGGCCTGCGGCCTTGAATGCGGGTGTACTGGCGTCAGTCGTGCCGAAAGCCGACTGCGCATAGGACAGCCCGACATATTGCCAGTAGCAGAACATCGCGTACCACTGGAACAGCTTCACAAAAGCAAGCTGTCGCATGGTTGTCGGCATTTCGACGATCGCGTCACGAATATCGCGCAAGGTGTTGGCAACCCCCATCGGACGTTTGCGCATCTCGGCGATTTCGGCGGCACTAAGCGGCAGTTCGCGTACACTAAATACTGACCAGCAAATGGTGGTAATCGACAGCAGCGCCCCAATCGCAAAGGCCAACTTTGCGGTATCGGGAATGCCGGCGGCATCGACCGCATTCATATCCATCCCCATCCAAACAAAGATTGACGGCGCGAGATAGGCAAGCGTTTGGGCAAGGCCAGTAAACGCGCTTTGCGTCAGGAATCCGGCGCGGTGCTGATCTTCGTTGAGCCGATCACTGACATAGGCGCGGTAAGGCTCCATCGTCACATTATTCGCCGCATCGAGAATCCACAGCAGCGAAGCCGCCATCCAAAGTTCGCTTGAATAAGGCATTGCAAACAGCGCGAGCGAGCAGAAAATCGCACCAATCAGAAAATAGGGTGTGCGCCGACCAAAGCGCGTCACCGTCCGGTCGCTCATCGCGCCGATGATCGGCTGAATGATCAGGCCTGTCATCGGCCCGGCAAGCCACAGCAGCGGTAGGTTCGATTCCTCGGCACCCAGATATTTGTATATTGGACTCATATTGGCTTGCTGAAGCCCGAAACTGAATTGCAGCCCGAGGAAGCCAAGGTTCATCTGGAGGATTTGCCAGATCGACAGTTGCGGTTTCATGCCCATGGTTTTTGTCCCGTCGTGAAAGCGGCTTGTGCCAGCGCCAGCCCACCAAGCAACCCGGCCTGATCACCGAGCGCGGGCGGTTCAATAATGATCGTGACATAATCCTTCGCAAGCCGCAGCGCTTCGCCGCGCATGGCTTCAAGCAAGCCCGGCGTTGCCATTACGCCACCGCCAAAGAGTATCCGGCGCGGCGAAAGTACGGCCTGCACCGCCATCGCAAGCTGCCCCAAATACCACGCGACGATTTTATGCGCGGGGTGAACAGCGGGCAATTCGGAAAGCGACGCTCCCCAACGCGCTTTGATCGCAGGGCCGCTGACCAGCCCTTCAAAACAATCGCCGTGAAAAGGACAGACGCCGGGGAAATCCATATCATCGGGGTGTCGCCTCGGCAGGATATGGCCCATCTCAGGATGCTGCGCCCCGTGAACGGGCGCTCCGTTGATGATCGCGCCGCCACCAATGCCGGTGCCAACGGTAAAATAAACCGCAACATCATCGCCTTGTGCCGCGCCCCAGCGGCTTTCGGCAAGTGCTGCACCATTCACGTCAGTATCAAAGCCAACCGGCACATCAAATGCGCGGCCAATACGTCCCGCAAAGTCAGTGCCGCTCCACCCCGGTTTGGTCGTTTCGGTGATAAATCCCCAGCGCGGCGATGCTGGATCGGGATCAACCGGGCCAAAGCTGGCGATGCCAATTGCGTCCACTGGGCCATTTGCTTTGAACCAGTCAACGACGGCG
Organism: Sphingomonadales bacterium; assembly: GCA_043747445.1. Lineage (GTDB taxonomy): Bacteria > Pseudomonadota > Alphaproteobacteria > Sphingomonadales > Sphingomonadaceae > Aquisediminimonas. The sequence goes on from JAYTPB010000108.1 coordinate 15,631, forward strand.
GCAACAGTGTCTTCTGGGTTGGTTGTTGGAATCCGGTGTGTTGCCAAGATCGCGTCATACGCCTCAGCGATGCCGAGCACGAATTTAGTGCCCCCGGCCTCGATGCAACCAAAGCGCGGGCGGGCTTGCGTCACAGCGCAAGCAGTTCGGATTTATCGCCGTCAAGTCTCAGGCTGAACATCGGCGCGGGCGTCCCAATAAAATTGCTGCCGACAGGGCTATCGACAAAGCTCGCCACGCGCAAATCATCAAGCACCAGCCAGCTATAGGCTTGCGCAGACGCATCTTCGGGATTGGCCGCGACTAGGCCGGTTCCGTTGAGCGGCGCATACGGGCCAAGCGCACTCGGCGCGACCATGCCGTAAAGCCCGCTTGGCCCGATTGGCCCACTGTCGGCAAAGGTGAAATCATGCGTTGACCAAAATAGATAATAGAGGCCGTCGCGGTAGAGAATATGTGGGCGCTCCAGCTCATTATTGAGGCCGTCAGCACTGAGCAGCGGCGGCAACAATCGCCATCCTCCGGGTGCCGCTTGGTCAGCAATCGCAATCCCAATCGCGCCGTTGTGGCTGCCCCCGCTCGGCATTGAGGCCGCGAACAACAGATAATCGCCTCCCGCCGGATCGCGGAACCACGCTGGATCGCGAAACGCCTTAATTTTTCCCGGCGCGCCGATGTGTTCATTCACCACCATATAATATGTGCCGCAATTGGCGACGCATTCGGCTGGGTCACTCCAGTTTTGGAGGGCGGGGGAGTTATCGACAATGATGAGATCAGCGCTTGTTTCATAAAGACGCTGCCCAAAGCTAAGCGAGGTTTCGCCAGCATAGCCAGTCGCCGTAAAATACAAAGTGACGCGTGATTGATCAGGATCAAAAATTGCTGACCCTGCCCATTCGCGGCTGCCGGGACTATGCCCGTCAGGGAGCAGGTTACCAAGATCGCGCCATGCGCCGCTGCGATTCCGTTGGTGGATCAGGCGAATACGCGCCGTGCCGTGCCGCGCCTCGGGATCATCGCAAATTGGTGACGAAAGAATCATCCACAGAGTGCCATCGCAAATCTGCGCCGTGGTTCCGTCAACGCATTGTACTGGCCACATATCCCATAGGTAATGATCGGGGAGCAGCCGTTCCTCCGCCATAATCGCAGAGATCACCGGCATGTTGCGACGATCAATCGCCGCGATATGATCAACCGTCCAGTGGCTTACCGTCGGTGGTATGGTCATGAGCATATCGATACCCGCCAAACGCAAACCATTTGAGAGTCGGCCATCTGAAAACCAGCCATTTGAAAATCACCGCCGACATACAAACGCGTCGGCGGTGGCTCCCCCAAAAGGCTTCAGAATTCAAATTTGACCGAAGCTGATACCGTCCGACCATTGATCGAACGTGCGCGAACGACACCATTGGCCGGGATTGAATCCTCTTCAGCTTCGGTGAACCCGTCCACATTGAACAGGTTATTCGCGTTGATCGAAAGCTGTACCCGCTCAATCGGACGCACTGAAACAAAGGCGTTGACCTGCGTAAAGCCGGGCAGCTTCAAATTGTTGCTGTCCTGTGTGAAGCTTGACGAGGTGCCGACTACGTTTGCGCCAACCGTGAATTTGTCGACGTCAAACTGCGGGGTGATGTTGTAGACAAACTTTGCCTGACGCTTTGGCCGATTGCCGACAGTGCCGGGGTTGAGCGCGTCACGCGTGATCTTTGAATCGGTGAATGTGCCCGAACCCGCAATGCTGAAATTGCCAGTGCGGTATGCGGCCTCAAGTTCAAGCCCGTAGCTGCGATATTTGCGATCAACAAATTGTTGGCCAACCGGGCGGTTCTGGTCAAAATTCTGCTCTTCGGCGCGGGCATAGAAGCCAGTAGCAAAGAGCGAGAGACCACCTGCACGGTACTTCAGACCAAGCTCGGTTTGCGTTACAAAATCAACCGCAGCCTCTTCATCAAGCAGACCACCCGTGGTCGTGTTGATGGCTGGGCCGATCGCGATCCGATCCGCATTGGCGCGCGCGCCCTTGCTGTAGCGGGCAAAGCCAGCAAGCGCATCACTGAAGCGGTAGTTCGCACCTGCCGAGTATGAGAAGTAGTTGTAACTATAATTGATCGGGCTTGGGTTGGCGAGGTTAAGCACGGTTGTCCGTGCTTCTGCCGCTGAAATCACGCCGTTGCCGTCTAGGTCACGCGGGGCAACTGGGCCGTCGATATTGACGCTGCCGCGTGCTTTGCCTGCATCATAACGGATGCTGGCATCAAGATTGATCTTGTCACCGTCATAAGCAATCGAGGCGAACGGTGCGTTGGTATCATAATCGATATTATACGCACGGCGGCAGCAGTTGCCGAAGAAGAATGCGCCTGAGGCCACCCGGCCATTATCGGTTTGCAGCACGCCCGCCGCATTGCGGACGTTGATCAGCGCGGCATCGCTGCCCGTTGGTTGCAGCAGATAGGATGAGAAACCCCAAGTCGTGTTGACCGTCTGGCGTGACTTGTAAAAACCGACCGTCAGATCAACCTTGCCGCTGCCCGCGTCGAGCGTCTTGGTCAGGCGGATATCGTTGGCAACATTATCCAGATTGTTGAGCTCAACGTTGAAGAGAACCAGTGGAATGATGCCGTTGGTGCCAGCATAAGCCTGGCCAGCACGAGGGCCGTTGGCGAATGACAGCGTTGATCCAACGCCGCCGATATTGTTGGCAACATTTTGTGCAGTATCAAAACCTGACGGGAACAGACCGGTAAACTGGCCTCCGACGTCAGAATATTTGAATTTTTCAGTCAGCGTCAGGCCGTCGGCAATCTCATATTGCGCATCAAGTCCAATCGCTTTGACCAGCGGGCGCATCCCGTCAGTCACATCTGTAACCGTTGGATTGTTCGCCGAGTCAAGGCCAAGATGACGCGTGAAATTATTGGTGGCAAGCGATTCGTTATTCGCGTCAAGCCCCGGCAGATTGCTGAATTTGGGATTGCCGTTGGTGCCCGTCACGCGGACTGGGCTTGGAAGGTATGAAACCGCACGGTCATCAAGATATTTGAAATTCAGGCGGACATAGCCCTTATCAAGTTCCTTGGTGACATTGGCTTTAATCTGGAAACCACGGTTGGCATCAAAACCAGCCTTACGCGGGCCTTCGCCTTCGCGGTAAAATCCGCCAAAGTGGAAACGCACACTGTCGCTCAAGCGGCCACCATAGCGGAAATCGAGGCGATACTCGTCATAGTCAAGGCCAGCGGTGCCTTGAATTGCGCCGCCTTCTTTTTCGCCGGTGTTTGAAATCAAGTTAATGACACCGCCGGGTGCGTTCGATGCAAAGGTTGAGGATGAGCCACCACGCACCGATTCAACACGCGCGACGTTGAAATCTGAACGGAGGAAGATGTCAGCGTTACCAAAGATGATATCGCCAAATTCAAGAACGCCGAGGCCGTCTTCTTGAAGCTGAATATATTTCGCGCCGCCCGTTGCAACCGGAAGCCCGCGCACCGCGATGTTGGCGTTGCCTTCGCCGCCCGAGCTTTCCGAACGGATGCCGGGGAGGTTGCGGAAAACTTCAGCAACCGAGCGCGGCGCAAACTGTTGCACAGCCTCTTGGTTCAAGCTGCTGACCGAAATTGATGTGTCGAGTTTGTTGGTGCCCTTGGCAACGGCGGTCACGACGATTTCATCGGCGTTCGCTTCTTCTGCGGCAGGGGCTTCTTGAGCAAATGCTGAACTCGAAAGCGCAATCGCTGCGACTGATGCGAGCAAACTGATTGAACGGCGCATGATAATTTTCCTCTCTCCAAAATCCGTCGGGCTGCTTTTGGAGCCCTTACCGAATCGCCCTAGTTTATTCCGCAAACGATTGCAACAACCGATTGTGACATAATTGTTATGAGCGTAAAGATGCCTTATTTGCCCTACTTACCGTGCTTAACCTCATGGCTTTAGGATTTCGCTTTATAATCGGCCCTGTTTTTGTGAGGCGGTTGGGTGAAGGGGGTATCATTCAAAAAACGCCCCCCATTGACCTCCCTCCGCTTCCCAGTTAATGGCGCGCTCGTCTGAACGAAATGGTGCGAGTCTTTGAAGGCGCGCTGTCCCCGGAAATCAGGCATTATATAGAGCTTGAACATTGTTTGCGCTGGTGAAGCCTTCCAAAGCCGATTTTGGCTGCGGGGTTTTTTGTGTTTTCTAGGAAGCTAGAAGGTGCCGCTGCCGTCGACACAGTAACTTCAATAAAGGTGAAGGCTTCATGCCAACGATTAACCAGTTAGTCCGCAAGGGCCGCGACCCGCAAAAAGCGAAGTCGAAAGTTCCAGCAATGGAAGCGAACCCGCAAAAGCGCGGCGTTTGCACGCGTGTTTATACCACGACCCCGAAAAAGCCGAACTCGGCGCTTCGCAAGGTGGCCAAGATCCGTCTGACCAACCAGCGCGAAGTGATCAGCTATATTCCAGGTGAAGGCCATAACCTTCAGGAACATAGCGTTGTGCTGATTCGTGGCGGTCGTGTTCGCGATTTGCCCGGCGTGCGTTATCACGTATTGCGCGGCGTTCTCGATACGCAGGGCGTTAAGAACCGCAAGCAATCCCGCTCAAAATACGGCGCGAAGCGTCCGAAGTAAGCCGACTGTAACAAGTCGTCTGAAGTTTAAGAGGAATTATTTATGGCACGTCGTCGTCGTCCAGAAAAACGCATCATTCTTCCTGATCCCCAGTACGGTGATCAGGTGCTTTCCAAATTCATGAACAGCGTCATGCTTGATGGCAAAAAAGCTGTTGCCGAAGGCATTGTTTATACAGCCCTTGCTGTGGTTGAAACGCGCGCGAAGAAAGACCCAATTCAGGTGTTTCATGATGCGCTCAACAACATCAAACCCGGCATCGAAGTTCGTTCACGCCGCGTTGGCGGTGCCACCTATCAGGTTCCCGTTGAAGTCCGCGCCGAACGTGCGCAGGCTCTTGCAATCCGCTGGTTGATTACAGCGGCGCGCAATCGCAGCGAAAACACGATGTCAGCGCGGCTGTCAGGCGAATTGCTTGATGCGTCGAACAATCGCGGCAACGCTGTGAAAAAGCGTGAAGATACGCACCGGATGGCCGAAGCCAACCGTGCATTTAGCCACTACCGCTGGTAGTCGCCCCTTAACCTCGGAGTAATTGTCATGGCACGCAGCCATCCACTCAACATGTATCGCAATATCGGGATTATGGCGCACATCGACGCGGGTAAAACCACGACGACTGAGCGTATCCTGTATTACACAGGCAAATCCTACAAGATCGGCGAAGTGCATGAAGGCACCGCGACGATGGATTGGATGGAGCAGGAGCAGGAGCGTGGTATCACGATCACCTCTGCTGCGACGACGTGTTTCTGGAACGATCACCGGATCAACATCATCGATACGCCCGGCCATGTTGACTTCACGATTGAAGTTGAGCGCTCGCTGCGCGTTCTCGATGGTGCTGTGGCGTGTTTTGATGGTGTTGCTGGCGTTGAGCCGCAATCCGAAACGGTGTGGCGTCAGGCCGAAAAGTATAAAGTGCCCCGGATGTGCTTCGTCAACAAGCTTGACCGTACTGGCGCGAACTTTGAGCGCTGCGTTGAGATGATCAAGGATCGCCTTGGCGCGCGTCCGGCCGTGCTTTATTTGCCAATCGGTATCGAAGGTGGCTTTAAGGGTCTGGTCGATCTTGTTGAAAACCGTGCGATCATCTGGCTTGAAGAATCGCTTGGCGCGAAGTTTGAATATCAGGACATTCCTGATGATTTGAAGGCTTCAGCAGCAACTGCGCGTTCTGAGCTGATCGAAATGGCGGTCGAGCAAGACGATGCGATCATGGAAGCCTATCTTGATGGCACTGAGCCTGACACCGCGACTTTGAAGGCGCTGATCCGCAAGGGCACGCTCAACTTCTCATTCGTGCCTGTGCTTTGCGGTTCGGCGTTCAAGAATAAGGGTGTTCAGCCGCTGCTTGACGGCGTGGTTGATTATCTGCCGTCGCCGCTTGATATTCCGCCGGTTGAAGGCCTCAAGCTTGACGGTGAGACCGTAGAAACGCGCGCGCCTTCGGATGATGCGCCGTTCTCGGCACTCGCGTTTAAGATCATGAACGATCCCTTCGTCGGAACGCTCACCTTCGCACGCATTTATTCGGGCAAGCTCGATACCGCGTCGATCGTGATGAATTCGGTCAAGGATAAGAAGGAAAAGGTCGGGCGGATGTTGCTTATGCACGCCAATGACCGTGAAGACATTCAGGTGGCTTACGCTGGCGACATTGTGGCGCTTGCGGGCCTTAAGGATACCACCACCGGGGAAACGCTGTGCGCACTTAATGCGCCGATCATCCTTGAGCGGATGGAATTCCCCGATCCGGTTATCGAAGTCGCCGTGGAACCAAAGACCAAGGCCGACCAAGAAAAAATGGGCATCGCGCTCAACCGTCTTGCGCGCGAAGATCCGTCGTTCCGCGTGACCTCCGATCACGAATCAGGCCAGACGATCATCAAGGGCATGGGTGAGCTTCACCTTGAAATCCTCGTTGACCGGATGCGCCGTGAATTCAAGGTTGAGGCCAATGTCGGCGCGCCGCAGGTGGCCTACCGCGAATATCTCAAGAAAAAGGTCGATATTGACTACACCCACAAGAAACAGTCGGGTGGTTCGGGTCAGTTCGGACGCGTTAAGTTCACCGTTGAACCGGGCGAACGCGGTTCGGGCATCATCTTCAACGATGAAGTTAAGGGCGGGAATATTCCCAAGGAATATATCCCAAGCGTTGAAAAGGGTATGCGCGAAACGGCGGCCACTGGCTCGCTGATCGGCTTCCCGATTATCGACTTTGTGATCTCGCTCTATGACGGCGCCTATCATGATGTTGACTCCTCAGCGCTTGCGTTTGAAATCGCTGGTCGTGCCGCAATGCGTGAAGCCGCGCAAAAGTCAGGGATTACCCTGCTTGAGCCGATCATGCGCGTCGAAGTCGTTACCCCAGAGGATTATCTGGGTGACGTGATCGGCGACATGAACTCACGTCGTGGCCAGATTCAGGGCACTGACACACGCGGCAATGCGCAGACGGTTGAGGCAATGGTGCCACTCGCCAATATGTTTGGTTATGTGAATCAGCTTCGTTCGTTCACGCAAGGGCGCGCGCAATATTCGATGCATTTCTCGCATTATGACGAAGTGCCATCAAATGTTGCCGAAGAAGTGAAGGCAAAGCTGGCGTAAGTGTTACGGGGACACCGAATACGGTGTCCCCGCGCAAATTCTGGGGACAGCCTATTGGCTGTCCCCATTTCTCTGCGGCCCCCGCTTACCCGCCGTCAGCGCCCGCCCCGTCCGCGTTTCCATATCGCTCCCACACCGCCCAACGCTCTCAGCCCGTCTGAGCGGGGCGTAGGCCAGAGCTTCGTCAAACTCTTCGCCCAGAAACGCTCTGAAATCGCCAACCCGTTCAAGCGCTGGCGCGATCCGCCCCGCATGATCTTAACCCCCTGATTAAACCTTGTAATAATCTGTAAAATGGTTCTACATTTAGACCATTGCATATCTCCGACTCTCCGCTCGCAAATGGGGCGCCAACGAGACAGAGTGGAGTGCTCACTGATCGGATGTCTGCATCGGCGTTTGGCCGTGCGTCCCTATTCTCGGCCTTTAACAGGAGAGAGACATGAACAAGTTATTTGCAATTTGCATCGTCGCGGCAGCCAGCGCAAGCCCTGCCCAAGCTCAAAGCTCTACCTTTACAACACAACAAACGAGCAGCCAGGCGGTCGGCGGAACCCGAACTGACGGCACGGCATTCGGTGGGCAAACGACCGCCGGAACCTCAGAAACCGTCGCGGCTGACGGCAAGAAGTGGAGCGGAACCCACAAATGCGTGGCCGTAACCATGCCGCCCAATGACACAACCTATAATGCGCGCCTGGTTTGCGATAATAGCGACCCGTCGGGCACCAGCTCGACCATTTGGGGCTGCACCGCACCAGCGAAGGAGACGAACACAGTCTTTTGCACCGGCTGGGCTTTCGGCAAAACCGGCGCTTATGCAAACCGCCGGGGAACGATGACCTTCATGGGCGCAGGTGGAACGGGCTCGGGCACATCGCAATGGGGTAAGTAGGGCCGGGCGCTGGAGGCGCTGCGCCGGTTAAGGTGCGGTGCCTGCCGAACCGATGTGAATAGGCGGGGACACGGAAGAGCGTGTCCCCGGTCGCGCTTTCAAGCAGAAACGAGGCATGTATTCGCGTGTCCCGCTGGAACGCCGATAATAATCCTATCCCGCCAATAATCCAAAAAAACCCCTAGCGCTTATCCGAATCTCTCGCTATGGACGCGCCTTCGCTTGGGAGCGGGTGTGGTTTCATCCGCCGCTGGTGTATGGGTGGGTTTCCCCATTCCAAGATCTTGGATTTTTATATGGTTGCGCGTTTCGCCTCGCGGGGCGGCGCGCAGATGAAGGAAAAACAATGGCAAAGGCAAAGTTTGAGCGGACGAAACCGCACTGCAACATCGGCACCATCGGGCACGTCGATCATGGTAAGACATCGCTGACCGCAGCGATCACGAAGAT
>JAYTPB010000109.1:0-12562 GCA_043747445.1 Sphingomonadales bacterium
GCAATCGCACCGAATTTATCGACGGTGTTCTTGTAAAACTCATCTTCCTCATCAACGCGCAAAACTGGCACGTTGGTTGGAATGGTGACAACGTTCATCTTGTAAATATCGAAGAATTCAGATGCCTCAGTCGCGGCGGTTCCCGTCATCCCCGAAAGTTTGGGATACATGCGGAAATAATTCTGGAAGGTGATTGAGGCAAGCGTTTGGTTTTCAGGCTCGATCGTCACATCTTCTTTGGACTCAACCGCCTGATGAAGCCCGTCAGACCAGCGCCGCCCGTCCATCATCCGGCCAGTAAATTCATCGATGATGATAACCTTGCCATCCTTGACGATATAATCGGTGTCGCGCTTAAAAATCACATTGGCGCGCATCGCTTGATTGAGGTGATGGACGACCTGCGTATTCTCAAAGTCATAGAGATTGTCGCCTTCGAGCAGGCCCGCATCCTCTAGCAAGCGCTCTACGCGTTCGGTGCCGTCTTCGGTCAGGACAACTGAACGCTGTTTTTCATCAACTTCATAATCTTCAGGCACGAGGTTGACGACGACCGCCTGAACCGACTTGTAAAGCTCTGACTTATCATCAGTTGGCCCCGATATGATCAGCGGCGTCCGCGCCTCATCAATCAGAACCGAGTCAACTTCATCAACCACGGCAAAATTAAACGCTCGGTGCGCCATTTGTGCACGATCATATTTCATATTGTCGCGGAGATAGTCGAAACCAAATTCGTTATTGGTGCCGTAAGTGATGTCGCACGCATAAGCATCGCGGCGCTCTGCATCGGAGAGGTTCGGCACGATAATCCCGACCGTCAACCCAAGGAATTTATAGACCTGCCCCATCCATTCTGCGTCGCGGCGCGCGAGATAATCGTTGACGGTAACAACATGAACACCAAGCTCAGTGAGCGCATTGAGATACACAGCAAGCGTTGCAACGAGCGTCTTGCCCTCGCCAGTGCGCATTTCGGCAATTTCGCCGCGATGAAGGACGATTCCGCCAACCATCTGAACATCATAATGCCGCTGGCCAAGCGTCCGTTTTGCCGCCTCTCGCACTGTGGCGAACGCTTCGGGAAGCAGATCGTCAAGTTCAGTACCATTTGCCAGCCGCTCACGAAAAATGACCGTCTGCATTGCGAGTTCAGAATCGCTGAGTGCTGAAATTGTGGGTTCAAAGCCGTTGATCCGATCAACAGTTTTTTGAAGCGATTTGACATAACGATCGTTTGACGATCCGAAAATGGCTTTGGCGATGCCACCGAGCATAGAATGTTCCTTGTTTGATATTACTGGCTTGATCGACGCTCACCCATATCAAAGGGCGAAAGCATCATAATCAAAGTCTGAATTATTTTGAAAAAAATGGCGCAATGCCCTGCAAACAAGGCTGCAACTTATAGTCGAGCGCGGTCGGAAATGAACGTACGCTGCATGGGAGCAAGCGCGTCTTCTCTCACTTTCGTATCGGCAAGTTGGATGACATACTCTGTCGAGCGCGTAAGCGATGCGATATGTAAGCGGTGCCGCTGCTTAGAGGCCAATGCGACCTCTGCACATGCTTGTACATCGTTTGAGGTGCTAACGCTGAGCGCATTCTGAGCCGGACGCATAGCCTCTGCCGCTTGCGCAGCAGTCAGGCCAGTCATCATCGCCAGCAGGATTAGAAAAGCACGTGTCAACATGATGTTGTCATATCATATAAGCGTCAACAGAGCGTTCGTCTATCCCTGTCCCAGTTTGCATAAAAGCTGTCACGCACTATGCGACGTTTATGACTAAATCTCCTCTATCCCAACCCTTTCCCGCGATGCCGATGATTTCAGGTGTCACGCCACGCATTGCCCGCGCGCATTACAAAAATTGGAATCGCTGCGATTTGACCTTCATCACGTTTGATGAAGGCACAAGCGTTGCAGGCGTTTTGACACAAAGCCAATGCCCCTCTTCTGAGGTTGAATGGTGCCGCGAACATCTTCCGCAAGGCAAGGCGCGCGCACTGGTGGTCAGTGCGGGCAATGCCAATGCCTTTACTGGCTATCGTGGGCGGGCAGCGGTTAAAGCTGTAACGGCGAAAGCGGCGGCGCAGCTTGGCTGTCCAGTCGAACAGGTATTCGTGTCCTCAACTGGCGTCATCGGTGTGCCTTTGCCGATTGATAAGGCTGAGGCTGGGCTGGCGGCTGCTTTTACCGCCAATCCCTGCTCTTGGGAAGAAGCCGCCGCGACAATCATGACCACCGATACCTTTACCAAAGGCGCGGTCGCTTCAGCGGTAATCGGCGATACGACAGTGCAGCTTTGCGGCATCATCAAAGGCAGCGGGATGATCGCGCCAGATATGGCGACGATGCTTGGCTATATCTTCACTGACGCAGCAGTCAGCCCTGAGTTTTTGCAAGAAATGCTCTCCGCCGCAAACCGATCCACCTTCAACTGCATCACCGTTGATAGCGACACCTCGACCAGCGACACAGTGCTTGCCTTTGCTACAGGCAAGGCCGGAAATACGCCGCTTTCCAGCTTTGATAGTGCCGGAGCCGATGCCTTTGCCGCTGCGCTCCATGATATCTGCCGCCAGCTTGCGCAGCTTGTGGTGTGTGACGGCGAAGGGGCAACGAAATTCATTACAGTTGCGGTCACGGGTGCAGTTTCCGACGAAAGCGCGCATAAAATCGCGATGAGTATTGCCAATTCGCCGCTTGTCAAAACTGCAATTGCAGGGAGCGACGCCAATTGGGGCAGAGTTGTGATGGCCGTCGGCAAAGCAGGCGAACCCGCCGACCGCGACAAGCTATCTATCAGTTTCGGCTCAACGCTTGTCGCCAAGGATGGTTTGGTCGTGCCCGATTATGACGAAACACCGGTTGCTGCGCACGTCCGCAGCCCAACCGTCGATATCGGCGCAGATCTTGGCATCGGCAATGGTCGAGCAACGGTATGGACGTGCGACCTCACCCACGGATATATCAGCATCAACGCCGATTATAGGAGCTAAATACATGGCCGACATTATTCTGCATCATTATGACACATCCCCCTTTGCGGAGCTCATCCGTGCGGCGCTAGGGCTAAAAGGATTGACATGGCATTCCGTTATAATCCCGACAATGATGCCCAAACCCGACTTGATTGCACTGACAGGGGGCTATGCCCGAACACCCGTGATGCAGATTGGTGCAGACATATATTGTGATAGTGCCGCAATCTTGGACGCGCTTGAAGGCTTATCGCCAAGCCCAAGTCTTTATCCGGCACCACTTGGGCCGATGCACCGCATGATCGCGGGATGGGCGGGTGCAGGCCAATTTGCCGCGCATGTCAGCGCTGCGATGCGTAATGTGCCGCCGGGCGTGTTGCAGCCCGGTTTTGCTGAAGATCGCAAGCGTCGCTTTGTCGGCTTTGATTTTGATGCAATGCCGCGCTTTGCGCCGCATCTGGAAACCCAGTGCCTCACTGCCACGACATGGATTGAGGAGATCCTTGCCGATGGTCGCCCCTTCATTGGCGGTGATGCAGCAGGCCACGGCGATCTTGCACTTTACGCAAATAGCTGGTTCCTCAAAGTAATGCCGTTTGCGGCTGATTTTGCCTCCCGCATATTTGCATTCCCACGCTTTGCCGCTTGGTATGACCGTGTCGCGGCGATTGGCCACGGCATCCGTATTGAAATCAATGCTGAAGCGGCAATTGTCGCCGCCAAAGCTGCACAGGCTGCGCCCGTCACCCACAGCGTTGAACCGGGCTTCACAGTCGGCCAGAGCGTTCTCATCCGCACTGAACAATCAGGCGATGATCCAGTTGCCGGGGCGTTGCTGCACAGCGGGCCGGACGGAATTGTGATTGAGCGCGAGTCAGAGCAGGCGGGCACGCTAAACATCCATTTCCCCCGGCTTGGTCAGATTGTAACACCCGCGTGAGTGACCCGATTACCATCGCGGTTGAGACGCTGCTGCGCGATGTTGCCACGCGGATTGTGATGCCCCGGTTTCGCACGCTTGCCGCCGATGACATTATCGAGAAATCGCCAGGTGAACTCGTCACCATTGCTGACCGCGAAGCTGAGTTGCGACTTGCAGAGGGCTTGAGCGAAATCCTGAGCGAAGCCCAAATCATTGGTGAAGAAGCCAGCGAGAGCGACCCTAGCCTGCTCGAAGCCGTCGATAACGGCCTCGTCTGGCTGATCGATCCAATTGACGGAACAAGCAATTTTGCCGAAGGAAAATCGCCGTTCGCGCTCATGATCGCGCTCCTCAACAACGGCGTGCGTGAGGGTGGGTGGATTTATGATCCAGTTGCCAACCGCTTTTGCCATGCGATGCGCGGCAAAGGCGCTTTTGTTGATCATATCGCGGTTACAGCGCGTGAGACGGGCGGCGTGCTGCCCGTGGCTGCACTTGCGACAAGCTTCATGGCTCCGCAAAAGCGAGCTGATGTTGAGGCGCGCGCGGTCGGTAAGTATCACATTGTGCCAACCCCGCGTTGCTCTGGGGAACAATATCCCCGGTTGGTGCTTGGACAAAATGATGTGACTTTGTTTGAACGAACACTTCCTTGGGATCATGGCGCTGGGGCGCTGTTTCTTGAGGAGGCAGGCGGCGTTATCCGGCGCAATGATGGTAGCGCCTATCTAACCGGTGACGGTGGCACAGGCCTGCTCGGCGCGGCATCACAGCGGCTGTGGGATGATGCGGCGCGCATCTTGTTTGGCTGATGGGTGCACCCGAAACCTATGATGCGATTATCCTTGGCGCAGGTGGCGCAGGGCTGATGTGCGCACTGGTTGCAGGGCAGCGCGGTGCGCGCGTGTTGGTGATTGATCATGCCGATGAATCAGGCAAAAAAATCCTGATTTCGGGCGGTGGGCGCTGCAATTTCACCAATATTGGCGCTGCACCAGATCGCTATATCTCGGCCAACCCACATTTCGCCAAATCGGCAATGAGCCGCTACACGCCAACAGATTTTATCGCGCTGGTTGATAGTTATGGCATCGCTTGGCACGAAAAAACGCTCGGCCAATTGTTCTGCGATGGTTCGGCAAAACAGATTGTCGCGATGCTGCTTGATGAATGCGCAAAGGGCGATGTCACGATTGCACTCGGCGACGCGATCAGTACAGTCGATCACAGCGATGCGCGATACAATGTGAACTTCGGCAATCGCACCGCAACCGCCCCTGCCCTAGTCATCGCGACAGGTGGACCGTCAATTCCCAAAATGGGTGCGACTGGCTTTGCTTATGACCTAGCCCGTCGCTTTGGCATGAAGGTCGTTGAGCCGCGCCCTGCGCTGGTACCTTTTACGCTTGGCGGCGATGAAGTGTTGTTTCGATCGCTTGCGGGCGTCTCTGCCGATATCATCGCGCGCTGCGGGAAAACCGCGTTTCGAGAGGCGGCGCTGTTCACTCACAAAGGACTCTCCGGCCCGGCGATCCTCCAAATCTCATCCTATTGGCGGCATGGGCAGAGCGTTGAGATTAACTTTCTGCCAACCCATGATGCCGACTGGCTGCGCAACCTGAAGCTTGAGCGACCCCGATCAACGCTGCGTAGCGCTTTGGCCTCGGCGCTGCCTGATCGGCTGGCTGAAACACTTGGTGAGCGGATTTGTTTGCCTTCCATACTCGCCGATGCGACCGATCGCGTATTAGAAAGCGCTGAACAACAACTTCGGAGCTGGCGGTTTACCCCAAACGGCACTGAAGGTTTTGCCAAGGCCGAAGTTACCGCTGGTGGGATCAGCACCGCTGGGCTCTCATCACAAAGCATGGAAGCCCGCGATGTGACGGGGCTTTATGCGATTGGCGAAGCGGTGGACGTAACAGGCTGGCTCGGCGGCTATAATTTTCAATGGGCATGGGCGAGCGGCTGGGCAGCGGGCCAAGCGATTGCGGAGCGAGTATGAAAAAAGCTGACATCTTTGAATTTTACCGCCGCCTTGCCGAGGAAAATCCTGCGCCTGAAACTGAGCTGGCTTATGGCAATGCCTATCAACTGCTCGTTGCGGTTGTCATGTCGGCACAATCAACCGATGTCGGCGTTAACAAGGCAACGCGGCTGCTGTTTGAAACGGTCAAAACGCCCGCGCAGATGGTTGCGCTTGGTGAAGACGCGCTCAAAGGCCATATCAAAACCATCGGACTGTTCAACGCCAAGGCCAAAAACGTCATCGCGCTTTCAGAACTGCTCGTCCGCGATCATGGCGGCGAAGTCCCCGCTGACCGTGCCGCGCTTGAGGCGCTGCCTGGTGTTGGGCGCAAAACTGCCAATGTTGTCATGAACACAGCATTTGGTGCAGAAACTTTCGCAGTCGATACGCACATCTTCCGTGTCGGCAATCGCACTGGTCTTGCAAAAGGGAAAACGGTGCTTCTGGTTGAAAAGGCGCTCGACAAACACACGCCCGCCCCATTCCGGGTTGGCGCGCATCATTGGTTGATCCTCCACGGTCGCTATATCTGCAAGGCACGGACGCCCGAATGCTGGCGTTGCGGCGTCGCTGATCTGTGTTCATTCAGGCCTAAGTCAGCTTTGCCAGTCAAAACTGTGAAAGCTTCAAACAAAGGATGATTCGTTATGCGCACACTGGCTTTGGTTGTAACCGCTTCACTCCTTATCGGTGGTGCCAGCATTGCGTTTGCCAAGCGTGATCGCAATGCAGTGCCCGAGGCCAAAGAAGCAGGCAAAGCGCTAAGCTGCGTGCCTTTACGCCAAATCCGCGAGACGCGCGTTTACGGTGACCAGACGATTGATTTCCGGATGCTCGGCGGCAAAACCTATCGTAACAAACTGCCCTACAGTTGCCCACAACTCGGTTTTGAAGAGCGGTTTAGCTACAAAACCTCGCTCAGCGTGCTGTGCTCAACTGATATTATCACTGTGCTGAATACCAGCGGAGGTGATCTCAATCGCGGTGCAAGCTGCGGTCTTGGTGAATTTCAACCCGTCGAAATCGTCAAAACCGCTGCTAAGTGATTTAGGCTGGCGAAGTATTCCCGCCTTTGCTAACGAGCCTCATCGCGCACCCGTAGCTCAGCTGGATAGAGCGCTGCCCTCCGAAGGCAGAGGCCAGGGGTTCGAATCCCTTCGGGTGCGCCAGCTTCCTCATTTATTACAATATTTTATGGACATTTCTAATTGCCCAGTCGTGTACCCGTGATTTTTGCCGTAATCAAATCGATGCAATTTAATGTCAGAAGCGGCTAAACGCGCGGACGGCGTAGCTAGGTCGGCTAAATCACTTGCTGTTTCGGCGGTTTAAACCAAACAAAGCGTTAACAGCGCGGCGATGGCTTGGCTAAGCATGACACGCCATTTAAGCAGTTGTGACATACACTTTCCTGCTCCATTTTTCTCTTAGCGTAATCTGCGCGTTTCAATGTTTCAAATTTAGGTCTCTATCTTTTCCACTCGTCACGGTCTCTTCACAAGATACCCGGCAGATCGAGGCCCTGCTCGTGCGCGCAATCCACTGCGATGTCGTAGCCAGCATCGGCATGACGCATTACGCCGGTGCCCGGATCATTCCACAAAACACGCTCCAGCCGCCGCGCGGCATCGTCGGTTCCGTCGGCAACAATCACCATGCCCGAATGCTGCGAATAGCCCATGCCGACTCCGCCGCCGTGGTGCAGCGACACCCAAGTCGCACCCGAAGCGGTGTTGAGCAGGGCGTTGAGCAACGGCCAGTCGGATACGGCATCTGAACCGTCCTTCATCGCTTCAGTCTCGCGATTAGGGCTGGCGACCGAGCCGGAATCAAGATGATCGCGGCCGATGACAACCGGCGCTTTCAGTTCCCCTGTCCTGACCATTTCGTTGAAAGCGAGGCCTAGCCGGTGGCGTTGCCCCAGACCAACCCAGCAGATGCGCGCCGGGAGACCCTGAAAGTGAATCCGCTCGCGCGCCATGTCGAGCCAGTTACGTAGGTGAGGATCATCGGGGATCAGTTCTTTCACCTTGGCATCGGTTTTATAGATATCTTCGGGATCACCCGATAGCGCCGCCCAGCGGAACGGCCCAATGCCGCGGCAAAACAGCGGACGGATGTAAGCTGGTACAAAGCCCGGAAAATCAAACGCGTCTGCAACGCCTTCGTCTTTGGCAACCTGGCGGATGTTGTTACCGTAATCGAGTGTCGGCACGCCTGCCCTCCAGAAATCGAGCATCGCGCGGACATGCACCGCCATTGAGGCGCGGGCGGCTTTTTCTACGCTCGCAGGATCGCGTTCACGTGCGGTCATCCACTGATCGAGCGTCCAGCCTTGCGGCAGGTAACCGTTGATCGGATCATGTGCCGATGTCTGATCGGTCACGCCGTGGGGCCGCACGCCGCGCCGGTAAATTTCGGGG
The DNA here is from genome assembly GCA_043747445.1 of Sphingomonadales bacterium. Lineage (GTDB taxonomy): Bacteria > Pseudomonadota > Alphaproteobacteria > Sphingomonadales > Sphingomonadaceae > Aquisediminimonas. Next base: position 8,360 of record JAYTPB010000109.1, read on the forward strand.
AAGACGTCAGCGGCATTGCCGAGAAGGCCAACCGAGATTGGCGTCCTCGCGTTCGCCATAATCTCCAGCGCTTCATCTAGGCTGTCGGTCTGTCGATCGATATAGCCGGTGCGCAAACGCATTTCGATGCGCGACGGTTGGCATTCAACCGCAAGGCAGCTTGCCCCTGCCATCGTCGCCGCCAGCGGCTGCGCGCCACCCATTCCGCCTAGACCGCCAGTCAAAATCCACTTGCCCGACAGGTCGCCGTTATAATGCTGGCGGCCCATTTCGACGAAGGTCTCATAGGTGCCCTGCACGATGCCTTGTGATCCGATATAAATCCAAGAACCAGCCGTCATCTGGCCGTACATCATCAGCCCGGCACGATCGAGTTCGTTGAAATGCGCCCACGTCGCCCACTGCGGTACGAGGTTGGAGTTGGCGAGCAAGACACGCGGCGCATCCTTGTGGGTTTGGAACACGCCAACTGGCTTGCCCGACTGGATCAGAAGCGTCTGGTCATTCTCCAGCCGTTTGAGCGTTGCGACAATCTGATCATAGCATTCCCAGTTGCGTGCGGCGCGGCCAATGCCGCCGTAAACGACCAATGAGGCGGGGTCTTCAGCGACATCGGGATCGAGATTGTTCATCAGCATCCGCAGCGGCGCTTCAGTCAACCAGCTTTTGGCGCTCAGTTCGGTGCCATGCGCGGCGCGGATGACGCGGCTGTTATCGAGACGGTTCATTTCAGTTCCTTCACAAAGTCTAATCAGGTGGAGAGAATATTGTGGAGCTTGGCTTGCATCGGCACGACGCGGGCAGCGTCCCACGGCGGCGGCCATGCGCCGTCTTCATCGGCATAGCCCCGGATGGCGGGTTCCATTTGCACAGCATCGATGCCTCGAGCTGGTTTGCCATAATTGCAGGTGATCCAGCCGGCGTTAATGCGGCCAATGATGACATAGCTTTCGCTGGCACGGTCCGCCGCAATTGCATCGATCGGTACAGCATCGCAGCTTGCTCCGTTATGACGGTTAGGGATGATCGTCGCGCCGAAGTCCGTCGCAAAGGCATAACGCCGACCCGCATCGCGCCGCGCCAGATCAAGCGAGAGCAGCCCGGAGATGTCTTCTGGAATGATTGTCCCGGCATGTGGGATACTGACGATTAGCGGCGCATCTCCGAGCGTAACGGAAAGCCAATCGGTCATGCGACCCCGAGCAAATTGGCGAGTGCGGCGAGTTCGCCCGAGGAAACCAGTGCCTGTGCATGGGCGATGTCGGGATGGAAATAGCGGTCCTCATCAAGTGTCTGCACACTGGATCGCAGCAAAGTGCGCGCAGCTTCGAGCGTGTCACTTGATTTGAGTGGCGCGTGAAAATCACAACCTTGCGCCGCCGCCAGATATTCAATCGCCAACACGCCCGCGACATTGTCCGCCATGCCAAGCAAGCGCCGCGCACCGTGCGCGGCCATTGACACATGGTCTTCCTGATTGGCCGAGGTCGGGATGGAATCGACGCTGGCCGGATAAGCACGCTGCTTGTTTTCCGAAACCAGCGCCGCCGCAGTCACTTGCGGGATCATGAAACCTGAATTGAGTCCGGGACGCGGGGTTAGGAAGGCGGGCAGACCGGATAGAGCCGGATCAACCAGCATCGCAATCCGCCGCTCGGCAATCGAACCGATTTCGCACAGGCCCATCGCGATCATGTCCGCAGCGAAAGCGACAGGCTCAGCATGGAAATTGCCGCCCGATAACGCTTCGTCAGTATCGGCAAAGATCAGCGGGTTGTCAGAAACGCCATTGGCTTCGGTCAGCAAGGTCGTCGCCGCTTGCCGCAGCATATCGAGCACCGCCCCCATCACTTGCGGTTGGCAGCGTAGGCAATAGGGATCTTGCACGCGGGTGTCGCCGATCAGATGCGAGGCGCGGATGGTGGAACCGTCCATCAGGCTGCGCAACGCCTCGGCGGTTTCGATCTGGCCCTTGTGGCCGCGCAAGGCATGGATGCGCGGATCGAACGGCGCGTCCGAACCTTTGGCGGCTTCGGTCGAGAGCGCGCCAGTCAGCAATGCCGATGCGAACAGGCGTTCGGCCTCGAACAATCCGGCAAGCGCGTAAGCACAGGAAAACTGTGTGCCGTTAAGTAGCGCTAAGCCTTCTTTGGGGCCGAGCGTCAGCGACGACAATCCGGCATCGGCCAGTGCGTGCAGCGCGGGTGTGCGAACACCCTCAACCCAGATTTCGCCAGTCCCGATCATTGCGGCGGCCATATGCGCGAGAGGTGCCAAATCACCCGAAGCGCCGACCGAGCCTTGCGCGGGGATGACTGGCGTCAGGCCCTTTTCGAGCAGAGCGCCGAGCATCTCGACTGTGGCTAATTGCACACCAGACGCGCCCTGCGCCAGACTGGCGAGCTTGAGCGCCATCATCAGCCGCGCGATGGGAACCGGCATTGGTTCGCCCACGCCTGCCGCGTGGCTAAGCACAATATTGCGTTGTAGCGTCAGCAGATCATCATCGCTGATCTTGACGCTGGCGAGTTTACCAAAGCCAGTGTTGATCCCGTAAACAGGCTCATGCCGCGCCAAGATGCGTGCAACCGACTCTACGCTGGCGATAATTTGGGCATGAGCCGACGGATCAAGTATCGGCGTTTCGCCGCGATAAATACGCCGCCAATCGGCTAATGACACGGCCCCGGCTTCGATTGTGATGTTCATTGCCCCCTCCAAATACGTTGATGGAGCGGGTTTGCGCCGATCCGGTAAACCAGCTCTGCCGGTCGTTCGATGTCCCAGATCGCGAGATCGCACGCCTTGCCTGCTTCCAAAGTTCCAACCTGATCCTGCATCCCCAACGCACGGGCGGCTTCGCGTGTGATACCTGCGAGGCATTCCTCGACAGTCAGGCGAAACAAAGTCGCGCCCATATTCATTGCCAGCAACAGCGAGGTCAGCGGCGAAGTGCCCGGATTGCAATCGGTCGCCAGCGCCATCGGCACGCCCGCTGCGCGCAGCTTGGCAATCGGCGGCGGCAAGGTTTCGCGCGTGAAATAATAGGCGCCAGGCAGCAGCACCGCGACCGTTCTCGCAGAGGCCATTGCAGCAACGCCCGCATCATCTAGATATTCCAGATGATCGGCTGACAGACCGCCATAGCGCGCCGCGAGCGCCGCGCCGTGGCTGTTGGACAATTGCTCGGCGTGAAGCTTCAGCGGCAGGCCGTTTGCCTTTGCAGCCTGAAATAAGCGCTCAATCTGTGCGGTCGAAAAACCGATAGATTCGCAAAATCCATCGACCGCATCGGCCAATCCGGCTTGCGCCGCAGCCGGGATGATCGCGTCGCAAATATGGTCGATATACCCATCGGCATCGCCCGCAAATTCGGGCGGCAAAGCATGGGCGGCAAGCAGGCTGGTTTTGACCGTGACCCCGCGAAAGTCACCTAACTGCCGGGCAGCGCGGAGCATTTTCAATTCATCGTCGAGCGAAAGGCCATAGCCTGATTTGATCTCAATCGTAGTCACACCCTCAGAAATCAAGGCATCAAGCCGGGGCAAAGCAGCTTCAACCAGTTCGCTTTCGCTCGCCGCGCGCGTAGCCCTCATTGTCGAGACGATGCCTCCGCCTGCGCGGGAAATCTCTTCATAGCTTGCGCCTGCCAGCCGCAGTTCAAATTCATGCGCGCGGTTGCCCGCGTGAAGCAGATGCGTGTGGCAATCGATCAACCCCGGCGTGATCCAGCGGCCTGCACAATCAATCACCTCTGTCGCTGCAAAAGCGGGCGCATCGTTTCTGCTACCCGCGTAAACAATCTGGCCATCCTTGCAGGCGATGAAGCCGTCTTCCACCATGTCCGCGCCAGTCATGGTAGCAAGCCGCGCATTTTGCCAAAGGCGATCACATGTGAGTGCAGACTCGCTGTTCATGGACATATGAGTTGCAGAACAATTTAATTATGTCTAGACATAATTAAATTGTTGGCAGGAGAGTCTTTATGTCCGCATTCTGGTCAGCAACCGCTTTGCTCCCCAGTGGATGGGCCGAGAATGTGCGCTTCACCGTCGAAAACGGGCGGATCGCGTCAATTGAAACGGGCACGCCTGCCGAGCCGAACGACGAGACACACCAAATAACCTTGCCCGGCCTCGCCAACGTTCACAGCCACGCCTTTCAGCGCGGGATGGCGGGGCTTGCAGAACATAAGGGCGGCAG
>JAYTPB010000110.1:0-2975 GCA_043747445.1 Sphingomonadales bacterium
GGAGAAACCGGGTTAAAGGGCACAATGGGCGCGGCAACATGATGGAGGAAACGTGGCGGGATACATGAAGGGCAAACGCGGGCTGATCATGGGGCTTGCCAATGATCGCTCTCTCGCGTGGGGTATCGCGCAGAAATTGCATGCCGAAGGCGCCGAATTGGCATTCAGCTATCAGGGCGAGGCACTTGGCAAGCGGGTGCGCCCACTCGCTGAGCAGTTGGGCAGTGATTTCCTGATCGACTGCGATGTGAGCGATATGGCAGCGCTTGACGGTGCCTTTGAGGCGCTGGCCGCGCGCTGGCCGACGATTGATTTTGTCGTCCATGCGATTGGCTTTTCGGATAAGAATGAGCTGCGCGGCGGCTATGTTGATACCAGCCTCGAAAATTTTCAGATGACAATGAACATCAGTGTCTACAGCTTTGTCGCCGTGGCACAGCGGGCGAGCGCGATGATGCCAAATGGTGGTGCGCTGCTGACGCTCAGCTACTACGGTGCCGAAAAAGTCATCCCCCATTATAATGTGATGGGGGTGGCGAAGGCCGCGCTTGAAACCAGCGTTAAATATCTGGCCGTTGATCTTGGCCGTCACAACATCCGCGTGAATGCAATTTCCGCCGGGCCGATCAAAACGCTTGCGGCGAGCGGGATCGGCGATTTCCGCTACATCATGAAATGGAATGAACTCAACAGCCCGCTCAAACGCAACGTCACGATTGAGGATGTCGGCGGGGCGGGGCTTTACCTGTTGAGCGACCTCTCAAGCGGTGTGACGGGCGAAACCCACCATGTTGACGCAGGCTATCATGTGATCGGGATGAAGGCCGAGGATGCGCCGGATATAGCATTGTCGTGAGCGTAGCCTTGGCGATCGACCATGTTCAAATTGCGATGCCGATCGGCGGTGAGGCGCAGGCGCGCAGTTTTTTCGGAGAGCTTCTAGGGCTTGTAGAGCTTCCCAAGCCCGCAGATATGGCAGGGCGCGGAGGATGCTGGTTTGCGGCGGGGGCGCATCAAATTCATTTGGGCGTCGAGGCTGATTTCCGCCCTGCAAAAAAAGCGCATATCGCATTGCAAACGGGTAATTTGATCGAACTGCGCGCGCGCCTTGAGGCAGCGGGTTATGCAACATTAAATGATGTGCCTGTGGATGGCCGAGTCCGTTTTTTTTCGGCTGACCCTTTCGGTAACAGGATTGAATTTTTGGAAGCGATACCGCAGACATGAGTTACAACAGCTTCGGCCATATCTTCCGCTTCACGACATGGGGTGAAAGCCACGGGCCAGCGCTTGGCGCGATTGTGGATGGATGCCCGCCGGGGCTGCCACTTTCGGAAGCCGATATTCAGCCATTCCTCGATAAGCGCCGCCCCGGCACCTCACGCTTTACGACGCAGCGGCAGGAGGCGGATGCCGTGCGCATCCTCTCCGGCGTGTTTGACGGGCGAACTACGGGGACGCCAATTTCGCTGATGATTGAAAACACCGATCAGCGCTCAAAAGATTATAGTGATGTTGCCAAGGCTTATCGCCCCGGCCACGCCGACTATGCCTATGACGCCAAATACGGTTTTCGCGATTATCGCGGCGGTGGGCGCAGTTCGGCGCGTGAGACGGCTGCGCGGGTTGCGGCGGGTGCGGTGGCGCGGCTAGCGATTCCAGAGGTGTCGATCCTTGCCTATGTCGTCGAAATTGGTGGCGACGCGATTGACCGCGATAATTTTGAAGCCGCACAAATTGATAAGAATCCCTTCTTCTGCCCCGATGAGGTTGCGGCTGCGCGCTGGGAAGCCTTGGTTGATGAAGCGCGTAAGGCTGGTTCATCACTCGGCGCAGTGATCGAATGTGTCGCATCGGGAGTTCCTGCGGGATGGGGCGCACCGCTTTATGCCAAGCTTGATGCTGAACTGGCAGCGGCCATGATGAGCATCAACGCGGTCAAGGGCGTTGAGATTGGCGATGGATTTGCCGCCGCTCGGTTACGCGGTGAGCAGAATGCCGATGCGATGCGGCCCGGATCAAATAAGCCCGATTTCCTCGCCAATCATGCGGGTGGGATTGCGGGCGGAATTTCAACTGGCCAGCCTGTGGTGTGCCGCGTCGCGTTCAAGCCGACGAGTTCAATTCTGACCCCCGTAGAAACGATCACCAATGAAGGTGAGGCGACTGAGATTGTTACCAAAGGCCGCCATGATCCCTGCGTTGGCATTCGCGGCACGCCCGTGGTTGCGGCGATGATGGCGCTTGTGCTGGCGGATCAGAAACTGCTCCACCGGGCGCAGTGTGGCCCTTAAAAAATCTTGCGCAGGCTGACTTCAACAAACCGCCCACGCGGATCAACGAAGCCTGGCAGAAAGCTGAATGGCACCATGCCGTTGCTATCGCGGACATCGCGGATGGCATTCGTCAGATTATCGATCCGCAGCGACAGCCGCGTTCCTTTGAGGATCGGCACACGCTTGATCAGCGATTTACGGCTGTCAAAATTGATGAAGAAACGCGCATTAAGCGTCAGTAGATCGGAGAAGCGCAAATCTCCGTCGCTGCTGCCCGGTGCAAGGCTACCCCTGACAGTGCTACCGCTGATGTAATTTCCGGTCAGACGCAGGCCAAGGCCGTTTTTGAACACACCACTTTCAAGCTCGACCGCGTGGCGCGATGATCCGCCGTTCCCACCAACCGCTGACCCGTCAAGTAAATCAAGCGCGGGTAGGTTCCGCTGAATGCTGATTTCATCGGTGAAGCGGTAGGTGTAATAAAGCCCAAGCTGAATCCCACCGGGGCCGCCACCCCCGCCAAAGCCGCCGCCACGTCCCGGCCCACCACCACGCGGGCCGCCGCCCGTTCCGCCGGGACGGCTTCCGCCCGGACGCGCGCCTGCGGGACGTTCTGCCGCGCCTTCGGGCCGTGGCGGCGCTTTGAACGGCTTGAAAAAGTTAAACCCGGTGCGCAGCACATCGCTGCGTGTCGCATCA
>JAYTPB010000111.1:0-7005 GCA_043747445.1 Sphingomonadales bacterium
CGCAGTCCACACCCCCGGCCACACCTCAAACCATCTCTGCTATGCGCTTGAGGAAGAGAAAGCGCTGTTCAGCGGCGATCATATCATGGGCTGGTCAACCACGGTCGTCTCACCGCCCGACGGCGATATGGCCGATTATATGCGCAGCCTCCAACTGCTGATCGAGCGCGATGATCGGGTTTATTACCCCGCACACGGCAAACCCGTTGACAACCCGCAGCGTCTTGCGCGCGGCATGATGGGCCACCGCAAGCAACGCGAGGCGCAAATCCTCCGCCTGCTCGAACGCGGCATTAGCGCGGTTCCTGATATGGTGGGCGAAATGTATAAGGGGCTAGATCATAGGCTCCACGGCGCGGCGGGACGCTCGGTGCTCGCGCATCTGATTGATCTCCAAACGCGCGCGCTGGTCAGCGAGTCAAGCAACCAATGGGCGCTGACACCGTGAAACAAATCTGGCTCATCTTACTCTCGGCGATCCTCGCGACAGTCGGCCTGGTTGCCTATCTCCAACGCAGCGTCAGCCCGCCGGTGGAAACCGTGGTCGCCTCAAGCCTGAAAAGCCTGCAAGAGCAAAACCGACTGTCTGCCTTCGCCGCGCGCTTTGTAACGGTGGTGACGAGCCGCAAGGAGCAGCTTGGCTTTGCCGCTGAAAAAACGCTGATCATGCCTGCGATGGTGCGTTATGAGGTTGATCTCGCCAAACTCAAAACCGACGATCTCATCTGGGACGCAGGCGCAAAGACGCTCATCATCACGCTGCCCCCGATTGAGCTAAGCGGCCCCGAATTTGATCTGACCGCGACGAAGGAATATGGTTCAGGCACCGTGCTGATGACGCTGACTAATGTTGAGCGGCTGCTTGATCAATCGAACCGCGCCAAGGCCAAGGCTGACATCATCGCGCAAGCCAAAGCGCCAACGATGATCAAACTCGCACAGGACGCTACCGCGCGCGCCATCACCAATAATTTTGCCTTGCCGCTGAAAGCCGCCGGGGTAGACGCAATTGTCAAAGTGGAGACAAACCAATGAACACGCATAGCCGCCTCTCAGGCACTGATCTGATCGACGAAATTATAAAGCTCAAGAAAGAGCGTAACGCCGTCATCCTCGCGCATTATTATCAGCGGCCTGAGCTTCAGGACATTGCCGATTTCGTCGGTGATTCGCTTGAACTGTCAAAGAAAGCCGCCGCGACTGACGCTGATGTGATCGCGTTTTGCGGGGTCAAATTCATGGCCGATACCGCGAAGATTCTCAGCCCACAAAAGATCGTGGTGCTCCCTGATCTCAAGGCCGGGTGCAGCCTTGAAGACTCGTGCCCGCCCGATAAGTTCAAGGCGTTCCGCGCCGCGCACCCCGATCATATCGCGATTACCTACATCAACTGCTCGACCGAAGTGAAGGCGCTGAGCGACATCATCGTCACGAGTTCGAGCGCCGAAAAAATCCTGTCGCAATTGCCGATGGATCAGAAAATCATCTTCGGCCCTGACAAGCATCTCGGCGGCTATATCGCGCGCAAGACCGGGCGTGATATGCTGCTCTGGCCCGGCGTGTGCATTGTGCATGAGGCTTTCTCTGAAACCGAACTCGTCAAACTCAAGGCGCAACACCCCGGTGCCCCCGTCGCCGCGCACCCCGAATGCCCACCGCACATCATCGACCATGCCGATTATGTCGGCAGCACCAGCGGCATCCTCCAGTACGCGAAGGACATGCCCGGCAACACGCTCATTGTGGCGACCGAACCGCACATCATCCACCAAATGGAAAAGGCGGTGCCGCACAAACAGTTCATCGGCGCACCGGGTGCCGACGGCAACTGCAACTGCAACATCTGCCCCTACATGGCGCTCAACACGATGGAAAAGCTCTATGTGGCGCTGAGGGATTTAAGCCCGAGGATCGAGATTGAGGAAGGGTTGCGGTTGGCCGCGAAGAAGTCGCTTGATCGGATGTTGGAGATGGCGAGCGCGAAATAGCCTTGACAATATGCGTCATTTTTGACACGTATCATTCGTGAGTATTGACCGATCCAAGAAAATCGCAGCGCGGTTTTTTGAAGCGGCCAATGGGAAGAAGCCTGTGCGCGACTGGATCGTTTCGCTTGACCCCGACGACCGTCGTGTGATTGGCAAGGACATTCAAAAGGTCGAGTTTGGTTGGCCCATCGGAATGCCATATTGTCGGCCACTCGGGCGCGGGCTTTGGGAAGTTCGGAGTGACATTTCATCGGGGCGGATCGCACGAATTCTATTCTGCATCATGATCGGTGACATGGTGCTGCTCCACGGCTTTGTAAAGAAAACTCAGAAAACGCCGCCACAGGAAATCGATCTCGCGCTACGGCGCAAAAAGGAACTTGAATGATGGATAGCCAAGGCAAAGCACGGATCAGTGACGAGACATTTGACGATTTCCTCACCAGCGAAAACCTGCTCGCTGTGTGTGAAGAGGATGCGATCAAGGAAATTATCGCCGACCAAATCCGCGAAGCCATGAAAGCGCAAAGCATCACCAAAACCGCAATGGCCGCCCGGATGCAAACCGACCGTCGGCAGTTAGATCGCTTACTCGACCCCACCAACTCATCGGTGACGCTATCGACGCTGCGCCGCGCGGCGGCGGCAGTGGGGCGGACATTGCGGGTGGAGTTGGGGTGATGAAAATTAAACAATCCCAGAAGGTTTTGCTGTGTTTATGTCTGGCGGCTGGGTTTGTGGCTGCAGCACCCAAACCCAAATGGGAAACTTGGGGTGATACAAAAATTCTGATTTCACCTAACCAACAGCGAGCCTATGCAATAAAATTCTATCAAAGTCGGCCAACTTCTTATTTCAATGGTTGTTCAGCGCCTATCAGGCGATTGAACACAGTTGTTGATGTTGAATATCAGTTTCGGAACGAGGTTAAGTCATTTTCAGTTCGGGATCCAAAGTGGGGAAACGAAACGTTTAAAGTCGATAACTCGACGCTACCCGAAGCTCGAAAGTGGATTATGTCAACAATCATAGCGGAAGGTCGTCAAATTTACGTAACGTCACGAGGATGTGGTTCAGGTGCCATCCCATATCTAGTTTCTATCGAGAGGCGATAGGTTCGCTCTCATAAATTCCTCCCCGGAACGGGGAGGGGAACCGCCCGTAGGATGGTGGAGGGGCCGGTTGTTGCGGGGGACAAAGCAGACTGCAAGCTGACTCGCCATGTCACTGAATCGTCATTGCGAGCGAAGCGCGGCAATCCAGTCCCACCATTGCTGCTGGATTGCCGCGCTTCGCTCGCAATGACGAACAGGAGTCATCCTAAGCCCAGTATTCCTTCTTCGTGGCCTTCGTGGCTTCGTGTGCGAAAATCACACGTCGGCGCATATACTGTGGCGAAGAATTGACTCACACGAAGCCACGAAGGACACAAAGAAGGCAGGAACCAATTGCCAGATAAATCCCTTCTTGGCGGCTTGGCGACCTTGGCGTGAACCAAACCCAGCCCTCAACGCATACACCATCGCAAGATTTTCTCACGCCAAGAACGCCAAGCCGCCAAGAAGCTGCTCACCCCGCCATCACGCGCCGCACCACATCAGGTTCGGCCTCAATCACCTTCAAATAAGCGCGCACCGCTGGCGGCGGCATATATCTTCCGATTTCATATTGACGGATGCTCGACGCGGGGATGCCGAAGGCTTTGCCGAACTCATCCTGACTCATCCCAAGGCGGTTACGTATCTGGCGGACGCGGCGGCCCATCAAACCGCGCTTTAGTTCAGCGACACTGACATCAAAATCCTCCGGATCAGTGGGGTCTGCGGGGATTGCGATCATAGTATTTTTGTTCACTGTCATTGCTCCGTCTTACCGAAATCAATCATAACACCTCATCACGCCAGACGTGAACGGCGGTGTAAAGCCTGCCATCGATTTTGCCGATGGCCTTGTGCCGATCTTCGCCATCTATTGGCCGAAACGATGAAACTATGACATGATCGTCATCATCAAAGACCCGCCCGCCAAACGCCAACGGCAACCGATGCTTGAAGCGATTGATCTCATCCTTATCGGCATCATAGGCGATGTCCATTGGAGTAATATATGTGATTCACACATAAAAGCAAATGGATTTCTTCTCCGTGGCCTTTGTGGCTTCGTGTGCGAAAATCACACGTCGGCGCATGTGCTGTGACCAAGAATTGACTCACACGAAGCCATGAAGGCCACGAAGAAGAGAGGAACCAGTTGCCTTATAAACCCCTTCTTGGCGGCTTGGCGCTTTTGGCGCGAACCAAACCTAGACTTCAACACGGACACCGTCGCTCATTTATCTCACGCCAAGAACGCCAAGCCGCCAAGACACGTCCGCCGCCATTTTCCGCTTTCCTACAGCCGCCCTTTTGGCCTAGCTGGAACGATGGTTGACCCGCGTTACATTTCTGCTTTCAGGCAAGCCCAAACAAACTACCGATTCAGTGTCAACTTCGTGAGATTTCCGGGGTTTTTCAGATGAGCTTCGCCCTCCCCCGATTTGACCTAACGGCCTTTATCGCGGCGACGCTGGCCGAAGACCTTGGCCCCACAGGCCGCGACGTCACCTCGGAAAGCGTTATCCCCGCCGATGCGCGTTTCTCAGGGGTAATGGACAGTCGCGATGCCATTGTTGTTGCGGGGTTGCCAATTGCTGTCGCGTTTTTCAAGCATCTTGATCCGGCGATGGAGATAGAAATGCTCGTCGAGGACGGTGCGTCGGTGCCCAAGGGCAGCGACCTCCTCCACCTGTCTGGCAATGCGCGCGCGATGCTGACGGCGGAGCGTTCCGCGCTTAACACCGTCCAGCATCTGAGCGGTATCGCGACGATGACGCGAGCCTATGTTGAGGCGATTGCGGGCACCGGCTGCACCTTGCTTGATACACGCAAGACGATCCCCGGCCTGCGCGTGCTTGAAAAATATGCAACGCGGATGGGCGGAGCGACCAATCACCGGATGGGCTTGTGGGACGCGGCGATGATCAAGGATAATCATGTTGCAGTCGCAGGAGGTGTGGTTGAGGCGGTGAGGCGCGCCAAGGATGCGGGCGTTGAGCGGATTATCCTAGAGGTTGACCGTTTGAGCCAGATTGAGCCGGGCTTAGCTGCGGGGGCAACGCATTTGCTGCTTGATAATATGGATGCCGACACCTTGCGCGAGGCGGTCACCATCGTCGCACACCGCGTGCCGACCGAAGCCTCAGGCGGGGTAACGCTCGAAACGATCCGCGCCAAAGCAGAAAGCGGCGTGACGTATATCTCGGTCGGGCGGCTGACCCAGTCTGCGCCCGCCGCCGATATTGGGCTTGATTTCAATATAAGTTCTTAGTATGTTCCATGTAATCACTTTTTGCTTGAGCAAAGCTGGTATGTGAAAATTCGTTGAATAGGTGTCAACTATGTCAACTATGTCAACTTTGATTGACACTTTGAGAGGGTGAAATGATGCGAAGCATAAGGGCGGCAGCGGTTTTGGCGATAGGCGCATTATTCGCAGCAACTGCCGCACAGGCACAAGGATCGCTTTGCGCCATCCCGCCCACACTGAAAGCCCCACGTTCGGAAAATCCGCCGCCGGGATCGCAGCGGATATTGCCAATTTCAGGCTATGTCCTCGCGCTGTCTTGGTCTCCGCAATTTTGCAAATTGCGTGACAATGAAAGCCGCTTTTCAGGCCAATGTGGTGCCACGCCACCGTTCGGGTTCATTCTCCACGGGCTGTGGCCCGATGCCGAAGGCCAGGGCGAACCGCGCTGGTGCCGCAAGGTGCCTGCACTTTCCAAAGCGCTCGTCCGCCAGAATTTTTGCAGCACCCCTTCGCCGCAACTTCAGCAGCGTGAGTGGGCCAAGCATGGCAGTTGCATCACCCGCGATCCCGCCGCCTATTTTGCCAGTGCGACGCGCCTGTTTGGGAGCATCAAAACGCCCGATATGAACACGCTATCGCGCAGCCCGCTTGACGTACGCGGCTTCACCGCCGCCTTTGTCGCCGCCAATCCGGGCTTGCCGGCCGACGCAATTCGGCTTGATCTGTCAGACATTGGTTGGCTTGAGGAAGTGCGGATTTGTTATGGCACGGATTACCGCCCACGCGCCTGCCCGCGTGACATAAGCGGAGCGGGTGACGGGGCAAGGGTCAGGATTTGGCGTACGGCGCGCTAAGCCTACTGATCAATCACCATCGTGCTTGGGTGATGCTTATCGAGATAGCGCTTGATCAGCTTCACATTGCGCGTGTTTGACCGGAAGAAAAAGTCAGGCACCGCGCCGATAAAGGGGATCGCGCCGAGCAGTGCATCAACGCCGATATTGCCCGCCATGCGAATGATCGTCGATTTAGGCATCCCAAGATTACGCGCCTCCCACGCGATATAGCTGCCCATAATCGCGGCGACCGCGCTGCCGCCGACCGGGATCAGATCAAGGATGACATCAAGCCCAACCTTCTGCTTGGTGCCCGGAATCGTGAAGAGCCCTTCGAGCAGATGCTCAAGTGCCTCAATCCGGCGGCGCACCGCTGCGGGGCTGCTGCTGGTCAGCGCTTCATTAGCACCGTCAAAAGGCTTGATCACGTCTGGTTTGATTGCCATCAATCACACTCCTTGCGCAACCAACATAGGATGTGGTTTCGCGGCTTTCCAGTGGTGGTCGGTTTAACGGCCTGCTTTGCGCAAATGATGCAGCGGGTGCGCGGCAAAGCTGTTCGCGCGCCAGCCGATCATTGCCGGGCTGACGAGTGACCAGCGCAGTGGTGCCGCGATAGGCATAAAAATCTGTTCCGAAGCAAGCGCTGCATCAGCCTCGGCAATCGCCGCCGCCCGGTCAGCGGGCACCGTTGTTGAAAGCGCGGCGCGGATCGCGGTATCGGCGGCGCTACTGCACGCAAACCCGCGCCCGCATGACAGGCGTGAGATATACCAGAGCGCCGCGCGCTGCGGGGCCACTTCGTCAATCAGACGGAGATCGGCAGGTTCGTTCAT
>JAYTPB010000112.1:0-14519 GCA_043747445.1 Sphingomonadales bacterium
GTCGCTGAGCCTTGCCGATATCAAGACGATGCCAATGCGCACCCAAATCACCCGGCATGACTGTGTCGAGGGGTGGAGCGCGATTGGCAAATGGCACGGGGTGCCGCTCAAACTGCTGCTTGAGGCGGCGGGGATGAAATCTTCCGCGCGCTATATCGTGTTCCACTGTGCCGATGTGTATGGCAGCAGCGGCAAGCTTTATTATGAAAGTATTGACTTGATTGATGCCTTTCACCCGCAAACAATCGTTGCGTGGGGGATGAATAATAAGCTGATCCCCATCGGCAATGGTGCGCCGCTGCGCCTGCGGGTTGAGCGGCAGTTGGGCTATAAACATGCCAAATATATCGAACGGATCGAAGCGGTATCCGACCTGTCGGGTGTTTACGGCGGCAAGGGCGGCTTCTGGGAAGATTATGCTGGTTATGAATGGTATGGCGGAATCTGATTTGCCCAGTTAGACCGCGCCTATGGCAAGTGCTCCAATTGATTATCAAGCAATCGCACAGGCCGGCGTCGCGGCGTGGCAGCGCGGGGATGCGGCGGCGGCGCGCGCGGCCTTTGATCAAGTTGCCTTGGCGGGCCGCGCTTCGCCGCAGCTTTGGCTGCTATTGGCGCAAGCGTGTGAGGCACTTGGTGATTTAGGCGCAAGTGATCAGGCGCTTGACGGCGTTCTCGCAGGTGATCCGCGTAATCCTTATGCGCTGCTGATGAAGGGCGATCATCAGGCCGCGCGCGGCGATGATCGCGCGGCGAATAGCTGGTACAACACGGCGCTTTCAAGTGCGGCACAGATTGCCAATCTTCCACAAGATCTGATTCCCCGGCTCAACCGCGCGCAAGCCGCCATCGCTGCTACAGCCGCCCGTTTTGAAGCCCATTTAAGTGGCGCGCTTGCGAAAAGTGGAATTGATCCTGCCGCAATTGCGCCGCGATTTGGCGAGGCAATTGATATCATCGCAGGGCGCCGCGAAGTCTTCCTCCAGCAGCCAACAAGTTTTTTCTATCCCGGTCTGGCAAACATCCAATTTTTTGAAAATGATGCTTTCGCTTGGGTTGCAGCACTTGAGGCAGCAGCCCCCGCCATGCGCAAGGAAGTTGAAGTAATCCTTGGCCAAGGGTCAGGCTTAGCCCCCTATGTCGTCGGCGATAAAAACCGACCGACACGCGAACATGCCCTGCTCAACAACCCCAATTGGAGTGCCTTTTACCTCTGGGAAAATGGCGCACTGGTGGCGGATAATGCCGCGCGTTGTCCCAATAGTATGGCGGCGCTGATGGGCGCGCCAATCCCGCACATTGCTGCGCGTTCACCAATGGTGCTGTTTTCGGTGCTTCGCCCGCACACCCATATCCCGGCGCATAACGGGATGCTCAATACGCGGCTGATCTGCCATATCCCGCTGATTGTGCCGCCCGGTTGCCGCCTGCGCGTTGGCAATGAGACGCGCACCGTCGAATTTGGCAAGGCGATGATCTTTGACGACTCGATTGAGCATGAGGCGTGGAATGACAGCGATGAAACGCGCGTCGTCCTGCTCTTTGAAATCTGGCGGCCTGAACTGAGCGAGGCCGAACGCCGCGCGCTGACCGTGATGTATGAGGCGATCAACGCTTATCCGGGTGCGCCAGCGCTTTGAGCGCATAAAGCTGTTCCAGCGCGTCACGCGGGCTAAGCGCATCGACATCCAGTGCAATCAAAGCCGCATGAAGTGGATCGGGTGGAAGCACTTCAGGCAGAGTTGCTGCAAACAGCGGCAGATCATCAAGCCCCGCCGCCAGCCCACCCGTCTTGGCCCGCCCCGCCTCAAGCTTGGCCAGCACCGCTTTTGCGCGCGCAAGCACTGGCGGCGGCAAGCCGGCAAGCCGACCGACTGCAATCCCGTAACTACGATCCGCTGGGCCATCGGCAACCTCGTGGAGCAGGACGAGATCACCCTTATATTCAGTCGCGCGAACATGGTGGAGTGACAGGCTATCAAGACTTTCAGCAAGCCGGGTCAGCTCATGATAATGGGTGGCAAAGAGACAGCGACAGCGATTGATCTCGTGCACCGCCTCCACTACCGCCCACGCAATTGCAAGGCCATCATAGGTTGAGGTGCCGCGACCAACCTCATCAAGGATGACGAGACTGTTGGGCGTTGCTTGGGCGAGGATCGCGGCAGTCTCCACCATTTCCACCATGAAGGTTGATCGCCCGCGCGCGAGATTGTCCGAAGCGCCAACGCGGCTGAAGAGCCGGTCAACCATCCCGAGCGTTGCAGATGTGGCGGGCACATAACTCCCTGCCTGAGCGAGCACTGCGATCAGCGCGTTCTGGCGCAGGAAGGTCGATTTGCCGCCCATGTTCGGCCCGGTGACCAGCCACAACCGCGCGCCATCATTCAAGGCGCAATCATTGGCGACAAAGCGCGCGCCGCCTTTGCCAAGCGCTGCCTCAACCACCGGATGCCGTCCACCGACAATTTCAAAGCAAGGACGATCAGCAAATCGCGGCGCACACCAGCCGCCCTCAACCGCCCGTTCGGCTAGGCTGACTGCCACATCAAGCCGAGCGAGCGCATCGGCAGTTTCGGCAATCGCCTGCGCCTTTGCCAAAGCAACAGCGGTCAGATCCTCAAAATGGGCGGCCTCCGCTGCAATCGCGTGCGCGCCCGATTGCGTTACGCGAAGCGCAATATCGTGGAGGTCAGGCGCGTTGAAGCGGACAACGCCAGCAAGCGTCTGACGATGGGTAAAGCCCGAGTCAGCAAGCATCAGCGGATCGGCATAACGCGCGGCAACCTCGATATGATAACCGAGCACGCCGTTATGCTTGATCTTGAGCGCGGTAATCCCCGTCGCATCGCGGTAACGCGTTTCAAGGGCTGCAATATCGCGCCGCCCGCTGCCGCCAGTAGTGCGCAGGTCATCAAGTGCGGCATCATATTTTTCGGCGATATAGCCGCCCTGCGCGCTATCGATTGGCGGCGTCGGCACCAGCGCGCGGCTAAGCAAATCAACCAGTGCTGCATGGCCGTCAAGTTTTGGCAGCAGCGTTAGGAACAGAGCGGGTAAATCAGGCGTTTTTCCCCATTTGTCGCGCAGAGCGCGCGCTTCGCACAGGCCGTCGCGCAAACTGCCAAGATCACGCGGGCCGCCTCTGCCAGCGGCGAGCCGCCCAAGCGCTCGCCCAATATCGGGAAGCGCGCGAAGGGCGGCGCGCATCGCGTCACGCGCGCCGCCGTCTTCAACAAAATGGCGGACAAGCCCTTGCCGTGCTTCAATGCTCAGCCGGTCAAGCAAGGGCGCGCCAATATCCGCCGCGAGCAAGCGCGCGCCAGCCCCCGTCACTGTCCGCTCAATCACATCAAGCAGACTACCTGCGCGGCTACCGCTTGTGGTGCGGGTCAGCTCAAGGCTTTCGCGCGTTGCGGCATCAATCATCATATGATCCTGCACCGCGCTGCGCACAGGGGGTTGGAGGAACGGCAGCGCGCCCTTCCCCGCATGATCAAGATAGGCGAGCAGACCGCCTGCCGCTGAAAGTTCAGCACGACTAAGTTGGCCAAAGCCATCAAGCGTCATGACGCCGAAGGCCGCTTTCAAACGCCGTTCGCCCGCGCCCGAGTCGAAATCAGCACGCGGGCGAAGCTGCGCCCCTGCCATTTCGTCCGCCGCAATAATTTCAGCAGCACCGAGACGGGCAAGCTCGGCATCAAGCGAGGCTTCATCGCTTTCGATAATTTCAAATCGCCCAGTTGAAATATCTGTTGCCGCCAGCGCCACCACGCCGCCGACGCGCGCGATGGAAACGAGCCAGTTTGCCGCCTTAGCCTCTAACAGCGCGTCCTCAGTCAGCGTTCCTGCTGTAACAACCCGAACGATAGCGCGCGCGACAATCGATTTGCCCCCGCGCGCCTTGGCAGCGGCTGGCGATTCGATTTGTTCGGCAATCGCAACCCGGTGGCCGCCCTTGATTAGCCGCGCGAGGTAGGCGTCCGCTGCATGAACGGGCACACCGCACATCGGCACGGGCACCCCTTGATGTTCGCCGCGCGCGGTCAGCGCGATATCGAGCGTTGCTGCTGCCGCTTTGGCGTCATCAAAGAACAGCTCAAAAAAATCGCCCATCCGGTAAAACAGCAGGCAATCGGGTGCCTCTGCCTTGAGCGCAAAATATTGCGCCATCATTGGAGTCGGAGGGGGAGCAGCGTCGGCCATCAGGATCCCGATAGCGAATTTGCGGCTTGGCTCAAAGCCATCTTCCCGTAAGGCAAAACTATGCCTAAGGTCAGATCGTAGCGGGCGTAGCTGGTAAACCAATAATCACTGAGGGGCATGGAATGAGCGGCGAGTCCAAAATTCAATTTTCTGATCGTGAAGCACTGTTTTATCACGCGACTGGGCGGCCCGGCAAAATTGAGATTGTTGCGTCAAAGCCAATGGCGACGCAGCGTGACCTTAGCCTTGCTTACTCTCCCGGTGTCGCAGCACCCGTCCGCGCCATCGCTGAAGACCCAGCCACTGCTTATGATTATACCGCCAAGGGCAATCTCGTTGCGGTGATCTCAAACGGCACTGCCATTCTCGGGCTTGGCAATTTGGGTGCGCTTGCCTCAAAACCAGTCATGGAGGGCAAGGCTGTCCTGTTCAAACGTTTCGCCGATGTCGACTCAATCGATATCGAACTTGATACCGAAGACCCCGAAGCTTTCATTAATGCAGTCGCGCTAATGGAGCCGAGCTTTGGCGGGATCAACCTTGAGGATATCAAGGCGCCTGAATGCTTTATCATTGAACAAGCACTGCGCGAACGGATGAAAATTCCAGTGATGCACGATGATCAGCACGGCACCGCGATCATCAGCGCGGCGGGCATTATCAACGCTTGCATCATCACCGGACGCAAGCTTTCCGAAGTGAAGGTCGTGGTCAACGGCGCGGGCGCGGCCGCAATCGCCTGCACCTCGCTGATGAAATCAATGGGCGTATCGCCCGCCAACGTGATCATGTGTGATCGCACCGGCGTGATCTACCAAGGCCGTACTGAAAGCATGGATCAGTGGAAATCCGCCCATGCCGCAAAGACTGAATGCCGCACGCTTGAAGAAGCGCTTGATGGCGCAGATATCTTCCTCGGGCTTTCCGCCAAGGACGCGCTTGCCCCGCATATGATTGAAAAAATGGCGAAGGCACCGATTATCTTCGCGATGGCCAATCCCGATCCTGAAATTACCCCGCCTGCGGCCAAGGCGGTGCGCCCTGATGCGATTATCGCGACGGGGCGTTCGGATTATCCCAATCAGGTCAACAATGTCCTTGGTTTCCCGTTCATTTTTCGTGGTGCGCTTGATGTGCGTGCCACGACGATCAACGAAGAAATGAAGATCGCAGCAGCCTATGCCATTGCTGAACTCGCGCGCCAGCAAGTCCCCGAGGAAGTCGCGGCAGCCTACGGCGGCATGACGGCAAGCTTTGGTCAGGATTATATCATTCCCGCCCCGTTTGACCCGCGCCTGATGGAGGTGGTGCCAATGGCAGTTGCCAAAGCCGCAATGGACTCAGGCGTGGCGACCCGGCCCATCCTTGATATGGATGCGTACCGCACTTCGCTCAAATCACGGCTTAATCCAACCACGTCGGTGCTGACACTCGCTTATGATACCGCGCGCGCGCATCCCAAACGGATTGTGTTTGCCGAGGCTGAGGAAGAAGTTGTCCTGCGCGCCGCAATTGCGTTCCGTGAAGGCGGCTGCGGTACGCCGATACTCGTTGGGCGTGATGAGGTGCGCGATCAACTCAAAGCGCTCGGCGTTGATGATCCCGACAGCTTTGAAATCGTCAACAGCCGCAACTGTCCGCTCGTCCCGCAGATGGTAGATATTCTTTATGAACGGCTCCAGCGGCGCGGCTATCTTCGGCGTGAATGCGAGCGGATGGTCAATAATGATCGCAACACCTTCGCCTCGCTCCTCCTTAAAATGGGTGAGGCCGATGCGATGATCAGCGGCGCAACACGGACATATTCGCAAACCATGCGTGAAATCCGCCGCGTGATTGATCCAGCCGAGGGACGCACACCGTTTGGCATCCACATCCTTGTGGGCCAAACTCACACCGTGTTCATGGCAGATACCACGGTCAATGAACGACCCTCCGCGCTTGAACTCGCCGATATTGCTGAACAGACGGCAGGCGTCGCGCGGCGGATGGGGCATGAACCGCGCGTTGCATTCCTGTCATACTCAACCTTTGGCAACCCATCGGGTAATTGGCTCGGGCCGATCCGTGAGGCGGTTGAAACGCTTGATGCGCGCGGAGTTAGCTTTGAATATGAGGGCGAAATGGCGCCTGATGTCGCGCTCAATCCAAAGCTCGCCGCGAACTATCCGTTCAGCAGGCTTTCGGGCCCGGCCAATGTCCTGATCATGCCGGGGCTTCAGTCGGCGAACCTCAGCGCCAAGCTGCTCCGCGAACTGGGCGGAGATTCGGTGATTGGTCCAATGCTGATGGGCATGGAAAAGCCAGTGCAGATTGCCACCATGTCATCGAACGCATCCGAACTGGTAACGCTTGCGGTGCTGGCCGCTGGCGGGATCGCGCGTTAGTTGGGGTTGTCGGTAGTGCTGCCGCCCTGGCCAACCGCACCAACCTGACCAATGTTGCCGAACAGATCCTCAAAGAAGCCGCGATTGCGGCCAAGTGTTGGGGTCTTATCATTTTCTGGATTGATCTTGGCGATTTTTTCAAGGCCGGTGCGGTCAACAGAGGTGACGTTGCCGATAGCATCGAACTTGATCCGAAGCACCGTCTGGTTCACCGCGCGTGGCTGCGCAAAGGCAAGCTGCTTGGTATCGCGGCCGACATAATAATAGTCGTTGGTGCCAAATTGCCCAATAACGGTTGGCCGTCCGAGCGTTTTTTCAACCGATTGGCGATTATCAACGCCGGGGCGCACTGAATCAACCAGCACTGGATCGACAATAAAACCTTGATGACCCGGCACGCGCGCGCAGGCCGACATAAGCATGCCAACGCCGACCAAAAGCGCGATTGACGATGACGTTCGCGCGTTGTTGCTCATACCCAAACTCCTGATCATACAAATAGAGCGCATTGGCCATTGCAACCGCCGCTTAGCGCCTCAATATGCGTTTGGAGCCGCGCGGGCAAGCGCAGTGCGATGATTAGAGGAAAAAGCCACGTGAATCTGTTCAAGCGCCTATTTGCACGTGACGACGATCGTGCTTCGGTTCGTCCGCTTTACGCGGCAATCGCAGCGCAAGCCCGCCAGCCGCATTGGTATGTTGAGGGCGAAGTACCCGACACTGTTGACGGTCGATTTGAAATGGTGACGGTGATCCTTGCGCTTGTATTGATCCGTCTGGATGCGATTGGCGATGCTGGTGCTATTCCGGCTGCGCTGTTGGCAGAGGTTTTTGTGGAAGATATGGACGGCCAACTGCGTCAGCTTGGCATGGGTGATGTCGTGGTCGGCAAACATATTGGCAAGATGATGAGTGCGCTTGGCGGGCGATTGGGGGCATACCGGGCGGGGCTTGCAGGGAACGCGCCGATGGACGAAACATTGGTGCGCAATCTTTACGGCGGGGCGACGCCAAGCAGTGACGCACTGACGCATGTTGAGGCCAGCGCACGGGCAATCCTTGATGGGCTGAGCCACAGGTCGCTTGAAACGCTGCTTGCCGGGAACATCGCGTAATGACGCCAGAATTTTCGCGCAGATTCGCGCTTAACACGATCGGCACCGCGCCGCGCAGCGTATCGATTATCGCTGAAGCAGGTGAGCGAGAGGCGCTTGCCGCGCGCTTTGACCTTATCGCGATTAACAGGCTTGAGGCGCACGCAACGTTGGTTGTTGAGGGCGATGCGATCCTCGGCACGGGCACATTAAATGCTGATGTGGTGCAAGAATGTGTCGCGACCGCTGCGCCCGTAGCGACGACGCTCAAAACTGATTTTGCAATCCGATTCGTTGCCAGCCTTGCCGACGCGACTGCGGCCGATGAGATCGAAATCGATATTGATGATTGCGACATGATCGAACATGACGGTCAGGCGATTGATCTAGGTGAGGCGGTTGCGCAAACCCTGCTCCTCGCGCTTGATCCATTTCCGCGCGCGAAAAACGCCGCGCAAACGCTCAAAGCGGCGGGTGTTGTTGGTGAAGATGAGGTCGGCAATGCGGCCTTTGCGGGCCTCAAAGGCTTGCTCAGCAAGCCCTGAGATAAATCAAGCCAGTACGGATTAAGCCAGTACGGATTTGCCCTTAACCCGGCGACCGCGCAGCGCAGCACCGATAAAGCCAAAACCCGCAATCAACATCATCCATGTCGAAGGCTCAGGCACAGCGCCCAGCGTTACCGCCTCAGCCCTGAAATTATCAATGGCAAGGCCATCGTCAGCGCCATTGGCATCGAAATCGAGAAAGCGCAGGAAAATGCTTTGTCCTGCAAGCAGTTCGAGACCAGCGATTGTGCCCGCAACAGTGCGCTGATTTGCGGCAAGATTGCCGTCAAGCACACCCAGTGGGCCGGTTGTCGTTGGCGAGACAAAATCAAGCGCCGTTAGCGGAATATAACCAGTGCCAAGCAGGCTTGTCGCGGTCGTTGAATATTCAAATGACAGGCGGTCGGCGCGGCCAGCGGTACCAAGTCGGTACTGCTCACCCAGAAAGCTGAGGTTCAGAGCGGTGATCGTGCGGCCAAGCAAGTTGGTGAATTGAATGCCGAAAGTTGGGATTAAAGTGCCGCTGCGCAGGCCACCAAGCGCGCGCTCTGTACTGCCGTTCGCGCCGAAGCTGTAGGTGTTGCCGGCATTTGAGGAACCAGTGCCCGTGGCATATGTGTTGTTGTTATTTGCGCCCGCCTCAGCGAGTTCAAAACCGCCGGGAAGAACGCTGCTATTGCCGGTGTTCGCAAGTGTGTTGAAATCCTGAAAATATACCGGCGTCGTCAAAAGAAACGCGGCCTGAGCCGTACCGCCTGAGAGTGCCGCCGCCGCAGCAAGAATAGCAATCGAAAATTTGCGCGCCAACATACCCTGATTCCCTAACTTCAAATTATCTATAACAATTGGCAGATGGGCTGCAAATTTACAACCCGCCGATTCACCCAAAGCGTCCCGCAGACAGTCCAATTTCGGGACAGTCGTGAGTACCTTGAACGGATAACTATCCAAGCCACGTTACAGTTTAGCGTTGGTTAAACACAGCCACTAAGCCGCCTTATCCTGCCCAAGCGCGCGCAGCATCTCTCGCCGCAGGATCGCATTCATCCGGCTTTGATAACCGGGGCCATCGGCCTTGAGCCACGCAAGAACGTCATTATCGATCTTGGCCGTAATCTGCCCCTTGGTCGGGCGGTAAAATTTGCCGCGCACCGCATTCTTAAAATCCTCTGCCGTCCATTCAGGGATATCGGAGAGATCAATCTCGCTATCGGGGCGGGCTGCCAACGCCTTGAGACGCGCGCGATCAGCATCGGTTCGCGGCGGCAGATCATCGAGAGAATATCTAACCATGTTGCTCTTCATATTGCTTCCTTTCTGCGCGTGTCGCCAGTCGCGCCGAGATAATGCGCACGATCTCAGTATAGTCTTCGTCATAGTTGGCATGCGCCACCATCAGCAGTTCGCCGTCAACAAGTCCAAATGTCTGCCATCGCTCCTCACCGTCCACGATCCGTTCAAGATCAGTAACATTGAGAGGATCGAGAAATACGCCAATCGCATCCTCAAAGCTGACTCTGTGCTTTTTCAAATTGGAGCGATTTTTGGCTTCATCCCAATCAAAAAACGTTTTTGGCATTGGCGAATGATAATTATTTTTTGATAATTACACAAGGGTACTGTGCTTGAAATAGCGCAGCAAAATGTCATACTCTGAAAATGAGCAGAAAAAGCAGGTATCGTAGTTCGGAGCCTTCGGCAGAGGCCTTCATGGTTCCGTGTGATTTGTGTGGTAAGCAAGTTCAGTGCGGGCCTCATAGATATGATAGCCACAAGTGGTGCGATTATGGAATGTTCGTTTGCGGTATATGTAACGTCGTTCATGAAGATGGCGTCGGGAGAATGTTCGAAGCAAAATTTGAACAACTGTTACAGGATAAGGGAATCGCACTGCCTGCGAGAAATCAAAAGGGCTGTTACCCTCGTGGGCCTTCGTTCTAGCCCCCACACGCCGCAAACAACCCCAGCGTCCTTTCCCTTGCCAAATCCGCGCTCTCGGCGTGATAATCTTTGCGTCTGTCTGAATTAAACCCGTGGTTGGCGTCGTAGATGAATATCTGCGCGGTGGGGTGCGCTTTCGCGATGAGGGCTTCAACCCCCTCAATCGGGATGCCCTGATCATAGCGGCCGAAATGGGCGATGGTCGCGCATTTGGGGGGCTGGTCTGCGAATGTGGTCGGGACAAGGCTGCCGTAATAGCTGCTCGCGCCCGCGAGATCATCGCTGAGTTGCGCCATCCGCCATGTGACCGAGCCGCCGTAGCAATAGCCCGTCATGAACACCGGGCCTTTGGATTTGAGCGCGTCGATGCAGGTTTGCGCATCTTTGAGTGACAGGTCAAACGGATGCAGTTCACGCGCGAGTTTTACCGCGCGGTCAAAATCGGAGCCGGTGTAATCGCATTCAAATCCGGGGGCTTCACGGTCAAATAACGCAGGGGAGAGCACCTCATAGCCGTCGGCTGCATATTCATCGCACAGTTCGCGGATATGATCGGTAACGCCGAAAATTTCCTGAATGAGGACAAGCCCGCCCTTGCGCGTGCCTTGCGCTTCAACGTGATAGACGGCGATGTCCGCGCCGTCGGACATTGGCATTGTTATCATTGATCCGCGCATGTGATTCTCCTGTGCAACTGAGTTTTCAATCTCTGAACACACCGGGTTTATCAACCTATCTTGCACCGCAGCAAATCACATGCTAGGCGCGCCGCGACTTGGACGGGGGTTTTTATGCCCTCCACGTGATCCGGGGCAAAATTTCAACGTCTTAAAAGGACACATCACGCGTGGAGAATTCCGGCGGCATTCAAGCTAGTCTTAGCGGGCGCTATGCAACCGCGCTGTTTGGACTGGCACTTGAGCAAAAGAAGATTGATGCGGTTGGCGTGAGCCTGAACGGCTTTGCCAAGGCGCTTGGCGAATCGGCTGAACTCAAGGCGCTCACGACGAACCCATTGGTGTCACGCAGTGATGCCGCAAAGGGCATGGCAGCGGTTGCCAAGGCGATGAAGCTTGACGCGCTCACAACCAATTTTCTGGGTGTTCTCGCGCAGAATAGCCGCCTTGGCCAAGTTGGCCCAGTGATCGCTGCGTTTAATATGCTTGCAGCCAATCACAGGGGTGAAGCAACCGCGCAAGTGACCAGTGCGCACGCGCTTGACGCTGCACAGGTTGACGCGCTCAAGGCGCAGCTCAAGAAAAAGGTTGGCCGCGATGTTGCGGTTGAACTCAAAACCGATCCTTCAATTCTCGGCGGCCTGATCGTCAAGATTGGCTCCCAGATGATCGATTCGTCGATCAAAACCCGTTTGAACACGCTCGCAGTTGCGATGAAAGGCTAAACATGGACATCCGCGCCGCTGAAATTTCCAAGGTTATTAAAGACCAGATCGCCAATTTTGGCGCAGACACGCAAGTCTCCGAAGTCGGCCAAGTGCTTTCGGTGGGTGATGGTATCGCCCGTATCCACGGCCTCGATAATGTGCAGGCCGGTGAAATGGTCGCCTTCGCCAATGGTATTCAGGGCATGGCGCTCAACCTCGAAGCGGACAATGTCGGCGTCGTGATCTTCGGCTCTGATGCTGAAATCAAGGAAGGCGATGTCGTCAAGCGGACTGGCACGATTGTGGACGTTCCCGTTGGCAAGGAATTGCTTGGCCGCGTTGTTGACGGTCTCGGCAACCCAATCGACGGAAAGGGGCCGCTCAAGACCACCCAGCGCAGCCGCGTTGAAGTCAAAGCGCCCGGCATTATCCCGCGTACTTCAGTGAATGAGCCGGTGCAGACCGGCCTCAAGGCGCTTGATGCGCTTGTGCCGGTTGGTCGCGGTCAGCGCGAACTGATCATCGGCGATCGCCAGACGGGTAAGACCGCCGTCGCGATTGATACCTTCATCAACCAGAAGGCCGCGAATAAGGGCACTGATGAAAAGCAGAAGCTTTATTGCATCTATGTCGCTGTCGGCCAGAAGCGCTCGACCGTGGCCCAGATCGTCCGCGCGCTCGAAGAAAATGGCGCGATGGAATATTCGATCGTGGTTGCGGCAACGGCTTCGGAGCCAGCGCCGCTGCAATATCTGGCACCTTACACCGGCGTCGCGATGGGTGAATTTTTCCGTGATAACGGGATGCACGCCGTGATCGTGTATGACGATCTTTCCAAGCAGGCTGTGGCCTACCGCCAGATGTCGCTTCTGCTGCGTCGTCCTCCGGGCCGTGAAGCCTATCCCGGCGATGTTTTCTATCTCCACAGTCGTTTGCTTGAGCGTGCGGCAAAGATGTCCGACGCCAATGGCGGCGGATCGCTGACTGCGCTTCCGATCATCGAAACGCAGGCGGGCGACGTTTCGGCGTACATTCCGACCAACGTGATTTCGATTACTGACGGTCAGATTTTCCTTGAAACCGATCTGTTCTATCAGGGCATCCGCCCTGCGATTAACGTCGGTCTTTCGGTGTCGCGCGTTGGTTCTGCCGCACAAACCAAGGCGATGAAGAAGGTTTCGGGTTCGATCAAACTCGAACTCGCGCAGTACCGCGAAATGGCGGCGTTCGCGCAGTTCGGTTCGGATCTGGATGCCTCAACGCAGAAGCTGCTCAATCGCGGCGCACGTTTGACTGAGCTCTTGAAGCAAAAGCAATATGCGCCAATGCCATTTGAAGAGCAGACCGCGTCGATTTTCGCAGGCACCAACGGCTATCTCGATGGTATCCCGGTTTCGGACGTGACGCGTTACGAAGAAGCGATGCTTGCCGATATGCGCGCGAACAATGCGGACGTGCTCAAGACCATTCGTGACACCAAAGATTTGGGTGACGATGCCAAGAAGGCATTGGTTGCGGCACTTGATAAGTTCACGAAGACGTTTGCGTAGATCATAGCGACCGACCAGATGGCCAGATCAGCGAAAACTTCCACCGCTCAGCGCACTATCGAATGCGACCTCTGTAAGACAGGTGGCATCAAGTGGGGAGCAATTGTTTGTAGGGGTTGTGGGGCCGACATTATTTACGAAAACTTTAGCAAAACGCGGCGCGAAGGCAATATTACGTTTGCCTTGGTCGTTGGCAGCGTGGCCGCTCTAGTAATCGTGTTCGTTTTGATGATGATCGCGATGATGTTGATAAAGTGGGGGGCACCGACTCAAATCGGATTTATCGCCTATGGTTCTGCATTTTTGATTACGCCATTGGCTTGGTGGTACGTTTGGCGAAATTCAGGGGAAGTGCTTGTTGGCCCAGATCTGATAATTCCGTCGTTTAGAAAACCAAGAACTACGTTTGTCGGTGTTACAATGACGTCAGGCGATTGAAAGCAAACTAGATGGCATCCTTAAAAGCTCTCAAGGTTCGCATCGGCTCCGTAAAGTCGACGCAGAAGATCACCAAGGCGATGAAGATGGTCGCAGCGGCTAAACTGCGCCGTGCGCAGGAAGCGGCTGAAGCCGGTCGTCCCTACGCCGAACGCATGGAAGCAGTGATGACAAGCATCGCGAGCAAAGTGACGATCAGCCCGCAAAGCCCCAAGCTCATCGCGGGCACGGGTAGCGATCAAGTCCATCTATTCGTGGTGGCAACCTCCGACAAGGGGCTGGCCGGCGCGTTCAACACCAACATCGTCCGCCTCGCGCGCAAATCCGCGCTCGAAATGCAGGCGGCGGGCAAGACGGTGAAATTCTACATCATCGGGCGCAAGGGGCGTGACCAGCTCAACCGTCTGTTCCGCAAAGACGTGATCCACAGCATCGAACCCGGCGATCTTGGCAAGCTGAAATTCTCGGATGCGCAGGATGTCGCGACTGATCTCATCGCGCGTTATGAAGCGGGCGAATATGATGTCGCGCATCTGTTCTACTCCAAGTTCGTCAGCGTGCTGACGCAGGAACCAACGCAGGCGCAGATCATTCCTGTGCCTGCTCCAGTTGGCGGCGCGGCAACAGCTGGCGCGATGTCCGCAGCGGTGGAATATGAGCCCGACGAGGATGAAATGCTTGCCGACCTGCTGCCGCGTAACGTTGCAGTGCAACTGCTTCGCGCGCAGCTTGAGAATGCCGCGTCGGAGCAAGGCTCCAAAATGACCGCGATGGACAACGCCACGCGCAACGCGGGCGACATGATCAACCGTCTCACCATCCTCTATAACCGCACGCGCCAAGCGGCGATTACGACGGAATTGGTGGAAATCATTTCTGGGGCGGAGGCGCTCTAGTGGATGCCGACCGTAATCATCATCGACGGGATCAGGATCGAAATTTACACCGACGATCACCCGCCGCCGCACTTC
>JAYTPB010000113.1:0-1319 GCA_043747445.1 Sphingomonadales bacterium
GAGCTTTCAGGGTCGGGAGCGCTCGAAGGCGGCTATGCGGCCCGAATCGAGATGTTGGGCCAATTTGGCAATACTAACATCAGCGCTGAATCGATCATCGCGCGCAAGGGGTTTGAGTCAGATCGAATCCGAGGCGGGGAAACGGGGCTTCACCGTGTCTCAGTTGATCAGGCAGTCAAGCTCGGCCGGACGGTTTTGCCGTTTCACGCTGAAGTGAATTACACAACACGCGTTGATGGCGTCCGCCGTCTTGGCGTCACGGCGCGCACGTCGCTTTCGGTTGGTCGGCTCTCATTTGGGGGTGACTTCAATTACCGGTCGGAACGCAGCCCATTTGTGGGGGGGGCAGCCGATAGCGTTGGCGTATCGCTGCGCGCCAGCGGCTCGATTGCGCGCGTGCGTATTCGCGGCGAAACTCGGTTTAGCATCGCGCCTGAAAAACGTTTCGAATCGGCAAGCCTAACGGGTGAATGGTCAGCGGGGCGCGATGATCGCTATCGCAGCAATTGGCGTGCTGAACTTGGCTATGAGGGGGCGACGCGCCTTAGCCGAGTTGGCGTTGGTTATGTCCGTCGTTTCGAGAAGTTTGCACTAACGGGGACGATTGAAGCCCGCAGTGACGGCGCGGTCGCAGCAGGACTGAATATTGCATTCAGCCTTGGTGCTAACCCTCGCGGTGGTGGCTTCCGCCTGTCATCGCGGAGTTTGGCAACGCAGGGCCAAGTGCTCGCGCGCGTTTACCGTGACCGCAACGGTGACGGCGTCCGCCAATCTGACGAACCGCTTGAAAAGGATGTGCAAATGACCGCGGGGCGCGCTTCGGTTGACCGGTTGACGGGTGTTGATGGGCAAGTGATGATTGATGGGCTTCTGCCGTTTCAGCCAGTGCTTATTGGGATCGACACATCCTCACTCTCGGATCCGTTCGTCCAGCCATCAACGGGGGGGCTTGTTGTCACGCCGCGCCCTGGCGTTGCGATAGAGCTTGAATTGCCGCTGGTAAGCTCGGGTGAAGTGGACGGTACCTTGGTATCACAGAACGGCCAAAACTTTGAGGGCGTTGATCTTGAGTTGATCGATGCGAAAGGACGTGTCGCAAAAACAACGCGCAGTGAATTTGATGGCTTCTTCCTGTTCGACGGGGTGCCTTATGGCCGATATTCGTTGCGCGTTGCCAACGCGTCGGCGCTCGCGGCGGGTATCGTGCCCGCCTTGCGCGACGGACTGATCATCGCAGACGCGGCTCCCTCGCTTCACCTTGGCGCAATCGCAACGAGCGGGCCTGTCCAACGCGCTGCCGCTGAATAGGGCGTCGGCCC
>JAYTPB010000114.1:0-15903 GCA_043747445.1 Sphingomonadales bacterium
TTTAAGCTCATGCGCGACGTCTGCTGCGAACATTTCGGTCGCGTCAATCCGCTGGTGGAGCGCGTGGCTCATGTCCGAAACCGCGCGCGCGAGTGTGCCGATTTCATCAACGCGGGTCGGCAGGCGGGGGACGACAACCTCACGGTCTCGCCCCATCCGAACGCGCGTTGCGGCCTGCGCCAATTGCTGGAGCGGGCGAACGATGGTGCGGCCCAGAAACCATGAGAGCGACACCGAAAAGAGCATCGCGAGCAGGATGATGTAGCCAAGCCGCGAACGCTCCGCCCGGACAATCCGGCGAATATCACGCGCGTTGCGATCCATCAGCAATATTTGACCGTTAACGCCGCCTAGTTCAGCGCGCGCGGTTAAAATGTGCGTTCGGTCTGGCGCAAGCTGGAGCGTGACCCGGTCTGGGCGCTGGCCAACGCCTTCAAACCCCTTGAACGCGGGTGGGATATCGGCTCCCACGACGAAATCAACTGCCTCATCAAGCGCGCGCGCAAAATTGCGCTGCCAGCTTTCCTCCTTGGGGTTGTTGAGCGAGAATGTCGGGCTATGCGTCTGCCAACTGTCAGCGACCAATTCACCGTCGCTGCCAAACAGGCGAAACCGCGCAAGGCTTTTGGCACCAATATCGCTGATAAGCTGGGGTCTGGCGGATTGATTGACGCTGGCCAGTGCTGATGCCGCGAGTGCCGCTTCGCTGGCGGCCTGGGTGATCCGTTCCTCGATCAACCGTATCCGCAGGCCATCAAGGTAAAATGAACTGCCCGCGAGCAGCGCAACGACGAAGATATTGACCGCGAATATCCGCCGCGTCAGTGTGGCCTGCCAAGGCCAGTGCCAACGCGGGGTGGCTGGATCATTCACCGGAGTAGCGATAGCCCGCGCCGTAGAGCGTGTCGATTGCGTCGAAATCGGGTGCGACATGGCGGAATTTGCGGCGCAATCGCTTGATATGGCTATCGACCGTGCGGTCATCGACGTAGACATCATCCTGATAGGCGGCGTCCATCAATTGGTTGCGGCTTTTGACGACGCCGGGCCGCTGCGCGAGCGCCTCAAGGATCATGAATTCAGTGACGGTGAGCGTCACCGTTTTTCCGTGCCACAGCACTTGATGGCGTGACGCATCCATTTGCAGCGGGCCACGGCTGATCGTTTCGCTATTTTCGGCCTCATCGGTATTTGCCTCACTGCGGGCGTTAATTTCGGCGCGGCGCAGGATGGCGGCAATCCGGGCGAGCAACAGCCGCTGCGAAAACGGCTTGGCAATATAATCATCGGCACCCAGCGACAGACCAAGCTCTTCATCGGACTCATCATCCTTTGAGGTGAGGAAAATAACCGGCATCGCCGATTTTTCGCGCAGTCGGCGCAGCAGTTCATGTCCGTCAAGCTTTGGCATTTTGACATCAAACACACCGAGATCAGCCGGATTTTCAATCAGCGCCTTGAGCGCCAAATCGCCGTCGGAATAAACCCGCGTTTTATAGCCCTGCGATTGCAGCATGATCGAAACCGATGTCAGGATATTGCGATCATCATCGACAAGGGCGATCACCCGGTCAGGCACTTGCTGTTCGGTAATAGTCATCAATGTGGTTAGTACCGGAGACCATTATGTGTTGCAATCATGGTGCAAACGATTGCGCCGCTGATATCATGGTTGACAGGTTTGACCCACCCCCTGCGCTTGGCTATGCGCAGCGCGACTCTTAACGCATACGTATGCGTGAGACACCATTTCAGTTCCAAATGGAGAAGCACAGTGACTGAGCGCGCGTCAAACAATCTTCTTGAAATCCAAGGGATTAAAACCTCCGCAACTTTGTTTTGCAATCAGGGGACGGCCCAGTTGGTTGAACACGCCATCGCGCGCGGCGAAGGCATATTGGCGGCAGACGGCCCGTTGGTCGTCGCAACGGGTACGCACACCGGCCGCTCAGCCAAGGACAAATTCATTGTTCGTGACGCTGAAACCGAAAATAGCGTTTGGTGGGGCAAAACCAACGCATCAATGACGCCCGCGCATTTCGCCAATTTGAAGGAAGACTTCATGGCGGCGCTGGCGACCAAGGAAACACTCTTTGTCGCCGATTTGTTTGGCGGATCGCAGCCCGAATACCGCGTCAACGTGCGCGTGATCAACGAACTTGCCTGGCACAGCCTGTTTATCAAAACGTTGCTGGTGCGCCCAACGGCGGATGAACTGGTGGACTTTGCACCTGAATTCACGATCATCGATTTGCCAAGCTTCTGCGCCGATCCCGCGCGCCACGGCTGCCGCAGTGAAACGGTGATTGCGGTCAACTTCACCGAGAAACTGATCCTGATTGGTGGCACCGCTTATGCGGGCGAAATGAAGAAGTCAGTGTTTGGCATTCTCAATTATAAACTGCCACTTCAAGGCGTGATGCCGATGCACTGTTCGGCCAATATTGGCGCGGACGGCACCTCGGCAATTTTCTTCGGGCTTTCGGGCACGGGCAAAACGACACTTTCGGCAGATGCGAGCCGCACGCTGATCGGCGATGATGAGCATGGCTGGTCTGATACCGCCGTCTTTAACTTTGAGGGCGGCTGTTATGCCAAGATGATCCGGCTTTCGCCCGAGGCAGAGCCAGAGATTTTCGCAACGACCAAGCGTTTTGGCACGGTGCTTGAAAATGTCGTGATTGATCCTGTCACGCGTCTGCTTGATTTCGATGATAACAGCCTCGCCGAAAACAGCCGGGGTTCCTACCCGATTGATTTCATTCCGAATGCTTCGGAAAAGAATATGGGGCCGGTGCCAAAGAATATTATCATGCTGACGGCCGATGCTTATGGTGTGCTGCCGCCAATCGCGAAGTTGACGCCTGATCAGGCGATGTATCACTTCCTCTCGGGCTACACAGCGCGCGTTGCAGGCACCGAAATCGGCGTGACTGAGCCAGAGGCCACCTTTTCAACCTGTTTCGGCGCGCCGTTCATGCCGCGTCACCCAAGCATTTACGGCAACCTCCTCAAGGAACGCATTGCCAAGGGCAGCGTGAGCTGCTGGTTGGTCAACACTGGCTGGACAGGCGGCAAGGCGACGATGCCGGGGATTAAACGCATGCCGATTAAGGCCACCCGCGCGCTGCTCAACGCCGCACTTGATGGCTCGCTCAATAATGCAGAGTTCCGCAAAGACCCCAATTTTGGCTTCGAAGTGCCGATTGCGGTTGACGGCGTTGATAGCGGCATTCTTGATCCGCGCGGCGCTTGGGCTGACAAAGCCGATTATGACGTGACGGCAAAGAAGCTCGTCAGCCAGTTCATTGATAACTTTGCTCAGTTCTCAGATCATGTTGATGAGGGCGTGCGTCAGGCCGCACCGAAAGCGGCTTGAATAATAAGTGGTTGAGCTAAATAGGCTCAACCACTACCGCGCCGCCGTCCATCGCGCTGATGCGGACTTTTGCCCCGATGGCTGTGTCCGGCCCCTTGGCGCTCCAGACGCTGTCGCCGATTTTGACGCGGCCGCCGCCGGCTTCAATTGTTTCAACAACGGTGACGATTTCGCCAATCATCCGTGCTCCGCGATCATTGAGTTTTGGATCGGCTGACTCAATCGGGTTCATCTTGAACCAGCGCCGTCCCGCATAAACCGAAACGACCGCAAACACAGCGAACAATACCAGTTGGATCGCAACTGGTACTGGCAAAAAAAGCGCGATCAAACCCGTCGCAAATGCCGCGAGCGCGAACCAGATCAGGAAAAACCCCGGCACCAGCACTTCGGCTGTGGCAAGCGCAGCGGCGAGGATTAGCCAAGCCCAATGGGCGTCGAGCGCTTCAATCCACGCCATCATCTCACTTATCCTTCCCAAGCGCGTCCTTGGCGAGTTCACCAATCCCGCCGAGTGTGCCGATTAGGGCTGTAGCTTCAACCGGGAATAAGATCGTCTTGGCGTTGGGCGATGTGGCGAACAGGCCAATCGCCTCAACATATTTTTGCGCGACGAAATAATTGATCGCCTGCGTGCTCCCGCCCGCAATGGCATCGGAGACGAGCTTGGTTGCGGTTGCTTCTGCGCCTGCCGAACGTTCGCGCGCTTCGGCGTCAAGGAAGGCTGAGGCTTTGCGGCCCTCGGCTTCAAGGATTTGTGCTTGTTTTAGGCCTTCGGCGCGGTTGATTTCATTCTGACGCGCGGCTTCGGATTCAAGGATCGTTGCGCGCTTTTCGCGTTCGGCCTTCATCTGGCGCGTCATGGCGTTGACGATATCAGCGGGCGGGCGGATATCCTTGAGTTCAATCCGGGTGACTTTCACACCCCACGCCTCAGTCGCGTTATCGATTACCGAGAGCAACTGAGCGTTGATCTGATCACGTTTGGACAGCGTTTCATCAAGATCAAGCCCGCCCATCACTGTGCGCAGGTTGGTGGTGGTAAGCTGCATGATCGCAAGATAAAGATCGCTGACTTCATAGGCGGCTTTGGCGGCATCAAGCACTTGGAAAAACACAACGCCGTCTACCGCGACCATCGCGTTATCCTTGGTGATGATTTCCTGCCCCGGAATATCAAGCACTTGCTCCATCATGTTGACCTTGCGGCCCACCCGATCAATGAAGGGCATGATGAAATTAAAGCCCGGCAGCGCGGTATTGGTATAGCGCCCAAAACGCTCAATCGTGTAAACAAAGCCCTGCCGAACGACGGTGACGCCCATGAACAGAAATGCGATGGCAAGCACCACCAGAAAGAATGCGAAACCAAAACCTGTTGCCATAATACCCTCCCGAACCAATTGCGGGCACATTGCCCGGAAGTGCGCGTTGCGCCAAGCGGAATCGGATTGGGGTAAGCTGATCTGCACCCCTCCGTCA
Organism: Sphingomonadales bacterium; assembly: GCA_043747445.1. Taxonomy (GTDB): domain Bacteria; phylum Pseudomonadota; class Alphaproteobacteria; order Sphingomonadales; family Sphingomonadaceae; genus Aquisediminimonas. The sequence continues at coordinate 4,862 of JAYTPB010000114.1, forward strand.
TCCTGAACTTGTTTCAGGATCTAGCCCTCCACAAATCCAGCCTTTCCTAGTTGAGGGATAGACCCTGAAACGAGTTCAGGGTGACGGGTATGGGTAGAGAGGGCGTTCGCTAGCCCTAGCGCGCGAGTGAAACTCTGGTTACATGGGCCGCCACGAATCGAAATTTGAAAGATGATCGCTGGCATGGATATCCGCCTTGGATTGACGTTTGATGATGTGCTCCTGTTGCCGGGGGCATCTGAAGTCATGCCTGGACAGACGAACACGGCAACGCGGCTGACGCGTGATATCAGCCTCAATATCCCGATCCTGTCATCCGCGATGGACACGGTGACTGAGGCTGACATGGCGATTGTCATGGCGCAGCTTGGCGGGATTGGCGTCCTCCACCGCAACCTTGACGTGGCGCAGCAGGTTGCCGCTGTTCGGCTGGTTAAGCGCTTTGAGTCGGGCATGGTGGTCAATCCGATCACGATCGCACCGGATGCCACGCTTGCCGACGCCAAGGCGATTATGGCGGCGAACCGGATTTCGGGGATTCCCGTGGTTGAGGCGAGCGGGCGGCTTGTCGGTATTCTCACCAACCGTGATGTGCGTTTTGCCGAAAATCCGAACCAGCCCGTCAGCGAGCTGATGACGCACGAAAATCTCGCGACGGTGAAAGCGGGCGTCAGTCAGGCCGAGGCGCAGCGCCTACTCCATCAGCGGCGGATTGAGAAGCTTCTGGTAGTTGATGAGGATTACCGCTGTGTTGGCCTGATCACGGTCAAGGATATTGAAAAGGCGGTCACCTATCCGTCAGCGACCAAGGATGCGACGGGGCGGCTGCGCGCGGCGGCGGCGACGACGGTGGGCGACGCGGGCTTTGAACGCACCGAGGCGTTGATCGATGCCGAGTGCGATCTGATCGTGTTAGACACCGCGCACGGCCATTCAAAAATGGTTGCACAAGCGGTTGAGCGGATTCGCAAAATCTCCAACCGGATTCAAATTGTCGCGGGCAATGTTGCGACTGCCGATGCCACCCGCGCGCTGATTGATGCGGGTGCTGACTGCGTGAAGGTTGGCATCGGGCCGGGGTCAATCTGCACGACGCGGGTGATCGCGGGCGTTGGCGTGCCACAATTGACCGCAATCATGGATGCCGCCGAAGAAGCCGCAAAGTCAGGCATTCCGATCATTGCTGACGGCGGCCTGCGCACATCGGGTGATATCGCCAAGGCACTTGCAGCAGGCGCTTCATGCGTGATGGTCGGCTCGCTGCTTGCCGGAACGGCTGAGGCACCGGGCGAGACATTCCTCTATCAGGGCCGCGCGTTCAAATCTTATCGCGGCATGGGATCAGTCGGCGCAATGTCTCGCGGGTCGGCAGATCGCTATTTTCAGCAGGATATCAAGGATCAGTTGAAGCTGGTTCCTGAAGGGATTGAGGGTCAGGTGGCCTTCAAAGGCCCAGCCAAGGATGTCATCCATCAGCTTGTTGGTGGCGTAAAGGCCGCGATGGGCTATACTGGCTCCGCGACGATTGCCGATTTGCAAAAACGCGCGCAATTTATTCAAATCACCAATGCCGGTCTTTCCGAAAGCCATGTCCATGATATCTCAATTACCCGCGAAGCCCCGAACTATCCGACGCGGTAAACTGTGACGCCCTCGGCACGCCTGCAATCGGCGATTGAAATTCTTGATCTCGTGATTGACGCGGCGAAGGACAATGGCCCGGCGGCGGATACGATCCTTAGCAGTTGGTTCAAAACGCGGCGCTTCGTGGGATCAAAAGACCGGCGCGCGATCCGTGAGCATGTTTACGCCGCCGTGCGCGCTTTTGGCACGCGGCCCCACAGCGGGCGGGCGGCGTTCCTTGGGCTTGATAAGGCGCTTCGGCCTTTGTTCGATGGCTCGCCATACGGCCCGGCTGAGTATCGGCATAGCGATCATATTGCTGGCCCGTCGCCTTTATCTGCGTGGCTGGCAGGTTTGATTGATCCAGCCGAGCATAGCGCGCTGCTTGACCGCGCGCCGCTTGATCTGCGCTCAAACCGTTTGAAGGCCGAACGTGAGGCGGTGCTGACTCATTTTGCAGGCGCTGAACCAATTGGACGTGACGGCATTCGCTTGCCCGAAAATGTTGCGGTTGAGGCAACACCCGCTTGGACGCTTGGCCTGATCGATATTCAGGATGCGGGTAGCCAGATTATCGCGCAGGCGTGCCTTGCCAAGGCAGGGATGACGGTGGTTGATCTATGCGCGGGGGCGGGCGGCAAAACGCTCGCGCTTGCAGCCGATATGGGCGGTACTGCGGGGTTGATTGCGACTGATACCAACCGTGACCGGCTGCAACGCCTTCCACAGCGCGGCTGGCGCTTGGGCGCTGGTGAAGTTGAAACGCGGCTGCTTGATCCGGGTAAGGAGCATGAGGCGCTGACTGATCTCGTCGGGCAGGCTGATGTTGTGCTGGTTGATGCGCCGTGCTCAGGTTCGGGCACATGGCGGCGCAACCCCGAGGCGCGCTGGCGCTTGACACCAACGCGGCTTGAACAAGTCACCGCGACGCAGCGGCATGTGCTTGGCGTTGGCGCGTCGCTCGTCAAACCCGGTGGTGCGCTGGTCTATGCGGTCTGTTCGCTGATCGATGCAGAGGGTAAAGCCCAGATTGATACATTCTTAGCCGAGAATAAAGGCTGGAAAAGTGAAGTCATTTCGGTTGATATGGGCCGACCGCACGGTGCCGGTCTTATTTTGACACCGGGTCATGACGGTGTAGACGGTTTCTTCATCGCGCGGATGATAAGAAGCTGATATTAGATGATGTCGCGAAGTCGCTTATTGGAGAAGTTGATGCGTTTTTCCCCTCCTGCAATCGCCCTGTCGCTTGCGCTCCTCACCGTTGCCAGCGTTAGCCACAGTCAGCGCCCCGATGCGCAAGTCGATCCGCGCTCACTCGCGCTACTTAACGAAGGCCTTAGTTTTGCCGGTGCGCAGAAATATGATGACGCGATCAATTCATTTGAAAGCTCGCTCGCGGTTGATCCGCGCAACCGGCAGGCGTTCATCCACCTCGCTCATGTCGCGCAAAAGCAAGGCTTGCCCGGCAAAGCGATCCGTTTTTACCGTGAGGCATTGCTGATTGAGCCCAACGATGTTGCGGCCTTGGCAGGGCAGGGTGATGCGCTCGTTCAAAAAGGGGCGGTTGCAAAGGCACGCGAAAACCTCGCGCGGATCAAGCAACTCTGCGTCGCAACCTGTGCCGAGCAAGACAAGCTCGCCGCAACCATCGCCAAAGGCCCAGTGGTGCCCGTGATTTCCGCCCAAGCCGTGCAGCCCAAACCCGTGGTGAGCGAAGCGCCGAAGGTTAAGAATTAGTACGCCCGCGCCAACGCCACAAACTCATTTATACTCAGCGTCTCGGCCCGCCTTGCGCTGTCAATTCCGGTCGCCTCTAACGCTGCCAGCCCGCCCGGTAGCGGCTTCAAGCTCTGTCTCAGCATTTTGCGGCGCTGGCCGAATGCGGCTCCGGTGATAGCTTCGAGGGTGCTGGCATTCACGCCCTCGGGCTGCGCAATTGGGGTGATGTGGATGACGGCGGACATCACCTTTGGCGGCGGGGTGAAGGCCGAGCGGTGGACGGGCATCGCGATCCGCGCCGATGAACGCCACTGTGCGAGGATGGAGAGGCGACCGTAAGCGTCTGACCCCGGTGCCGCAACAATCCGGTCAGCCACTTCGCGTTGGAACATCAGCGTCAGGCTTGCCCAGCGCGGCGGCCACGCCTCACCCGTCAGCCATTTGACGAATAACGCTGAACCAACATTATAGGGCAGGTTAGACACGATATGCCCGCCCTCTGCCAGCACATCGTGAACAGGGATCGTCAGCGCGTCACCCTCGATTATGCGCAACATACCCGGAAAAGCGCTTTCAAGCTCGGCAAGTGCAGGCAGGCAGCGGCGATCGCGCTCAACCACAGTGACGTTTGCCCCCGCACGGAGCAGCGCGCGGGTCAGCCCGCCGGGGCCGGGGCCGACTTCATAAACCGATTGGCCAGCCAGATCGCCGGGGACGGCGGCGATCCGGTCAAGCAATTGCTCATCAAGCAAGAAATTCTGGCCAAGCGCTTTGTTGGCGGAAAGGCCGTGCCGCGCGATCACCTCACGCAGCGGCGGCAGCTTAGGCATCGAGCAGGCGGAACTGCGCGGCACTTGCAGCCATTTTTATCGCCGCGATCATTGCGCCGGGCTCGGCCTTGTCCATGCCAGCAATGTCAAAGGCGGTGCCATGATCGGGCGAGGTGCGCACGATTGGCAGGCCAAGCGTCATGTTCACCCCATCATCAAAATGGAGCGTTTTTAGGGGGATCAGCGCCTGATCATGATAGACGCACATCGCGACATCATAGGTTTCGCGCGCGCGGGCATGAAACATCGCATCGGGCGCAAATGGGCCAGTCGCGTCAATCCCTTCGCTGATCAATTGCTCAATCGCGGGCATAATGATGTCAATTTCTTCGCGGCCAATCTGGCCGCTTTCGCCGCTATGCGGATTATAGCCAGCAAAGGCGAGGCGCGGATTGGCGATACCGAAATTGCGCGTCAGCCCGCGCGCGGTGGCCCGCGCTTTGCAAATCAGCAGCTCAATCGAGAGCGTTTCCGAAACACTAGCCATCGGAATATGCGTCGTCATCGGCACAACCTTGAGGCTTGGCCCGGCGAGCAGCATCACTGCATTGGCGGGCGAAATGCCGCAGCGCTCGGCGACAAATTCGGTTTGCCCCGGATGGGTGAAGCCGATTTCATAGAAGCAAACTTTGGAAATCGGGCAGGTGACCAGCCCACTCGCCGTCACAGACCTTGCAAGCCCAAGCGCCATTTCTAGCGAGGCCAGCGCGCAGCGTGCGCCCTCAGCATTGGGCACGCCGGGGGTGATTTCACCCGCATCTTCAACTTGGATGACGGGCAACGCATCGGGAAAGACTTCGGCGGCCTTGGCCGGATCGGTGATCCGTTCGACCGGGCCATTCCACACCGCCTCGACCGAGCGTGCATCACCAACCGCGAAAAATGTGCCAAGCCCGTGCGTGTTGCGCGCGGCCCACGCTTTGGCAGTCACTTCGGGGCCGATACCCGACGGATCGCCAAGCGCAACGGCAAGCGGTTGAACAACATCAGTCACTTAGCACTTTATCCTAACGATAATCGATCACCGCATCACGCCGAAGATCGCGCAAATAGCGTTGGGCGCGGCGATTGACGCGCTCTTCTTCAAGCTGCGCCATAATCTTGTCAAACGATGGTCCGTCGGCTGAGGCCGGTTCGTCGCGCCCGCAGAGCACGAGGACACGAACGCCATCGCTTTGTGATCCAAATGGCGGGGTTGCTTCACCGATTTGAAGCTTGAGCAGCATTTCCTGAAGTGCGCCCGGCAAATCGCGGACACGCACCTGATCATTATCAACGACTTCGGCGCCGAATTTGGCGGCAACCTCATCAACCTTGCCGCATCCGCCCATAGTTTGCGCGGCTTGGCCGAACTCGCTTGCCTTTGCCTTTGCCGCTTCAACGTTCGTACCGGCAGCGAAGTTGAGGCTCATCTGACGCAGTGCCAGCAACGCATCACGCGGATCGGCGACCAGCACCTGACGCTTGTCAGTCAAATACAGGATCGAAAAACCGCCCGGAATTGCGATTGGCCCCGCAATCTGTCCGGTGTTGATCTCCTGCACCGCTTGGGCGAGCGCATCGGGCAGTTGGGCCGCGCGAATCCAGTCAAGATCGCCCCCGACTGCCGCCGTTGAGGCCTCGGAAAATTGCCGTGCGTAGGCAACGAACGAGCCGCCGCCCCGGATCTGTTCAATAATTTTGCGGCCATTGGCGAGGACTTCGGCTGAGTTTTCGGGCGTGGCCGAAAGATAAATCTCGCTCACCTTATATTCGGAAGTGCCCTTGGCCGCGTTGAGCCGTTCCATCACTGAATTGACTTCTTGTTCGCTGACCGTGACCTGTGGCTCGACCTTGCGGCGCAGCAATCGGCTCCACGCCACTTCGCCTTCGATTTGGCGGCGGATTGATCGGTCAGACGATCCTTGCTGGCGCAGATAGGTTGCCATCACATCGGGCGTGCGCTTGAAATTCTGCGATACGCGCGCGAAACTCTGGCCGATTTCATCACGGGTGATTTCAATCTTATTGGCTTTGGCTTCCTGAATCTGGAGCGTTTCATCAATCAGATTGCGCAGCACCTGAAGGCGGAGGCGTTCTTTCTCCTCCGCAGAAATCTTACCACCATTGGCGATCACGATCAGCGCGAGGCGTTGATCAACGTCAGTTCCAGTGATGATTTCACCGTTCACAATTGCGGTTGCCTTGCGCACTGTTGGTTCAACCTTGCCAAAGGTTGCAAGGTTTGCAGGCAGGTTTAGCCCCGTTGTTGGCACTGCGCCATCATCGCCAACGGTTTGGGCCTGAACCGCCCATGCACAGCACGCAGCCACCATAATTGGGGCAAGCAGTTTTTGACGCAACATAGATTTCATTCGTGGATCACTTTCGAAAATTGCCGACATGACATCCCATTTAAGCAAACAGGCCTGAATATAGGCTGACATTTGCCCCTTAGTTTTAGGGCGTTTAGCGACCGAGATTGCGGAATGATAGTTCCAATTGATAACTGTTGCCGCGCCGCGCATCGCCCGTCGCATCAAAATCGCGCCGCCATGTGAAGCCGAGTTTTAGGCAATCATCCTCATAAGCAACGCCAAGCCGCGTCCGCACTGGCGAAAAACCGTCAGATAATGACGTTGGATCATCGCGCCTGCTCGTCAGATCAACAATGGCTGAACCAAAAACTGACCAATATTTTGCAAGCTGCGCCCGCCCGCCGACACGCGCCTCTTCGCGGTCACGCAAATCCTCAATCGCGATATCAACATTGCGTTTGAGCCGGAGATAACCAACCGTTGCATAAGTCGCATCAGTGCCAATCGTCGCGTCAATTTCATTGCGGCGGATCGCGAGATTATCTTTATCGAGCCGATAGCGGTGCGTGAGGCTTAAAAAGCGCTTATATTTGAGTGTTGTTCTTCCAACAACATCTGAACTTTGGTTGGTAAGCCCCGTGCCGTCGGGGAAAAGTCTAATTTTTGATGAGAGCCGATAGCTTTGCCCGATATTGGCCTGAAGCGAGAAGTTGGCGACATCAAACGCCCAATCTGCGCCGTAAACAACGCGTGTACCGTCCTCAAACCGATCATAGCCGGGGAAGCGATTAAGCGCGAACAGGTTGGTGTCCTCAAGGTCGATTGAGCGCGCGTCTTCGTTGGGCAGGCTTAAGTTTTTGGTGCCGGGTGACGCGACAATTTGGAAACGCGGCGTAATCCGCTGCGTCCCGCCAAACAGGCGGCCAATGAACGGCCAGCGGATTTCTGCCGCACCCGCCGTAATCAATCGCGTTTGATAACCGTCGCGGCCACGGTAAATCGCGGTCTGCGTCCTTGCAGACTCGTCCGTGTGATAGATATCGCCGCGCGCAAAGCCGGTAAGCTGAATCTCCTGACCAAGGCTGGTGATCCGGCGAACATCCCACCGCACACTGCTAAACGCGCGTTGGGTATCCTGTCCGCTGGTGCGGCTGATCGCGAGGCTGTTGAGCTGAACCTCCAAACGCCCGCCGACGAGTGGATCAACAAAGCGTTTGCGGTAATCAATCAGCGGTAGGGCAATTGGCACCTGGCCCTGATCATCGCCACTGCGCAGCGTTTGAAAGCCGAACCCGGCCACTGAGAAATAGGATGATTTTGACGTCCGCTCAACATTGAGGACTGAGCGCAGCCGATCATCGCGTGAAATATCATAGCGGCGCAGGAATGTGCGGTCTGTGGCGAGCCGGGTTGACGCCTTGATGCTGATTTTCGGATCGATTTGGAACCGACCATTGGCAAAGAAATAGCCGCGAAAATCGCGTTCGCTATTCGCCCCAACTGTACCAGCGGGTAACCTAGAACCATAAGTCGCAAAGCCGCCAACCTGATACGCGCCAGCGCCCGTCAGCGCGCGGTAGTTGGCTTCAAGCGCGGGCAGCACGTTGGTGTAAACATGCGGCGTGATCGTCAAATCGCGATTTTCCGCGATGCGCAGATAAATCGGCAGCGTCGCCTCAAGCCCGTTGGCGCGCGAATAACGCAGGTCAGGCGCGAGGATACCACTTGCCCCGCTGTTGTCGGCAGGAATTGAAAAGCCGGGCAGCGTTGGCAATTCAAGCCCAAATAGTTCAAGCCGTGCGCCCTTGAAACGGATGCGATTTTCCGCCGGATTATACGTAACCTTGCGCGCCTTGAGCTTCCATGACGGGTTTTTGGGGCATCCCGCATCATCGGTCACTGCGCACGGGCTGTACGCGGCGTTATCAAGCACTGAGACATCATCCTTGCGAACCCCCGTTCGCGCCGCGATCCGCCCGCCATTGGCCAGCACGATCAGCAGTTCCTGAACCACGCCGTCTTTGAGCGTGTCAGTCAGCTCAATTGAATCGCCATAAGCAACATCGCCGCCGGGGCTGGTGACGGCGACATTGCCCGTCGCCAGCACTTGGCCCGTTTTGCGTTGCCACACGACTTTGTCGGCACGGACGCGGTTGCCATCGCGCTGCATTTTGACGTTGCCAGTTGCCGTGACGATGTCAGCGCGATCATCATAATCGAGCGCATCAGCCTCAAAATCGACGATGTTTTTGTCAATCGGCGGGGTTGCCGGAGCGCTCTGCGCCCAGCCTGAACCACTCGCAGCCAGCAAAAACGGCAATGAGGCCAGCTTGAATGCCCGAAATTTTCCCACAATCACCTGACCGTTAACGATATTGCGCGTCTATCGCACTGGAAGCCGCGCACTGCAATTGGCGATTTGCTGATCAGTCATTAACAGGGGGCAGGACGATTCGTCAAAGCTATACAGCTGGCGAACACACCAAGGAATTATGATGATCAAAATCAGCTTCGCCCAGACAGTCACTGATGGCAGCCCAAATAGCACGAGGGTGTTTCCCGTCCGCAAGGACGGCGTTGGTGCAGCGGCGATGCCGGGGCTGACGAATGATCAGGTTGCTGTCATTCGCGCGGGCGCCGCAGCAGATCGTTTTGAGGGAGAGGCAGGCGCGGTCTCGGATCATTTCATTGCGGGGCCGCAGCGGATTTTGCTTGTCGGTATTGATAAGGGCGATGCTGAGGCTTTTGAAAAAGCCGGTGCCGCGATTGCGGCAAAGCTGCTGACCTCGGGGCAAACCAGCGCGGTTGTTGATCTTACCGGGCTGACGATTGCGCCCTCGGCTGATGCGGTCGCGCGGATGGCGGCAGGAGCTACGCTACGGAGTTGGCGCTATGATAAATACCGCACTAAGTTAGCCGCCAAAGCCAAACCAACGCTTGAAGCACTCACTATCGTTGGTGCCACTGCCGACGCGCAAGCCGCTTGGGGCCGCGCCAGCGCGATTTGTGACGGCGTATCGCTCACCCGCGAACTGGTGACTGAACCCGCCAACATCATTTATCCCGAAAGCTTCGTTGCGCGGTGTCAGCATCTCACCGAACTCGGCGTTGAAATCGAAGTGCTTGATGAGGCGGCGATGGCCGCACTCGGCATGGGATCGTTGCTCGGCGTGTCGCAAGGGTCACGGCGTGAGGCGCAGCTGCTGGTGATGCGTTGGGACGGGACGGGTGGCGCACAGCCAACTCCTGTGGCCTTCGTCGGCAAGGGCGTGACATTTGATACCGGCGGTATTTCGCTCAAGCCCCCGCCGGGAATGGAGGATATGAAGTGGGATATGGGCGGGGCAGGGGCCGTTGCCGGAACGATGCACGCACTCGCCAAGCGCAAGGCCAAGGCGCATGTCGTTGGCGTGTGCGGTCTCGTCGAGAACATGCCCGACGGTAATGCCCAGCGCCCCGGTGACGTCGTGACGTCAATGTCGGGGCAGACGATTGAAGTGATCAACACTGATGCCGAGGGTCGCCTTGTCCTGTGCGATGCGATGACCTGGGTTCAGAAGAAATATGCCCCCAAGGTGATGATTGATCTCGCCACGCTGACGGGCGCGATCATCATTTCGCTTGGTAATGAATATGCGGGCATGTTCTGCAACGATGATGGCCTTGCGGGCCAACTCAGCGCAGCGGGCAAAGCGGCGGGCGACCCGCTGTGGCGGATGCCGATGGGGCCAGCCTATGACAAGCTGATTGACAGCCCCATTGCCGATATCAAAAACGTCGGCCCGCGTGAGGGCGGATCAATCACCGCCGCGCAGTTCCTTGGCCGCTTCGTTGATGAAGGCGTCAAATGGGCGCATCTCGATATCGCGGGCATGGTGTGGGCGGCAAAGCCCGGCGCAGTCTGGGACAAGGGCGCAACCGGATTTGGCGTACGCTTGCTAGACCGTTTCGTGGCGGATAATTTTGAGGGCTGATTTCTATCACCTGACCCGCGTTCCGCTTGAAAAGGCGCTGCCAAGCATTGCCGAACGCGTGTTGGGCAGTGGCGAACGGCTGGTGATCGTCGCCGAGGATGACAAGCTCCTCACCCGGATCGATGCGCTGCTGTGGAGCTACAAGCCCGAAAGCTTCCTGCCCCACGGCCGCGACGGCGATCAGCCAATCCTGTTAACGGCGGACGCGGAAGGATCGCCTGCACAAAACATCGCGCTGATCGACGGTGTGTGGCGTGACAGCGCGCTAGGTTTCGCCCGCGCCTTCTATTTCTTCGACAGCCAAAGCATCGATGGTGCGAGGGGCGCTTGGCGCGGGTTGGCTGACAACGATAAAGTCGAGCGGCATTACTGGAAACAGGACGACGCAGGACGGTGGGTTGAGGGGCCGTGAGTGTGGCCCCTAGCGCGTTCTATTTCGTCGGTTGCACCCTTCTCCCAATCTCACCCTTACCCACCTTATACATTTCAAGGCCAAGCGCCCAGCGGCGCTGAAACCCCCGCCAATATTTTGGCTGTTTGTCACTGGCCATCATTCCACCCACGCTTTCGCCAAATCCGGTGGGCCAATCGCCATC
>JAYTPB010000115.1:0-5551 GCA_043747445.1 Sphingomonadales bacterium
GTAATGGCCAGAAAAAGTGGCTCCCCGGGACGGATTCGAACCATCGGCCGTCCGATTAACAGTCGGATGCTCTACCGCTGAGCTACCGGGGAATATCGCCGAAGCGAGCGGCGGTAATAACGCGAATGCGCGTGAATGCAACCCGTTTAAGCGATAAATTGTTCCATCGTAATCCGTTCATCAAGCGCATGTTCGGGATCAAACATCAGTGTGAGTGTTTCGGTGCGGTCAATCACGACCTTTACCGTCATCACATCGCGCACTTCGCGTTGATCGGCAACGACGCTCACTGGCCGCTTGATCGCATCAAGCACGCGGATTTCGAGCTTTGCGCTTTCGGGCAGGATCGCGCCGCGCCAGCGCCGTGGGCGAAATGGGCTGATCGGCGTGAGCGCGAGCAGCCGCGAATCGAGCGGCAAGATCGGCCCCTGTGCCGACAGATTATAGGCGGTCGACCCCGCAGGCGTTGACACCAGAACGCCGTCACACACGAGCTCAGGCATAACCACGCGGTCGTTGAGCACAATTTCAAGCTTTGCCGTTTGCCGCGTTTCGCGCAGCAGCGAGACTTCATTGATCGCGGGCAGCGAGACATGCTGGCCATCTACAGTCTCGGCATCCATCCGCAGTGGAAATACGCTAAAGCGCTTGGCGCGGTTGATGCGGGCATCAAGCCCCTTTTCCTGCCACTCGTTCATCAAAAAACCGACTGTCCCGAGGTTCATTCCGAACACCGGGAGTATCCGCCGCGTCTCAAGCATTGAATGCAGCACCTGGAGCATGAAACCGTCGCCGCCGAGCGCCACAACCATATCAGCCTCGGCAAGGCTGACCCAATCCTTGCGCTCATGCAGCTTGCGCGCAGCCGCCTGCGCTTCATCTGTCGGGGAGGCGAGCAATGCGCGCCGTGGCTCTCCGCTCATCCGCCAGTCACATTCATATGCCGCTGTGTCGCCGGCGTTTCGAGATGAAAATCATGCGCGCGTGGTTTGATCAGCAGCGCCCGGTCAACCGCCTCGTCGACCGCACCGGAATCACTGCTACGCAAGGCCGCGCGAAGGTCAACATGATCGTCATGGCCAAGACACATATAAAGCTGCCCCGACGCCGACACCCGAATGCGATTACACCCTTCACAGAAATTTTGTGTCAGTGGGGAGATTAAGCCCAATTTGCTGTTCGTGCCGCCAATTGACCAATAGCGCGCCGGGCCGCCCGTTTTATAGGTCGCTGGAATCAGCGAAAATTGCGTATCAAGTGCGGTCTTCACGTCGGTAAGCGGCAGAAAGCGATCAACACGGTCATCATCAACCATGCCGAGCGGCATTGTTTCGATCAGCGACAGGTCAAAGCCTTCCTCAGCGCACCACACAAGCATCGGCGCAATTTCATCATCATTGATGCCCTTGAGCGCAACCATGTTAATCTTGATCGCAAAACCAGCCACTTTGGCCGCCGCAATCCCGCCAAGCACACGCGCCAGATCGCCAGTGCGGGTGATGTGGCGAAACTTATCGGGGTCACGCGTATCAAGGCTGATGTTTATCCGCTTGATCCCAGCGCTGCGCAGGCCATTCGCATATTCGGCAAGCCGCGTTGCATTGGTCGTCAGCGTAAGTTCGTCAAGGCCGTGCCCAATGAGAGCCCCGATCTTTGTCGCGACGTCAACAGCGCCGCGCCGCGCGAGTGGCTCACCCCCTGTCAGCCGGATTCGCTTTACCCCGCGATCAACAAATTTCGCAGCCAGTGTGAAAATTTCTTCAAGCGAAAGTATCTCCGCGCGTGGCAAAAACACCATATCTTCGGCCATGCAGTAACGGCACCGCATGTCGCAGCGATCAGTCAGCGAAAGCCGCACATAGCTGATGTGACGGCCAAACTGATCACTCAGACGGGGCATAGCATCGGCCATGAGCGCAGTGCTAGGCGTTCCTGAGCGGTAGGGCAAGTATCGTTAATGCTGTCAAATCAGTTAAAAACTGTGCTGTTAATCGCAGTTTATGGGTTATGACGTGGTAATCGCAAAACTGTCAGAATTGACTGCCATAAGAATATATATCGGGTGCGCCAAATTGATAATTTTCAACCAATATCTTAAAAATGAAAGTGCACGACATCCGCCAAGCGAATCTAGGTTCGATTGCGGCGTGTTGTGGGGAAATTGAAATGTCGTTAGTTTCAGCAATCGCTTTGATGGCGCAGGTCGCTTCGCCAACCAATGTTGTTATCATTCCTGCGCCCAACACTGCGCCGCCCGTCGCGCGCAGTTGTCGCTTTGGTGCAGGACTTGTTGATGGCACTGGCTCGGTTTTACCGCCAGCAATTGATGGCCGAAAGTTTCGAACATTTGCAGCAGTTGCAGCCCTGCGCAAAGCCGCGCCTGTCGGGCAGATTATTGTGATTGAGGGTGGCGACCTATCACGACAAAATGTTGGCGCGGTTGATTTATCGGGCGTTTGCTTTCGCGGTACCAAGCTCATGAACACTGTCTGGACACGCACCAAAGGGCTTGGCATCGGTTTTATCGATGTCGACTTGACCGGCGCCCGGTTTGACCAAGTCATGTTTGACAGTGTCCTTTTTCGCAACGCCACACTGGCGAATGTCAACGCAAGCGGTGCGCGTCTCGTTTTTGGTCAGCTTGATGGCGGCTGGAATGCCAGCATGGCCAACCTCACTCTTGATAACGCTCTGATGATCGGATTCCGATTTATCTGCGGCGTCACCGCGACCGATGGTTGCCCATTTGACCGTAAGCGGATCAGTATGCGCGGAACCGATTTAAGCGAGGCAAAGCTTTCAAGCTTCGCGTTCTGGGACACGGCTTTTAATGGCGCGAAGCTCAATAAAACTGAAATCGGGCTTGATCAAATCACCCAGTTTGATGGCGCTGTAATCAATGGCCCAATCACGCTGCGTTCAGGCCGCAAGACCGCTGTTATCAGCCCTGCTGATTTCATGATGCTTCGAACGAAAGTGGCAAATGTGGGTGCTGATAGCTGCGCTTCGCCCGCGACCCCGCTGCTCCGCACGATTTGCGAGCCTTCGCAAACTGGTCTTCCAAGGCTTCACCGCGATGTCGATGCGCTTTACCAAAGCTCGGCAGGAAATGGATCAAAACTCTCACCCGCCCAAACATCCTATCAAGCCGCGCTTGAAAGCTGCGTTACAAAGGGTGAAGCAACCGCGCGCGAATGCCTCTCCAAGGAAATGAATGAAAGGCGTGATATTCTCATCACTGAAATGCTGCGCGAAAAACCGCTAGAACGCGGCGGCAGGGCGCTTTACGTTAGCAATGACACTCCGTTTGTCAGTACAAGTGCGGATACTCCATCGCTTGCCCCGCTTCTGACTGCGACGTCATCATCCTATATGCTCGTTCAAAAAGATAAGGGCCGAACACTTAATATCCGCGCCTCGATAAGCGATGCCGCTGGCAACCGCTGCTCGGTATTTGACAATACGAAAGCCAAACCCGCAGAGGGCATTGCCATGCGCATCTGGGCAACGGGCGCTGATTTCAAAGTCGAAGAAAATAAGCGCGCAAACCAATGCGCGGCCAATGCGCAATCGGGGCCGCTTGTTCGCATTCCAGTAACCGACGCTGACTTTGATGCGCTTTGGGCCGCAGCCGAGGCTGGCTAATCAACCGTCGCGATAAGCTCCCCGATCCGCCCAACCATTTCATCAATGTGAGCGCTTTCAAGGATAAGTGGCGGTGAGAGTGCGATCGTATCGCCCGTCGCACGCACGAGCAGGCCTGCATCAAAGCACTTCTGGAATAACTCGGTGCCGCGCTTAGTCGGCGCGTCGGGGCGTGGCGCGAGTTCAATTCCGGCAACAAGCCCAATGGTGCGCACATCAATCACATGAGGCTTGCCGCGCAGGCTGTGCACCGCATCCTCCCAATACCTGCCCAGCTCAGTCGCGCGGTAAAACAGCCCCTCATCACGGTATAGATCAAGCGTGGCGAGTGCTGCTGCGGCAGCCAGCGGATGCCCCGAGTAGGTATAGCCGTGGAACAGTTCTATCCCGTCGGCAGCCCCCTCAACAATCGCATCATGAACTGACCGGCGCACCGCGACTGCACCCATTGGGACGGCGGCATTGGTCAAACCTTTGGCCATGCAAATCAGATCGGGTGTGACGCCAAACGTCCCCGCTGCGGTCGCGCCGCCAACGCGGCCAAAGGCGGTGATCACCTCGTCAAAGATCAGCAATATGCCGTGCCGATCACAAATTTCGCGCAGTCGCTCAAGATAACCAAGTGGCGGAATGAGAACCCCGGTTGACCCCGCCATCGGCTCAACAATCACCGCCGCAATCGTTTCAGCCCCGTGAAGCGCCACAATCCGTTCAAGATCATCGGCCAGATGCGCACCCCATTTGGGCTGCCCGCGTGAGAAAGCATTATGCTCCAGATTATGGGTGTGTGACATATGGTCAACGCCCGTCAGCAACGTCCCGTATTGCCGCCGATTATTGACAATCCCGCCAACCGAAATCCCGCCGAAGCCGACGCCGTGATAGCCGCGCTCACGCCCGATCAGCCGGGTGCGCGTCCCCTGCCCGCGTGCGCGCTGATACGCGAGTGCGATCTTGAGTGCAGTATCAACTGACTCCGACCCTGAATTGGTGAAGAAAATCCGGTCAAGCCCCTCAGGCATCAACCGCGCAAGCCGCGTCGCCAATTCAAAAGCGAGCGGATGGCCAAGCTGGAACACCGGCGCGAAATCAAGCTCGCCCGCCGTCTTGCGGATTGCCTCAACAATTGGCGCGCGGCAATGGCCTGCGTTCACGCACCACAGTCCCGCCGTGCCATCAAGGATCGTATCGCCTTGATCGGTCACATAGTGCATATCTTTCGCACTCGCGAGCTGGCGCGGGTGCGCTTTATACGCACGGTTCGCAGTAAACGGCATCCAGAAAGCCGCGAGCGGATCATTCTCAAATTTCATCTTACGCTCCCGATTTTGTGCGTTTGAGCAGCCAATAGCCGATCATGAAACCCGCTGTCACGATCACGCTTGTCCATAGCTCAATCGCATGTTTTTCCGACGTGCCCATAAGGATGAGGACAGCCGCCATCCCGGCAATCGCCGCCCAAGTACCATAAGGGTGGAACCACATTTTGACCTCAAGTCGTTCAGGCGCTTCCGCCTCAAACTTCGCGCGCAACCGCAACTGCGCCACGGCGATCAGCAGATAGATGAAGAGCATCACCGCGCCGCAAGCGTTGACGAGGAAATTAAATACCCGGTCGGGCGAAAACACCGAAGCGGCAAGCGCACCGTAGCTGAACAGGCTCGCGATCAGGATTGAACGCATCGGCACTTTGCTTCGGCTCAACTGTACGCAGGATTGCGGCGCCTCACCATTTTTCGCGAGGCCAAACATTGCGCGCGAGGTGATGTAAATGCCTGAGTTAAGGCAGGAAAGCACAGCAACAAGAACAATCGCATTCATGATCAAATCCGCCGCCGGATAGCCCATTTGCCGCAGCGTATGCGCGAAGGGTGAGACACCGGGCTGAATCTCATTCCACGGAACG
>JAYTPB010000116.1:0-5427 GCA_043747445.1 Sphingomonadales bacterium
TCGCCGCAGCGGCTTCGCGAACAAGCGCTGATTGCTGAGGATGCCGCACGGTCGGTGCGCGGCGTCACCAATAGCCAGGGTGCCGGCGCAAGTGCAGGACGCACCATCCGCGCGCTTGCCACCAGCCACGGCTTTGTCGGCGCGTATTCGGGGTCGAGCCATTCGCTTTCGGCCAGCGTGATTGCTGGCGAAGGCGACGGCATGGAGCGCGATTATGCGCATCACTCTGTGCGGCATTTGAAAGACCTTGAAAGTGCGGCGCGCATCGGCAAGCTTGCGGGTGAACGCGCAGTGATGCGGCTTAATCCGGTTAAACTTAAAAGCGGGCCAACGACGGTGGTGTTTGATCCGCGCGTAGGCAGCAGCTTGCTCGGCCACCTTGGCAGCGCCATTTCGGGTAACGCAATCGCGCGGAAAACAAGCTTCCTGCTCGAAATGCTTGGCAAATCCATTTTCGCGGGCGGCATTTCAGTGATTGATGATCCGCTTCGCCTGCGTGGCATTGGCTCACGACCGTTTGACGGTGAAGGCCTTGCCAAAAAGGTCACGCATATCATCGATGAAGGCGTGTTGACGGGCTGGTTGCTCGATTCTGCTTCGGCACGGCAGCTTGGCACGCTGCCAACTGGCCATGCCACGCGCGGGTCTGGTGCGCCTTCGGTCGGCACGAGCAATGTCCATATGACGGCTGGCACGCTGTCTCCGGCAGAACTTATGGCGGACATCAAGAACGGTATTTACGTGACTGATCTCATCGGCATGGGGGTCAACGGGCTGACGGGTGATTATAGTCGCGGTGCATCGGGCTTTGTTATCGAAAATGGTGAGATGCAAGGCCCGGTTGCGGAGGTGACGATTGCAGGCAATCTGCTTGATATGTTTGCCAATCTGAGCGCTGCGAACGATCTTGAGTTTCGCTATTCAAACAATGTTCCAACGATCCGCATTGACGGCATGACCCTTGCTGGCGACTGATCCGCGTCTTGCCGCTGTTCGGGCGATTGCCGTTGAGGCGGGCGCAATGGCGATGGCCAAGTGGCGCGGCGATTTTGCGCGGTGGGATAAATCGCACGATAATCCAGTGAGTGAGGTTGATTTGGCGGTTGATGCGTTTTTGCGCGCGCAACTGTTCAAACTTGATCCCGAGGCGGGCTGGCTTTCGGAGGAAACGGCGGATAGCGCAGAGCGGCTGATGGGCCCGCGTGTCTGGGTGGTTGATCCGATTGATGGCACGCGAGATTTTGTGAAGGGCAGGCGCGGCTGGGCGATCTCGATTGCGCTGGTTGAGGGCGGCAGGCCCGTGGTCGGCGTGCTTGATGCGCCCGCGCGGGGTGAGCATTGGTGGGCAAGCGCAGGCGAGGGCAGCTACCGCAACGACGTGCGCCTTACCGCGAGCAGTCGTCCAAAGCTTGCCGGAGCGCGCGTCCCGGCGGATATGCTGGCGTCAGTTGATGGCGATTTGACCTGCGTTAATCGGCCCAATTCAATCGCGCTGCGGATAGCGATGGTGGCCGCAGACGAAGCCGATCTCGTCGCGACGCTGCGGTGGGGGAGCGAATGGGATATCGCGGCGGCTGCGCTGATTGCAGAAGAAGCGGGCGCGGTTGTGACCGATGCGCGCGGGCAGACCATCCGTTACAACTCAACCAAGGGTGAGGCATTTGGTGTGCTCGCAACCAGCCCCGCGATCCACAGTGATGCGGTGGAAAGGCTTGCCGACCGCGCGGCGCTGGCGATTGTGCGATAACAGCAATGAGCGACCCAACGACAATCAATCGGCTCTACGGGCGACGCTCGGGGCATAAGCTGCGGCAGGGGCAGGCGGCGCTCGTTGAGGAGCTTTTGCCCCAAATTGCAGTGCCTGACGGGCCGCTCACCGCGCAATTGCTATTCGGTGATGACCGCCCGCTTGGCCTTGAAATTGGCTTTGGCGCGGGCGAACATCTTGCGGCGCAGGCGGCGATGCACCCTGATTACGGCTTTATCGGGTGTGAGCCTTTCCTCAACGGCATCGTCGGCGCGCTCGTCCATGTTGAGACGCAGCAGCTTACCAACATCCGCCTGCATATGGGCGACGCGCTTGATGTCCTCGCGCGGCTGCCCAATGCCTCGCTTGACTGTGTCTACCTCCTCCACCCCGACCCGTGGCCTAAGGCGCGCCATGCCAAGCGGCGGATGATGAACCCAGGCCCGATTGACCGGATCGCGGCGAAGCTCAAACCCGGCGGAGAATTCCGCTTTGGTACTGATCATGCCGTCTATGTCCGCTGGGCGATGATGCAGATGAACCGGCGGCACGATCTTATCTGGCAGGCGCGCGGCCCGCAGGATTTCTTGGTGCGTCCCGACGATTGGCCCGAAACCCGCTACGAACGCAAAGCGCGCACGGTGTACGGGCATGAGGTCTGGTATTTTCGTTATATCAAGGCGGGATAAATTACACTTTTGCTTCGCTGTTCTGTTCAACCGCAACATCATGGTCATTTGCAATTGGCCCAAGCAACAGGCGCACCCGGTTGCGCCCGGTAACACCTTTCAGTTCGATATGGCGCACCGGGCTGGTCGCAAAGCGTTTGCGCAGACGGTCATAGGCTGAGTCCGATATCAGGATGCCGCCCGGTGGCGCGCGGCCTTCAAGTCCACTCGCAAGGTCAACCGCCTCACCCCAACAATCAAAGCTTGGCCGCCGCACCCCGACGACGCCGGTGAAAACCGGGCCGATGTGAAGGCCAACGCGCAGCGCAATCGGATAGCCAGTTTCGGCGAGCATTTTCTGAATCTCGGCCTGAATAGCGAGTGCAAAATGTGCGGCATTTTCGGCGTGATCACTACCGTCATCGTCACGGCTCATCCCGCCAACGGCCATATACGCGTCACCGATTGTGTAGATCTTGCTCATCGAATGGCGCTGCGCCATGCGGTCAAAGCGTGAGAAAATTTCATCGAGCAACCGGATCAAATCGGGCGGACTGAGCCTGCGTGACAGCGAGGTGAAACCTGCAAGATCGGCGAACACGATGCTGACTTCCCCCAGCGTATCCGAAATGTCAGTTTCGCCGCGCTGAATGCGTTCAACGATATCACCCGGCAAGATTGAATGGAGCAATTCATCGGCGCGCGCGGTTGATTGGGCGAGCGCGCGCTCACTCATAAACTGTCTGCGGGCGGCGCGTTCGCGGATCGTGGAGGAAACCATGCCAATCATCACCGCCGCTGAAATGCCCAAAATGTTAATGATCAGCCAACCCGGCTGGGCATTGTCGGCATAAATATGCCCACAGATTGCGGTGACAACCGCGACTGGCGCCAAGATGATGAGATAGCGGACACGAATGATGAAGGCAGTGGCCATCGCAAGGAAGGTCAGCACGAAACCCATTGCTGCATAATTGAAGCCATTGTCGAGAATGATGTAAATCCAAGTCTGTGCAACAAACAGTGAGATACCTGCGGTCACCACCACGCCTTCAACACGGCGGATGAATGGTTTGAAAAAGAGCGATGCAGAGCAAGCCAGCAGGATTGGCCCGACAAAAAATATCCGGATCATGATCGCCAGATGCTGATTATCAGGATCAATAATCCCGTCCCAGACATAGTAAGAGGCATAGGCAAAGGCGCCGATGAAGAGGAATATTTGATTAACCCGCAGGGCGCTGCGGATGTGCGTGTCGGTGAAGCTTTCTTCATCCGCAGCGTTGGCAAAGTTGAGGCCAAATCGGTGGAGCAGCCGGTCAAACTTACCCATGAATTGACATTTCTATCGGCTCCACGCGCGGTTCGGACGCGCTTGCGTGCCTGCCCTTCAAGCAATAACTTTTGGTGCGCCCGATCCCTTTGAGCGTGATATCGGCGAAGAAGGCAACATCGAATTTTTGTTTGAGCCGCCAGTAAGTCGATTCCGAAACAAGAATTTCTCGTAGTGGCGCCTTGCTCTCTAGTCGTGCGGCGAGATTGACTGACTCGCCCCAGCAATCAAACACTGGCCGCTGCACCCCGATCACACCTGCGACCACAGGGCCGACGTGCATCCCAATCCGCAGTTTGACAGGGTAGCCAGTGTCTTCAATCACGCGCGCGACGATTGCTTGTAGTGCCAACGCAAAATCAGCCGCGTTTTCGACATGATCCTCGCCCGCGCGCTGCCCCGCCAGCCCGCTCACCGCCATGTAAGAGCCGCCGATGGTTTTGATCTTATCAATACCGTAGCGTTCGGCCTCACGGTCAAAATCAGAAAAGAGCTGGTTTAGCCCGCGCAGCAACTGCGCCTCACCAATGCCTTGGTTCGGGTCTGCGACATTGCCGACGTTGGCAAAAATCACCGCGACTTCGCCAAGCGAGTCGGCAATGCCCGTCTCACCCGACTGGATACGCTGGACAACATAGCTTGGCAGCATTGAGTGGAGCAGATCATTCACCCGCGTGCGCGCGCTGTTCAGCGCCTCTTCGGTGACAAACTGCCGTCGCGCCGCGCGTTCGCGAAGGTGGGCTGCAATGCTGCTGAAGGTGATGCTCGTCAGCATCGCCAATATATTGATGATGATCCACTGCGGCCGCGCATTATCCGCAACCAAATGTCCGATGATCGTTGTGACCAACGCAAAGGTTGAGATCAGCACGATATAGGGCGTTCGCAGCGCAAATGCCGCGTTGGCTGCCATCAGCAGGATGACAAACCCCATTGCGGCATAATCATAGCCATGCGCTATTACGCCGTACACAAGTGTGAGGCCAAGCTGGGCCAGCATATAGATCATCACGATCAGGGTTTCCTGATGGCGCTTGCCAATTTTGGTCGAGAGGAGCAGCGCCGCGAGCGCAAATACAGGTGCCACTGCAAAGCCGCGTATCATGTGCGCAATTTCGCCGCCAACCGGGTCCATAATCTTGTCGCTGATAAAAAATCCGTAATAGGAAATCGCGCCAACAAACAGAAATAGCCGCGTTACGGGAAGCGATTTGGTGATATAATGATTTACGAACCGCGCCTCAATCGCGGGGTCGTCAAACGCGAGCCCAAGCCGCGCTAGCAATCCCCGTCGCGGTTTTTTCCCCTCTGATAATTCCATTTTTTGTGCGACCCCTGTTGTGACCATAATGCACGGATACTCTGGGATCGCTATAGAAAAATTACATAATATCAGATGGTCAAGTTGCCCGCGCTCAATCGCGCAAACTATGCAATTCCCGCGCGCTGACTGGATCAGCGATATCATTGATCATGAAGCATTTTGGTAAGCTGGTTTGGGCTGCGTCACCAAGTGCGTCCGCAACTATGTCTGATATTATGATGTGACCGTTACCAGCTTTGCTCTCCAAACCACGAGCAATCCGCACATTATCGCCGTAGCAGTCAAATGTTGGTCTGCGGTCACCGACCACTCCGGCAATAATCGGGCCAATATGCACGCCCACCCGAACATTGAT
>JAYTPB010000117.1:0-1675 GCA_043747445.1 Sphingomonadales bacterium
AAGTAGGAGCGGGCCGTATATGGCAAAACAATCACTGGCGGCGCGGCTGTTCCGCTGGGCCATTATTAAATGGTATGATCCCCAAGGATGGACTGAGGAGCAGATGATCCCAGTCGAAAAAAAATTCGTCGTGATCGCTGCGCCCCACACCAGCAATTGGGATTTCCTCTACTTTCTGGCGCTGGCTGAAAAGCTTGATATCCCACTCAGTTTCATGGGCAAGAAAGCCATGTTCCGCTGGCCTTTTGCCGGGCTGATGAGGGAGCTTGGCGGGATACCCGTTGATCGCTCCAAATCGGTCAACATGGTTGATCAGATGATCGCTGAATTCAAAAAGCGTGATACCTTCATGCTCACCATCGCGCCCGAGGGTACACGCGGCAAGGTGCGCGAATGGAAGACCGGGTTTTATCACATTGCGATGGGCGCGGGCGTCCCGCTTGTCTGCGGCATGATGGATTATAAACGCAAACACGGCGGGCTTGGCCCGGCCATCTGGCCGACCGGAGACTATGAGAAGGATATGGCCAAGGTCGCTGAATATTATAAAAGCTGCACGCCCAAATATCCCGATAAGGGCAATGCAGGATTGGTCAGCGGCGGCTGATCTTAATCAACCAGCCGTTCCATCCGCTCATAATGATAATCAGCCGAGCCGAATTGATTTTCGATCATGGTCGCGCGCTTGAAATAATGGCCGATGGCAAGTTCCTGCGTGATGCCGATGCCGCCGTGGGTTTGCACTGCATTCTGACCAACGAAATTGCACGCGCGCGACACCTTGGCCTTGCACTGTGACACCGCGACCATCCGCTCGTTCGCTGGAAGCTCAAGCTTGAGTGTGGCCATGATCGTCATTGACCGTGCCTGCTCAACCTCCATGAACATATCAACCATGCGGTGTTGGAGCACTTGGAAGCGCCCGATTGGCTGGCCGAACTGCTGACGCTGCTTTGAATAATCAAGCGTACCCGCGTGGAGCTTGTGCGTGACGCCGCAGGCCTCAGCGCAAACGCCAACGGTCGCTTCATCGACAATCTGTTCGATCAGACCAATGCCTGCGCCCTCTCCGCCGAGCAGCGCATCGCCGGGGATCGCGGCATTTTCAAAGTAGATTTCTGAGGCGCAGAAGCCGTCAACTGTCGGATAATCGCGGCGGACAATGCCGGGCGTTTTCGCGTCAACCAGAAATAGTGAAACACCGTCACGCTCGCGGCCCGATCCGCCAGTACGCGCGGTAATAAGCAGATGCGTTGCCCAAGGTGCTGCATACACCACGCCTTTATGACCGCTCAGTACGTGGCCCGCGCCATCCTTCTTTGCGGTGGTGCGGATGTTGGCCAGATCATAGCGGCCCTGCGGTTCAGCATAGGCAAAGGCGATCACAACATTACCTGCGATGATCTCAGGGATGACTGCATCGGCCTGTGCACCGCCAACTGCCTTCAAAGCGCCGCCACCGATCACGACGGTCTGGAGATAAGGCTCAATCGCGATAACCTTGCCAAGCTCTTCCATGATGATCGCATTTTCAAGCGCACCGCCGCCAAGCCCGCCATGATTTTCAGCAAAGGGTGCGCCGAGCATCCCGAGTTCCTGCGCCAGCGCCTGCCAGATGCCAGGATCGCGCCCGGTATCACTGGCGATCATCTTGCCGCGCTTATCAAAATCATAA
>JAYTPB010000118.1:0-18510 GCA_043747445.1 Sphingomonadales bacterium
GCACTCCGGTCAGCGACTTCCTCCATCGGCACATGGCCAACCTTGGGATAAACAATCAGCTTTGACCCCGGAATCGCCTCGGCAAACCATTTGGCTGAGCGCACTGGGATAAGATTATCTTCCTCGCCCCATAGGATCAGTGTCGGGATTTTGAGCGTCGCCAGCTTATCACGTGTCGCTGGATGATTATTGTGCGTGTAGGAAAAGCGCTTGATCGTCGCCGCGCGGTTGCCCGGATAGCGCAGCAATTCCCAATAGCGATCAACCGCCACGTCGGTCACGACTGACTTCACACTCACTGAGGTTTGCAGGCTCGATTCCACCATCGATCGCGGCGTGATGATTTTCGCGACATCGCGCAGCACTGGCATCCGCGCGATCCTGAACCCAATCGGCGCTTTCCTCGCCTCCCAGCGCGGCGCGCCAGCGGCGTCGACAAGGATCATCGCCTCAACCTTTTCAGGATGTGCGAGCGCATACATCCACGTCACCCCGCCGCCCATCGAATTGCCGCCGATAACCGCGCGATCAATGCCGAGCTTAATCATCACCTTATCAACAACATCAACGAAGATCGGATAGTCATAGTCCCCGCTCGGGTGCCGTCCCGTCAGCCCGTGGCCGGGCAAATCAAGTGAAACAATCCGGTATTGCCCGCCCAGCCGCTTCACCCAAGGCTCCCAAGTATGGAGCGAAGAATTTGATCCGTGGATGAGGACAAGCACTGGGCCGTAACGCCGCCCCTCATCGCGGACATGAACGGTAAGGCCGGGCTGGAGCGTGATAAACTGCGACGCTGGCCCGCCGTATTTGGCCTTCATCTCCGTTTCATCAGTGTCCGGCGTGTAGCCAATCGCGAGCCCGCCGATAAGAAGCAGCGCCAAAATTCCGAACAGCCATTTGAAAACCCGCTTCATCGCTTCCCCCCTGAAATGGCTTACTACGTGCCAAACACTCGATCAAAAATCGTATCAACATGCTTGAAGTGATACCCAAGATCGAATTTATCCTCAATCTCAGCGACTGAGAGCGCAGCGCTCACCTCGCCGTCGCCTTTGAGCAATTCCATCAGCGAAAGCGCGCCATCGGAGTCCCACACCTTCATCGCATTGCGCTGCACCAAGCGGTAGGCATCCTCACGGCTGACCCCTGCTTGCGTCAGCGCGAGCAGCACGCGCTGCGAGTGGACGAGGCCGCCCATCTTATCCAAATTCTTCTGCATCCGTGCCGGATAGACCAGCAGTTTCTCAATCACGCCCGTCAAGCGGTGGAGCGCGAAATCGAGCGTGATCGTTGCGTCTGGCCCGATGTAACGCTCGACCGAGGAGTGGCTGATATCGCGTTCATGCCACAGCGCGACATTTTCAAGTGCTGGCGTTACATAGCCGCGCACCACCCGCGCGAGGCCGGTGAGATTTTCAGTCAGCACTGGATTGCGCTTGTGCGGCATTGCAGACGAACCCTTTTGCCCCGGCGAGAAATATTCCTCGACCTCAAGCACTTCAGTGCGCTGCAAATGGCGGATTTCAGTGGCGAGCCGCTCAACTGATGAGGCAATCACGCCAAGCGTCGCAAAATACATCGCATGGCGATCACGCGGGATCACTTGCGTTGAAACGGGTTCAATCGTCAGACCAAGCTTGGCCGCAACATGGCGCTCAACCGCTGGATCAATGTTAGCGAATGTCCCCACGGCCCCTGAAATCGCGCACGTCGCCACGTCAGCGCGCGCCGCGATCAGCCGCGCCTTGCAACGGGCAAATTCGGCATAGGCCTCCGCCATTTTAAGGCCAAAAGTGACAGGCTCTGCATGAATGCCGTGGCTGCGCCCGATGCACGGGGTTAATTTATGCTCGAATGCACGCACCTTAAGCGCGGCAAGCAGGCGGTCGAGATCATCAAGCATGATGTCGGTTGCGCGGGCAAGTTGCACCGCAAGGCATGTGTCAAGCACGTCCGAACTCGTCATCCCTTGATGCATAAAGCGCGCTGGCTCCCCCACATGTTCGGCAACGTTGGTGAGGAAGGCGATAACGTCATGTTTGACCTCCGCCTCAATCGCGTCAATCCGATCAACCTCAAACGCGCCCTTCGCCCAAATTGCGGCAGCGGCTTCTTTTGGCACCACGCCTAAATCAGCTAGCGCGTCGGTTGCGTGCGCTTCAATCTCAAACCAGATTTGGAATTTGGTTTCGGGTGCCCAGATGTTAACCATATCGGGGCGCGAATAACGGGGAATCATGGCTGTAATTGCTTTCACTAACGGGCTGACGCGGACGCCCTAGCAGCGTGCCTGCGGCCATGCGAGTCACAATGGCAATGCGGCGGCAATGGCGCAGAAATCCGCCACGAACCCGGCGAAGCTTCCCATTATGAGACATATGAATTTTGGCCGATTCGCGGCTTGACACATTGCCCGAGTCTCACCAAACATTAACAAATCGTTATCGAACTTGAATCCGAGTCGAGCGGTCAAGGTTTATACCAAAGCTAATATTTGGAGAATAATTGTGGATAGGGAAATTACCAAACCGCGCATGCGGAAAATGGCGGTATTGGCCGCTTCAGTGATGATGGCAGCAACGCCAGTAAGCGCATTCGCAGCAACTGTGCTGGTAAACAGCTTTGTTGGTACATCGGATCGTGACACGCGCGCTCTTGGTATAGGCCTCCAGCCACCAGACGTAAACGGTGCGGTGGGAACGCTTCAATTCGCTCAGCTCCAGAATGGTAGTTTTGCCGCCTATAATAAAACCACGGGTGCGTTGCTCGCGCCACGTATCACCGACAGCCAATTCTTCCAGCGCGCTGGTGGTGAGGCGACTGGTGGTGATACTCGTATCTTGTTTGACGCTGCTGCGCGGCGCTGGGTTGCAATTGGCTTTGGCACTCCCGGTAATAGGATTCAGATTGCGGTTTCAGATACTGACGATGTGCTCGGTCGTTTTCGCTCGGTAGCGTTTAACGGTTTGGCCAACAATCCTGGCCAGATCAACGGCGTTGCTGACTATCCAACACTTGCTTTTGCGGGTGATCGTTTGGTGATTGGTACCAATAACTTCTTCGCAACGGTTGCTGGCGGCGCACGCAACTTCCGGGGCGTGACGGTTAACAGCGTTTCGCTGGCTAATCTTTATGCCGCTGGCGGCCCCACGCTTGCAGGGCTTCGTCAAGTTGACACACCTTTTGATCCAGCCAATATTGTTGACAATGGTTTTGCAATTCAAGGTGTTAACCGCGCACCAAACGGCAATGGTGGATTTGACGTTGTTGCTGTGGCGCTCAATGCCAATGACCTCGTAACCTACAGCTTCGATGCTGCGGGTAACAAATCAGCGACAAGGTTCCTTGGTGGTGCAGATTACGCGGCACCGCGTCCAGGTCGTCAGCCTGATTTGCTCAACACCGGCAACGCCCGCGTTGTTGATACACTTGATGACCGCGTGTCATCGAGCGTTTATGCAGCAAATGGCAAAATCTATGCCGTTCACACAGTGACGCCACTTGGTCAGGATCACACCGTCGTTCGTATTTCGGTTATTGATGATCGGACAAAGACCTTGCTGTCCGAAACAGACATCACTGGCCCAGACAATACATATGATTTCTACGAAGGTTCACTCGCGGTCAACAGCCGTGGCGAATTCGTGGTTGGTTATGTTCGTTCGGGTGATGCCAGCCATCCCGTCGATGGCCGGATCAGCATTTTTGCACGGTCATATGCCACCAACGCGAACGGGACGATCCGTTCAACCAGTGGTGACATTTTGATCAAGCAGAGCCCGGTTGATGATTATCACCTTGGTTCGCCGCAAGGTCAGCCAGCGGCTGGTCGTCAGCGTTTTGGTGACTATAGCTCGGTTACGCTCGATCCATCAGACAGCAACCGCTTCTATGTTATCAACCAATTTGCTGACTTCTTCAACAATGCTGCGGGCGGTAACCCTGCTGGTTCGGGCTTTGCCCGCTTTGGCACCTTCGTTGGCATCATCGGCATCAATGTCGGCGGTGGCGGCGCGGTTCCTGAACCCGCAACCTGGGCGATGATGATCACAGGCTTCGGCTTTGTGGGTGGCGCAATGCGTCGTCGTCGCACTACGGCAAAGGCTGTAACGGCTTAATCGCCAGTACATAGTCTTGACGCTAAAATCGGCGGGTGAAGTAGGGATGCTTCACCCGCCTTTTTTGTGACTAGCGTGGCGCAGCGGGAGCCACCCATATTTCAAGGAGTGATGATATGCGCTACGGTTTCAAAATCGGACTTTTGGCAGGCAGCATGGGGGCGATGATTATGGCAGTTCCAGCGACAGGCGCAGCGGCAAAACCAAAAATGCTCAGCGGCACTTGGGGCGGCGATCGGATGATCATGACGATGACAACGAGTGGTGGCGATATCCGTATGGACTGCGCAAGCGGCACGATCAAAGGCAAGATCCTTCCCGACGCCAAAGGCCGCTTCACCGCGCGCGGCACCTTTGATCAGGAACGCGGCGGCCCAACGCTTGCCAAAGACTTTGCTGCGCGCGGCAAGCCTGCCGTTTTTCGCGGTCAGATGGTCGGCGATACGATCAAGCTTACCGTCAGCCAAACCGGCGTTGCCACACCGCAAAGTTACACCCTCCATAAAGGGCATAGTGAGAAGCTGGTTCGCTGTTTGTAGTTTTATTCGGCAATCACAATTTGACATAGGGTGTTATACTGTAGTTGTTTCAAATTGAGCCGAAATGCCCTTTTTTTGAGATGTTCACTTGTTTTTCATGTTCTTCAACTTTGACATTTTACTGATGAAAGTTATCAATCAGTTAACTTAACCGTAGGGATGGACGATTGGGTTAGTCTCTAACGGAGTATCTCAAGTGAAAAAGCATCTAGTTTTAGTGGCCGCTGCGGTATCAGCCGTCGTAGCGTCAACACCTGCATCAGCTCTAACAATCATTCTTCGCGACTCTCAAGGTTCGTTCGCTTCACAAGGGGCACGTGGTCAAGCCGCGTTGCTATCGTTTCAGAAAGCTGCAAACTTCTGGAATCGCACGCTAACAAACAACGTTACGATAAACATTGATATTGGGTTTGCTAACCTTGGCCCAAATGTGCTTGGTGGCGCAAGAAGCTCATCCTCAGTTTTGTCAGTCAGCAATGTTTACGCTGGCCTTGCTTCAACTGGCACCACAGCGTTAGACCGAATCGCTGTTTCCAATCTTTCGCCGCTTGACCAGAATGGCGGTCTTCGTTTTCGCACGAATGCTCCTTTGGCAGGCACTCTTGGTGGTGCCGACGGCAATGTAACTCGCTTCGATGGTGATGGTTCAACAAATAACCTGCTGCTTGATGCCAACACCGCAAATCTGAAAGCGCTTGGCATTGGGATTGATGAGTCAAATACCTTCCGCTGTAGCAGTAGCGTTGCGAATGCTGATGGCTGTATTGATTTCAGTTCAACGGCTGACTTTGATTTTGATCCAACTGACGGTATTGATGATGGCTTCCTTGATTTCACTGGCGTTGCCATCCACGAAATTGGCCATGTGCTTGGTTTTGTCAGCGGGGTTGACACAGTTGACTTCGTTGCTGGCAATGCCCAATTTTCAGGTCTTAACCTAAATAATTTTGCTCTATTTTCTGTTTTTGATCTGTTCCGGTACGGCAATGCTTTTGATCCCGTCACGGGCGATCGTATTTTGCAACTTTCGGCCAACCGCGCTGCTTTTTTCTCAATTGATGGTAGCACACCCTATAATTTTGGTAATTCTCAAGTCGTAGAGTTTGCCAACCTTGCTACAGGCGCTTTCGTTGGCGATGGTGATCAAGCATCACATTTTAAGGATGCGCCCGGTTTCCTCGATGACTCAGGGCTCTGCATTATAGGAGGCCGCCAGATTGGCATTCTTGATCCAACCGCGTCACCTTGCGAAGTGTTGACTGTAACCTCAAATGACCTCGCGGCATTTGATGCCATTGGTTACAATCTTAATTTCGATATTCTTCGCAACCCTGGCTTCACGTTTAATACTGCACAGGTATTCGGCCTGGCGGGAACAGCGGCAGTGCCAGAACCAGCAACGTGGGCAATGCTCATCGCAGGGTTTGGCTTGGTTGGCGCATCTGCGCGTCGCCGCCGGATGCGTGTGAACGTCTCCTTCGCTTAATCGATCTCCAAACTTATTTGCGAACATAGGCCCCGCACGTGCAAATGTGCGGGGCTTTTTATATGCTCTTCATGAACGGCGGGTCGGCAATTTGTTGACGCGATTCGTTCATCAGCCGCCCCCAATTGGCCGACAGCTCATTGAAATAGGCGTCGTCTTCAGTGATGCGTCGGCGGATGATCGGTGCGCCGCGATCTTGCGGGATGACGATCATATCAAGCGGACGACCAACCGAAAGATTTGACCGCATCGTTGAATCAAATGAGATCAGCCCAACCTTGACCGCCTCATCAAGTGGCGACTCCCATTGCAGCGCACGGTCAAGGATTGGCTTCCCGTATTTAAGCTCGCCAATTTGACCGTAAGGGCTGTCACGCTGGCATTCGATGAAATTGCCCTCGCTATACACAAGGTAAAGCATCAACGGGCCATCGCCGATGCGCCCGCCGAGCAGCAGCGAAACATCGGCGTTGATGCCCGAGCCGTGGAGCGCCCTACCGATATCGCGGCGAGCATCGGACAGCGCCTCACCCACCAGTTGCGCCGCGCGGAACATCGTCGGCATATTGGCGACCGTCCGGCGCGGCTCATCTGTGTCCTTGGGTTCAAGCCCCTCGGCAAGCATTGAAAGCATTGATTGGGTGACGGACAGGCTTCCCGCTGACGCGCAGATAATCAGCCTATCGCGATCCTCGGCAAGCGTGTGGAGCTTATTATAGGTCGAAATATTATCGATGCCCGCGTTCGTCCGCGTGTCAGCGATGATAACCAGCCCCGATTTCGGACGCATTCCAACGCAATAGGTCATGTTTATCCGCCCCCCAACTTAACTAGGTTAGCCTAGCCTTGCTTTTGGCTCAATGCCACGCGTACATCGACGTCAAGCGCCTCAATCCCGCCACCGCGCCGCGTGCCCGAAAGCGGGGTAGAATCGCTTGCATCAAGCCCAATCGCAACGCGGACATAAGTATCGCGCGGACTACGGTTGGTTGAGGGATCAAGGCTGATCCACCCCTCCCCCTCGATATAAAGCTCAGTCCAGCAGTGCGCCGAACTATGGCTTGCGGCGTTGGGGCCATCAAGACAGTGCCCAGAAACGAGGCGCGCCGGATAACCAACCGCGCGCGCCGCCGCAATGAGGACATGCGCGCAGTCACGCACACTCCCCCGGCCAAGCGCGAACGCGTCAGCCGCAGTCACTGATTTTTCGGTGCGTCCCGGCTTTGGCGTAATCACATCATGCACCGCCGCCATGAGTGCTGCTGCGCGGTCAGCACTACGCGCGCCGCCACCCACCACCGTCTGCGCAAGAACGGTAATGGCCTCATCTGCCTCAGTAAGCGGCGTGACGCGGGTGAAAAACAGCGGCGGCAGCGTTTCGGTGCAGCCCTTCACCGCGCCCGCGCTATCGTCAGTCAGAACCTCTCCGCGCACCATCAGTTCAATAGCTCGGATTGGGCCATCAACGTACAGCATCGTCGTGATATTGCCGTAACCATCGCGACCGTCTCGCAGCCGGGCATCGCAATCGACATCAATCCGCCAATCGGTGACGGTCTGGCCGATATAGTCAGCCGGTGTCATCCTCAGCAGTTGGACAACCCGTGCTTGCGGTTCGCTAAATTGATAGCGGGTATGGTGATCAATCGTGAGACGCATACAACCCTTACTTTATACAAACCGGAACTGGCGCGAAATCGCTTGGTGGAGCGTCGCATTATCTTCAATGAAATCTTCAAGCGTTTCATGCAGCCCGTCGCTGATAATGCTTTCAACCTTGGCCTCACCCAGCCGGACATGGCGCGCGCGGGCAAGTCGGTCAGCCACACCCTGAAGCCCGGTATCCTTACCAATGCTGTTGAGATGTTGAACCACTTCCTCAGCACAAGCGGCAAGCGAGCGTGGCAGTTCGCGCCGAAGAATGAGCAGCTCAGTCACGCAACTTGGCTTTAACCCTTCGCGGTAGAGCCAGCGGTAAGCGTTGACTGCAGAGACGGTCTGAAGAATCGTTGTCCACTGATCGCGGTCAACCGCGCCGCCAACTGCCTCACCCTCGGGCAGCAGGATATGATATTTGACGTCAAGCAGCCGCGCGCTGTTATCCGCGCGCTCAATCGCCGCCCCCAGCCGCATGAAGCGTGAAGAGGCATTGCGCAGCATCCGGTTGACCGCTCCTTCAAATCCGCGCGTCTCGGCCTCGGCCTGCGCAACGAGATTGATCACATCCTGCGTATTGCCAGGGCTATGCTTGCCGTGAAAGAGCAGCCACGCGCTGTTGATCGCGCTCCACGCCTCACGCGAAAGTGCCGTCCTCACCGCGCGTGCATTGTCGCGTGCCATATTAAGACAGCAAACGACTGAGCCGCGATGGCTGGTATCAACGGTGAGAAAGCGCGTCACATTTTGCGGCGTAAGCGCGGCCCCGGTTTTGGCAAAAGCCTCATCAGCATCAATCACCTTCATCGCGCTTGTCCAAGCGGCATCCCCTGCTGGTCGGGTTGATAGCGCATCAAGCCGCAGCGTCGCCTCCACTAACCGCGCGGTAAATTCGGCCCGCTCAACATAACGACCAAGCCAGTACAAGCATGATGCAGTGCGTGAGAGCATCAGGCAGGCCCACCATCATTAGAGAGGATGAAGCTATCCTTAGTGCCACCGCCCTGACTTGAATTGACGACCAGCGAGCCTTGCTTGAGCGCAACGCGGGTTAACCCGCCGGGAACAATTTTGACCTTGCCCGCTTGGCTCAGCACGAACGGCCTGAAATCAACGTGGCGCGGGGCAATCCCCTGATCCGTCAGCGTCGGCACGGTTGAAAGCGCCAGCGTCGGCTGGGCGATATAGCGGCTCGGCTGCGCAATCAGCGCGGCACGAAACTCTTCAATCTGCGCGCGCGTCGAAGTGGGCCCGATCAGCATCCCATAGCCACCCGAACCGTCAACAAGCTTCACCACCAGTTTCTCAAGGTTATCAAGCACATATTTAAGCGCCTGCGGCTCACGGCAACGATATGTCTCAACATTGGGAAGCAGCGCCTCTCCACCCGAATAATAGCGGACGATTTCGGGCATGTAGGAATAGACCGCCTTATCATCGGCAATCCCCGTCCCCGGCGCGTTGACAATCGTGACATTGCCCGCGCGGTATGCCGCAATCAGGCCCGGTACGCCGAGCATTGAGTCCGGGCGGAACATCAGCGGGTCAAGAAAATCATCATCAACCCGGCGGTAAATGACATGCACCTGAAGCCGTCCAGTAATCGTGCGCATCCACACCTTGTCATCATCGACCTCAAGATCAGCCGCTTCAACCAGCTCAATCCCAAGCGTATCGGCAAGGAAGCTATGTTCATAATAGGCCGAATTATGGTGCCCCGGCGTCAGGATCACACAAACCGGATCGCTTCCCGCGCCCTTCGGTGCGACTGATTGCAGCGTTTCGTGAAGCAAATCGGTGTAGCTATCGACTGGCTCCACCTGATATTGGCGGAAGAGTTCTGGACACAACCGGATCATCGCCTCACGGTTTTCAAGCATGTAGGACACGCCCGATGGCGTGCGCGCATTATCCTCAAGCACCCAGAAATCATCGGCACCCGTTCGCACCAGATCAATCCCGCAAATATGTGACCAGACATTGTGCGGCGGGGTTGATCCCACGATTTCTGGGCGAAACTGCGGATTGCCGAAAATCAGATCAGGCGGGATGATGCCGTCATCAATGATCTTACGCGGGCCGTAAATATCGGTGAGGAACAGGTTGATCGCCTCGACCCGTTGCGTCAAACCTGCCGAAAGCGAGGCCCATTCGGACGCGGTGAACACGCGCGGGACAATATCAAACGGGATGATCCGCTCTGACGAATCCTCCTCACCGTACACCGCAAAAGTAATCCCCAATTGTCGGAAAGTTGCTTCGGCCGATTGCTGACGCCGATCAAGTTCGGCGGCTGGCGTGTTGTTCAGCCAATCACCAAGTGCAGCAAATTCAGCGCGACAGGCATCGCCATCGCCAAATCCCCGAATCTCGTCAAATGGTGCCCCGGACATTTAGCGGAGACTGCACCGCAAAGCCGCAGCGCACAAGGGATTTTGCTTAAGCGTGCGGGCTTGGCCAGATTTCGAGGGTAAGGCCGGGAATGTCGCGGAAGTCCGGGGCATTCATAGTGATGAGTGTTGCGCCTGTGATGATCGCTTGCGCTGCGATCATTCGGTCAAGAATCCGGCTACGCAAAAAACCGATGCTACTGACGATACGGCCATATTCAATTGCTTCACGCCGTTCAAAAGGAAGGATGATAAGCGATACTAATAGTTGGTTCAAAAGACGTCTGCGTTCCTCAGCCGTTTTCGGGTTTTGATTGACCCCGCCCTCAAGCTCAACAACCGAAACAACTGATAAATAAATCTCGCCCGAAAGCGCATCAACGCGATCAAGTATGCTGAGTTCTGCATCGCGTAGGTGGATCGCAATGTTAGTATCTAACAAATATGCCAAACTTTAGAGACCAGGACGTTCAGGAGCCTCAAAAGGCTCACGTTTTTGAACACCGTCTTCGGGCGTTCCAATCGCCCGCAGGTTCGCGATCATCTGCTTAATGCTTTGCTTGGGCTTTGGACGGATCGTCACGATGTCGCCGTGTTTGCTGATTTCAACCTCAGTGTCAGGGCCGAACGCCATATGCTTGGGCAAGCGAATGGCTTCGCTGTTGCCGCTCCTGAAGGGTTTTGTGGTGATCATGTTCATCGGGCTACTCCGTATTAAAGTATATACGCGGATATACGCCTCAAATCAACCCAGCCAGCGGACTTGACGGATCAGCATACATCCGTCGCCCCATCCGGCCCGCCATATAAGCCAGCCGCCCGCTTTCAACCGCGAGCTTCATTGCGCGCGCCATTGCAATCGGGTCTTTAGCCTCGGCAATGGCGGTGTTCATCAGGATGCCGTCGCAGCCAAGCTCCATGCCAATCGCCGCGTCCGAAGCCGTTCCAACGCCAGCGTCCACCAGCACGGGCACCTTTGCACCCTCAACAATCAGGCGGATGGTCACGCGGTTTTGAATACCAAGCCCTGAACCAATTGGCGCGCCAAGCGGCATGATCGCGACCGCGCCTGCCTCTTCAAGCTGCTTGGCCGCAATCGGATCATCAACGCAGTAGACCATCGGCTTAAAGCCTTCGCGCACAAGCGTTTCAGTGGCCTTGAGCGTTTCGCGCATATCGGGATAAAGCGTGCGCGCCTCACCAAGCACCTCAAGCTTGACCAAGTCCCAGCCCCCCGCCTCACGCGCGAGCCGCAACGTGCGGACGGCATCATCAGCGGTAAAACAGCCTGCTGTATTGGGCAGATAGGTGTATTTCTTGGGATCAATAAAATCCGTCAGCATCGGCGCAGAAGGATCGGACACGTTGACCCGGCGGACGGCAACCGTGATGATTTCAGCACCCGACGCCTCAAGTGCGGCGGCATTCTGTGCAAAATCCTTATATTTCCCAGTGCCGACGATCAGCCGCGAGGTGAAGGTCTGGCCTGCCACGCTCCAAGTATCTTGCTGCCCTCCCCCAACGAAATGGACAATCTCAAGCCTATCCCCCTCGCCAATCACCACGTCAGCAAGCGTTGAACGCGGCACAATCTCCAAATTGCGCTCAACCGCAACCTTGGCCGGGTTTAGACCAAGTTCAGCAGCAAGCGCAGCGATGGTAGTACCAAGGGCGACGGCGCGTGGTTCGCCATTTAGGGTGATGGTGTAAGACTTCATGCGTTAGAATGCCTTTTGATTTTATTGACTTTTCAACTTAATTGCGCTATTCCCGCAATCAAGTGGATTGGAAATGTCCGGTCGGCGCTGGGCTTCTGGGAAACCGGAGGCCCTTCGCTTTCAGAGCTATGGAAATCCGCCAACACCTTGAAATATTTTGGTTTCAATGATCTTGAACGCGTGATTTTCTTGATCGGGTTTTAGATAATTCCGTCCTATCGGTTGAGCCATTAAATCCGCTAGCTGCAATCCAGCAGAGTTTATTTTTTTCTCGACAAACTTCAGATCTAAATGCGCACCAGTAAACCACGGCGTCACACCTGATCCACCTACAGTCATTTCATGATAAAACCTGTGAAACTCAACTTCCAGTTCACGGTCTTCTGTTTTTCCACGAGACTCTGCGATAATATGGGTTAGCCTTCCCTTTTGTCCGTGACCGGACAAGAATCGATCTAACTGGCTGAGACATAATCGCAAAGCAACATGATATGGATCAAAAGGCGTATCGATCCGCTTTTTCCATTCCCGCTTATCGACGATTTGAGCAATCAAATGAATATCCGCATTAGTTACCAGTTCATCGAGGCGCGATAGAAAACGCTCTCGGACAGTCTTATTTTGCAGAATTCGAAAATCCCCTTTTGGCTTTCGAATATCGTGCGAATGTAGCACTGTCATATCATGCCCGAAAAATTCAAACTTCAATCGCTTGATGGCAGGCTGAATTTTGTCGGCATAAATCCATTTATTTACAACACAGAAAACTAACACGAAGATCGGATATGCAGCATCGACCTGAGATAAGGTCGGAGATCCGCTCTCATCTACGAAAACAATATAATCGCTGAAATTAGGAAGGTTGCTATCCATTCACTCGCCACTTTGCGCTTTTGTTTCGGACGCCATATAGGGGGCGCTTCCCCGATGTCGCAACCGAAAGAGCGCACCCTTGGCTGATCTGCCCGTCGTTTACGTCCTCAACGGCCCGAACCTGAACCTGCTTGGCACACGCGAGCCGGAGATTTATGGGCATGACACGCTTGATGATATTGCCGGGATGCTTGAGGATCAGGCGCGCGGGCTTGGGCTTGCCGTTGATGTCCGCCAGTCAAACCATGAGGGCCATTTGATTGATTGGCTGCATGAAGCCAACGCTCATAACGCCAGGGCTGTGTTGCTCAACGCGGGCGGCTATACCCACACCTCAATCGCTATCCATGATGCAATCAAGGCGATCAAGGTGCCCGTGATCGAGGTGCATCTGTCCGATCCGCACAAGCGCGAACCATTCCGCCATATCAGTTATATCGGGATGGCCGCCGCCGCCTGTTTTGCAGGGCACGGTGCCAAATCCTACACGCTAGCGCTGGACGCGGCGGCAAAGCTCTGACATTGGCAGTATTAACAACATCTTGGGGGTCAAATGACTGACAAATCCACTGGCACGATGCAGGTCGATGTCAAACTTGTTCGCCAACTTGCCGAGCTGCTTGATGAAACCAAGCTCTCCGAAATTGAGGTTGAGGATGGCGGACGCAAGATCCGCGTGGTGCGCACGATGACAGCGTTTGCGGCACCAGCACAGGCCTTTGCTCCGCCGCCCGTCGCCGCTGCTCCGTCTGCGGCACCCGTTGCTGCGCTGCCGCCTGCCGATCACCCCGGCACGATCAAATCGCCGATGGTTGGTACGGCCTATCTCGCCGCGTCGCCCGAAGCGGCGCCCTTTGTGAGCGTCGGCGCGACCGTTGCTGAGGGGGATACGCTGATCATCATTGAGGCGATGAAGGTGATGAACCCGATCATTGCCCCGCGCGCGGGCAAAGTGACGCAGATACTTGTGAGCGCTGGCCAGCCAGTTGAGTTTGATCAACCGCTTGTGATTGTTGAATAATAACGATGGCCATTGAAAAACTGTTGATCGCCAATCGCGGTGAGATTGCGCTGCGTATCCACCGAGCAGCCCACGAAATGGGGATCAAGACGGTCGCGGTGCATTCAACTGCCGATGCCGACGCGATGCACGTCCGCCTTGCCGATGAAGCCATCTGCATCGGGCCACCCGCTGCCAAGGATAGCTACCTCAACGTCCCCGCGATTATCTCTGCGGCGGAGATCAGCAATGCTGACGCGATCCACCCCGGCTACGGCTTTCTGTCAGAAAACGCGCGCGTCGCCGAAATCATCGAAGAACATCAGATTATCTTCGTTGGCCCCAAGCCCGAACATATCCGGACGATGGGCGATAAGGTTGAAGCAAAACGCACCGCAGGCGCGCTCGGCCTGCCGCTTGTTCCCGGCTCTGACGGTGCGATTGAAGATTTAGCTGAAGCCAAGGCCATCGCGGCGGAGGTCGGCTATCCCGTAATCATCAAGGCGGCCTCAGGCGGCGGCGGGCGCGGGATGAAGGTCGTCAATTCGCCCGATGAGCTTGAAACGCAAATGCTCCAAGCAGGCACCGAGGCCAAGGCCGCGTTCGGCGATGCAACGGTCTATCTCGAAAAATATCTCGGCAATCCGCGCCATATCGAATTTCAAGTGTTTGGCGACGGCAAGGGCAACGCGATCCATCTCGGTGAGCGCGATTGCTCGCTCCAGCGGAGACACCAGAAGGTGCTTGAGGAAGCCCCCTCGCCCGTCATCAGCCATGAAGAGCGCGCGCGGATGGGCAAAGTCGTGTCCGATGCAATGGCCGGAATGAGCTATCGCGGCGCTGGCACCATAGAATTTCTGTGGGAAGACGGGCATTTCTACTTCATCGAAATGAACACGCGGATTCAGGTTGAGCATCCCGTGACTGAAATGATCACAGGCTTTGATCTCGTGCGTGAACAAATCCGCATCGCCGAGGGGCGCGGGCTTTCAGTCAAACAGGAAGACCTCGAATTTCGCGGGCACTCAATCGAATGCCGGATCAATGCCGAAGACCCCGCGACCTTCGCCCCCTCCCCCGGCACGATTACTGCCTATCACCCACCGGGCGGAATGCACGTCCGCGTCGATAGCGGGCTTTATACGGGCTACCGGATACCGCCATATTACGACTCAATGATCGCCAAGCTTATCGTCTACGGCCGCACCCGCGAAAGCTGCATGATGCGGATGCGCCGCGCGCTTGAGGAAATGGTAGTTGACGGCGTGAAGACTACGATCCCACTCCACCAAGCGCTGCTGCGTGAACCTGATGTGATTGACGGCAATTATACGATTAAATGGCTTGAAGAATGGCTGGCCCGCGAGGGCGCGTGAGGGTCATGGATTGCTGTACTAAGCCTAAAGGGTATCAAGCGTTAAATCATCACCGTTCGTCCTGAGCTTGTCGAAGGACTGCCCTTCTTCTCTAGCGGTTGAAAAGAAAAGGCAGGGCTTCGACAAGCTCAGCCCGAACGGATTTAGTTAATTGGTGTGAACCCTCGGATTAAGCCTTACAATATACAAATTAAGGATCGCTGCGAAGCTAACCCAAACCAAATAGGGCACGATCAACCAGCTTGCCAGCACTGAGTAAGGCCGCAGCAAGATGCACAGGCTGAGTACTGAACTCCACAAAAACACGACCTCAATCAGTGACAGATCAGGCCGTTTGAGCGTGAAAAACAGTGGCGACCACAGGAAGTGGCAGACGAAGTTTATCGTATAAAGCATAATGATAAGCCGGTGCGCTTGCGGATCACTTGTGCCGTTCCACGCGAGCACGGCGGCCCAAGCGGCAAGGCCGAGGATCAGCGTCCACGCCGGGCCGAACAGCCAATCGGGCGGCTGCCACGGCGGCTTGCGCAATGCGCGGTACCACGGGCCGATACTGGTCAGTAGTCCACCCGCGCCGCCAAGCAGCACCGCCCATAAAACGGCTGCGATAACGGGGGTAGTGAACACAGATACTCTCCATCTGAACGCGAGCAAAATGTTCACATAGCCGAAACCGCCCAAATGCGCGCGCAAATTCTCCGATATTCCCTATTTGACTCTGCACCGCTTTTCGCCTCAATTCAGATCAAGATATAAAGTGAGGAAGATACCCAAATGGCTGCCAAGAAAACGCCAATCAATGATGAAAATGAAGCTACTGGTGCGCTCAATCCACTCGTTGGGATTGCGCGTGAGGATTTGATGGGTGCGGTCGCTGTCATGCTGCGTGAAACCGCTGGCAATCCTGTGCGGACGATGAAGCACGCGCAGATGTTTTCCGATGACGTGATCAAGATTATGACCAATCAGTCTGAGCTTGCCCCCAATCCGCGCGATAAGCGTTTCATGGACGGCGCATGGGCCGCCAACCCGTTCTACAAGGCGGGGATGCAATATTATCTGGCGATGGAACGCGGCACTAAGCGCTGGATCGAAGATCTTGAACTTGACGATCTTGAGCGTGCGCGCGCGACCTTCGTTTCAGGCATGATCATCGATTCCATCGCGCCGACCAATACGCTCGCGGGCAATCCTTCGGCGATCAAGAAAGCGATGGAGACCGGCGGCGGATCGCTGATCAAAGGGCTTCGCAACGCGTACAATGATATGGTGCATAATGACGGGATCGTGAGCCAAGTGGATTCGCGCGCCTTCAAATTGGGCGAGAATTTGTCAATTTCGCCGGGTGCGGTGGTCTATAAAACCGAGATTATGGAACTGATCCAATATGCCCCAACGCAGGAGAAGGTGCACGCCGTGCCGTTGCTCATCATCCCGCCGCAAATCAACAAGGCCTATATCAACGATCTGTCGCCCGAAAAAAGCATCGTAAAATATGAATGCGATAACGGCCTTCAGCCTTTCCTGATTAGCTGGCGCAACCCGCAGGTTGAGCACCGCGAATGGGGCTTGGCCGACTATGTTGACGCAATCATCGAAGCGATTGGCGTCATTTGCAGCATTAGCGGCAGCAAGACCGTCAACGTCGCAGGGGCCTGTTCAGGCGGGATCACCACCGCGACCTTGCTCTCCAAAATGGCCGCCAACAAAGATAAACGCATCGGCTGCGTCACGATGATGGTCACCGTCCTCGCGCCCGAACGCACTGACAGCGACGTTGGCGCGCTCGTTTCGGATCACGGCATCAAGCTTGCGCGCGAACGTTCGGCGAAGAAGGGCATTTTGGAGGGCGCATCGCTTTCACGCATGTTCGCGTGGCTGCGGCCCAATGATCTGGTGTGGAATTATGTCATCAACAATTATCTCCACGGTGAAGACCCACCCGCGTTTGACATCCTTCATTGGAATAATGACACGACGAACCTCACAGCCTCACTCCATTCGGATTATCTGCGCGTGTATGAGGAACAGCCGTTCATTAACCCCGCCAAGTCAAACATGGTCGGCCACGCGGTTGATCTAACCAAGGTGGACAATGATCTGTTCATCCTCGCGGGTGTGACTGATCACATCACCCCGTGGAAGGCGTGCTATCGCTCGACGCAGCTATTCGGCTCAAAGAACATCGAATTTGTCCTCTCACAAAGCGGCCATATTCAGGCGATCCTCAACCCGCCGGGCAACCCAAAGGCGAAGTTCTTCCGATCCGGCAAAGCCCTCCCCCCAACGCCCGACGAGTGGATGGGCACGGTTGCCGAACACACCGGATCATGGTGGCCGTTCTGGATGGAGTGGCTGAAAGAACGGTCGGGAGCGCTGAAGGCCGCGCCTAAGGGATTGGGGAATAAGGAGCATCCAGCGGGGGATTCCGCACCGGGGGCTTATGCGTTTGGGTGAACATCAAAACCCCTCTCCCCTTGCGGGAGAGGGTGGCGCGTAGCGCCGGGTGAGGGGTTTGCCTGAAGGAGGCTCGAAGCCTCCTTCAGGCAATTTCAATTAGCTTCCTTAGCAACTGGTTTTCACCCTAAATCATCACTTAACAATGATGCAGTTGCCCACCTTGGTGCAGAGTGCAGCCGCTGCTGCTGGTGATCCGGCATTGGCGCGCAGGCGGTAAAATGTTTTGCCGCCAACGGCTGCGGGCAGCACTGACTTGCTCAAACGAGCCAGTGCCGGGTTTTTGGCCGAGAGCGTCGCCCAAGCCTCATCTGCCGAGGACTGCGAACCATAAGCGCCGAATTGCACCAATCCTCCGCCTGATGGCGCAGGCGCAGCAAGCGGTGTTGTCGTTGGTGCAGCAAGCGGTGCCGTCACCGCAGGCTTAGCCGCAGGTGCTGCTGGTTTTGCCGCCGCAACTTGACTTTGCTTGACCACGGCAACGGGCGCCTCAGGAGTAGCATTCACATCAACCTTGCCATTGGCCTCAGCGCCTTCGGACGCCGCAAAGCTTGCATCGCCCTGGCCTTCAACCTTCATGCCGCCGGGTTCATCTGGCTTGACCTTATAGTCGCCCTCTTGCGCCGCGATTAACGTACCATCACCGCTTGGCCCCTGTTGATTGCGTAACCACCAGATGCCGCCAACGAGAACGCCAATGGCGAGCAAACCCGCCAGCACAAGGCCAAGCAGCTTTGAACCTGTAACGCCTTCATCTTCTTCATCAGTTTCAACGGCTTCAAGCCAAGGCAGGCGATCTTCTTCCTGCAAACTCAACTCGCGATCTGTATCTGTCATCGCTCACATCTCCTCGGCGGCTGTCACCCCCATGATTGACAGCCCGTTAGCAATAAC
>JAYTPB010000119.1:0-19773 GCA_043747445.1 Sphingomonadales bacterium
TTAACGGCCTAAGGTTAACCTTCATAACGCGGCTGGGCTGAGCCGGGCAACAGAATCAGATTCCAGCGGCCCGAGGGTGCCGGGCAACAGAAACCCTCAACCAAAAAGCGTGCCGGGCAACAGAAACCCTCACCTTATTTCTGCCAACACTTGACTTTTTGGCTGACGAATCTATTCCGCGCGCTTTCCCGTGCTCTGACGCGGCACCAATTCACATTTAGAAAGTTTCAGGCAAATGGCTAAGCCAACCACCGTTAAGATCAAGCTCGCCAGCACTGCGGACACTGGCTTTTTCTATGTCACTAAGAAAAATCCACGGACGCAGACTGAAAAAATGTCCTTCAAAAAATATGATCCCGTCGTGCGCAAGCATGTCGAGTTCAAGGAAACCAAAATCAAGTAAGATTGGTTTTCTAAACCATCGCCCGATTATCAGCGATGGCACCAAGCTCTCCAATCACCTCGATAAAGCGCATTAGCGAAATCGGTTTGCTAACGTAAGCGTCGGCCCCGGCTTCGCGGATGCGTTCCTCATCGCCTTTGCCGGCATAGGCCGTCACCGCCATTACGGGCGTGCGCCGCAGGATGACATCGCGCCGGATTGCCTCAATCAGCTCAAGCCCGCTGATGTGCGGCATTTGAATATCCATCACGATAATGTCGGGCGCAAAGAGTGTCGCGCGCTCAATTGCGTCGCGCGCATCGCGCACGCCCTCGGTTTCATGGCCGTGCGCGCGGAGCAAATCGCAAAAGAGTTTGAGATTCAGTTCATTGTCCTCGACAACGAGCACCCTTTTTGCCACGCGCTTGATCCTTGTTTTGTTGGAGTTGGCTTAAGCGATGACGTCGCGTGATACAATTGA
Source organism: Sphingomonadales bacterium (assembly GCA_043747445.1). Lineage (GTDB taxonomy): Bacteria > Pseudomonadota > Alphaproteobacteria > Sphingomonadales > Sphingomonadaceae > Aquisediminimonas. The sequence continues at coordinate 864 of JAYTPB010000119.1, forward strand.
TGATGATGCGACCGCGCTCGCACTTCAGGCGCTGGCTTGGACGCTGGGCGATGATGCGCGTGCCGGCCGTTTGCTCGCGCTCACCGGGCTTGAGCCAGAGGGGATACGGGCGCGCATTGGCGAGCCCGCAATGCTCGGCGCAGTGCTCACCTTCCTCGCATCGCACGAACCCGATCTCATCGCCTGCGCTGACGCGCTTGGTATAAAACCACAGCAACTGATTATAGCGCAAGAAAGGTTAAATGCATGAGCCGTCCGCTGCTGATCAGCGACTGTGATGAAGTCTTGCTTTATATGGTCGTGCCCTTTGCCCAGTGGCTTGATGAGGCACACGATGTCCATTTTGACGTCGATACGCTGTTTGATCCTGTGACGGGCGGCTATTTGAACGCCATGCGCTGCAAATTGACAGGCGATCCGCTGGAGCAGGAGCGCGTACTTCCTTTTTTACGCGGCTTTTTTGAAACCGAAATGCACCGCCAGAAACCAATTGATGGTGCAGTCTCTGCAATCAATAGTCTAAGTGCCCATGCTGATATTGTTGTACTGACGAACCTCACCGATGACGTCCGTGATGCCCGCGCCGAACAATTGCGGGTGCTTGGCATTGATGTGCCGGTTTATACCAATCAGGGCGGGAAGGGCGAATTGCTCGCACAGATTGTGGCAAAATATCAACCAAGTGTAACCGTCTTTGTCGATGATCTGGCGCATCAGCATATCTCAGTCGCCAAGGAAGTGCCCGATGTCATCCGCCTGCACATGGTGGGTGAACCGCGCGTAGCGGCCCAAATCAAGACTCCGCGTGCCGCTCACGCACGCATCGACCGCTGGCACGACGCTGAACAATGGATTATGGATCGTTTTGAAGGAGTGCCGCTATGAGCGCGAAGGGCCAAGAACCTATAGAACACCGGTTGATGCACCTTGGCATTACGCTGCCGACGCCTGCCGCCCCGGTTGCGGCTTATGTTCCCACAGTTGAAGTCGGCGGGATGCTGTTTGTGTCGGGGCAATTGCCGTTCAAAGATGGTCATGTGATGGTCGGGCGGCTCGGCGACGATATTACGCTTGAAACGGGCAAGGAAGCGGCGCGCGCCTGCGCAATCATGCTGCTTGCCCAAATCAAGGCAGCGCTAGGCGATCTTGAACGCGTCGAGCGGATTGTGAAGCTTAATATCTTCGTCAATTCGGATGCGCGCTTTACCGATCAACCCAAGGTCGGGGACGGCGCGTCAACACTCATGGTTGATGTGTTCGGCGATGCGGGTCGCCATGCGCGTGCGGCGGTTGGGGTGCCAGCGCTCCCGCTTGGTGCTGCGGTCGAAATTGATGCAATCGTCGCTGTTCGTCCCCTTTGATCGGCTGATCGCGCCGCCACCTGAGGCAAGGCGTGTCGCCTTTCTCTCGGCGCAACCCTATGCGCACCGTGGGCTTCACGGAACAGATTGCCCCGAAAACAGCCGTGCCGCTTTTGCCGCCGCAATCGCCGCAGGGCACGGCATCGAATGTGATGTTCAAGCCGCGCGAGAGGGTGAGGCTTTTGTATTTCACGACACGGCGCTTGACCGACTAACCGATGCGCACGGTGCATTTGCTGCGCGTTCGGCGCATGAGCTTGATCAAATTCGCCTTCGCGGCAGCCATGAAACAATCCCGCGCCTTGCCGAAATCCTTGCGCTCGTTGCTGGCCGCGTACCAATCCTGATTGAGATAAAAAGCACTAACCATTTGGTTGGCGTTCTCTGTCTTGGCGTGCGCCGCGCGCTTGAGGGCTATTTGGGCAATGTCGCGGTGATGTCCTTCAATCCAGCGGTTGGCCGCTGGTTTCGCAACCACGCGCCGCGCTTCGTGCGTGGGCTTGTGATCACCGAACAAGGGCCAGACACCCGGCTCGCACGGTTCCGACGAGAGCTTGAGCGGAGGGTGGCGCTGTGGACGGTCAAACCTGATTTTCTCGCTTATGATATTCGGGATTTGCCCTCGCCCTTCGCTTCTGGTCAGCATAGTCGCGGGCTTATGCTGCTGACATGGACAGTGCGGACAGCACAGCAAGAGCGCACCGCCTTCGCTCATGCCGATGAAATAATTTATGAAAAGCCGGTGGCACAGCCCGGATGACAACGCCTCCCCCGGATGCAGTGACAGTCAGGCTTGAAAACGGTGTTGCTGAAATCGACGCCGCATCTTGGGATCGTTGCGCCGGGGCCAATAACCCCTTCGTCGGTCACGCGTTTCTGTCCGCGCTTGAAACCTCGGGCAGCGCGACCGCAAAGACAGGTTGGCAACCAATCCCGATCATTGTCGAAGACGCTGACGGCAGCCTCGCAGGTGCGGTGCCGGCCTATGCCAAAAGCCATAGTCAGGGCGAATATGTCTTCGATCATAGCTGGGCCGATGCGTACGCGCGCGCGGGTGGGCGCTATTATCCAAAGCTCCAGATCGCTGTGCCATTTTCGCCGGTGCCGGGGCCACGGCTGCTTACGGATGATGACGACGTTGCGGCGGCGCTTATTGGTGGTGCCGAAGCGGTCGTTGAAAAGCACCATCTTTCCTCAGCCCATGCAACCTTCATCGACGAGCGGGATCGCGCCCGGTTTGAAGCCGCTGGCTGGTTGATCCGCGCCGGAACGCAGTTTCATTGGGCCAACGATGGCTATGCAAGCTTTGATGATTTTCTAGCCGCACTCGCCTCACGCAAACGCAAGGCAGTCCGCAAAGAACGGGCGGCGGCGCAGGCAGGGCTGGAGATCGTCCACCTCACCGGTCACGAGATTAGCGAGGCGCACTGGGATGCGTTTTGGTATTTTTATCAGGACACAGGTGCGCGCAAATGGGGGCAGCCTTATCTGACCCGCGCCTTCTTTACCCAGATTGGTAAGACGATGCGTGATGCGCTGCTGCTGATCCTTGCGCTGCGCGACGGCAAACCGATTGCGGGGGCGCTTAACTTTATCGGCGGCGACGCGCTTTATGGCCGTTATTGGGGCTGCCGAGAGGATGTGCCCTTTCTTCATTTTGAGCTTTGCTATTATCAGGCGATTGATGCGGCGATTGCGCGCGGCCTGTCTCGCGTTGAGGCTGGTGCACAGGGCGAACATAAGCTCGCGCGCGGTTATGTGCCGGTCACCACTTGGTCAGCACATTATATCGCCGATCCCGGCTTCCGTTCGGCCATCGCCGACTTTCTAGTGCGTGAGCGGCACGCGGTTGAACGTGAAATTGCCTTTCTCGGCGAAATGGCGCCTTTCAAACGGAGCGGCTGAGGGCCTCCACTGCCTCCACTAATTGCTGTGCTGCGACCTCCGCTGCACGGTCGCCGCTGTCGCCCAGTGCATCGGCGACCATCGCGCGTTGGATTTCGACATACGCGCTGTGGTGTTCCGTGGCATGATCAAGCGCATCGATAATCTGCGCCATATCAGCGCAGACCGGGCCAAACTGCCACATCGCATAATCAGGATTATCCTTCCACGACGCACCGTGCGCATCAATGAAGATACAGGGTTTTGCTACGGTGAGAAATTCATACACCTGACTGCTGACATCGCCGAGATATATATCTACTGCTAGAGTGTAGCTCATATCATTTAGCCGTTCGGAATCAAGATCGACGATGACGCGATCAGCAACAGCGCATTGCCGCCATGTATTGCGCTCCGCCTCATCCGCCATTTCAAACATGCGGATGTGCGGTGCGACGATCAGATTATGGCGATCATCCGCGACCACTGCATCAATCAGCGCGTTCGCAAACTTGGGCCATGACCCAAGGCTATGGTCGAAATGTGGGTTATAGAGGATTACCGGACGATCATTATCGAAAAGTGGCGCACTATTTCGCTGTATCCGCCGACACGCAGCAACCTTGATCGCACCCGAAACGCTGCAATGTTCAGGCGCAACCAGCCCTTGCGCGATCATGCGTCGCCGATCCTTTGGCCCAGCAACAATGACATGATCGAACAGCGCAAGGCGCGGCTCAAACCCCTTGGCGCGGTCACCCGCTCCGTGCGGGATATGGATCATCGGCGGCGTCCGCCCCGGCAATCGTTTGAGCAAGGTTGAACTACGTTCAGCCGTGAGGATCGCATCATGCTTGCGGATTTCCCGACTCCAAAACAACAGTCGCGATATTTTGCTGGCCCGTTTGAAACCCGGCAGTTTCATAATCCAAGTTGGCACTGTCATCACAATAATTTTCAGCGGCGGCACCCCAAGCCTTTGCATCAAAAGCGCCAATGCCGATGCGTCTTCTGCGCTAGCGACATAGGCTGAAACCTCGACACCTGAGCGCACGACAAGCGCCGCAGCCACTGGCGCAATATGAAGCGCCTGGTGCATTCCGCCGATAAAAAGAACGGCCACTCTCATGCTCAACCCGCCTTCATGTCCAACATTGCATCGCTGCTGTCGCACGACTAGGGCCAAAACATGACAGAGGCAAAAACAGGCTGGACTGCGATCATCCTCGCTGGTCAGCGCCCCGGCATTGATCCGCTTGCCAGTGCCTTTGGTGAAACGTTCAAAGCTTTAGTGCAAGTCGGTGGCAGGCCAATGGTCGCGCGCGTGGTTGAGACCGCGCTCGGCATATCTGCAATCAGCAAAGTCGTGATTTTGTGCCAGCGGCCCGACGCCATCAAGGCGGTTTTGCCCGATCATCCAAAACTTAGCTATGTTGAAAGCCAGTCAGGCATTTCGCAGAGCATCCTGAGCATTGCTGGGGCTGAAGCCGCGCCGTGGCCGCTGTTTGTGACCACCGCCGATCATCCTTTGCTAACCGCTGAAATGATCACGCATTTTCTGGAGGCGAGCGACGGCGTTGATGTCGCGGTCGGCATGGTTGAGCGCGCGACGATCCTTGCCGCCTATCCAGATAATAAGCGTACATGGATCAAGCTGCGCGGCGGCGCATGGTCGGGGGCGAACCTCTTTGCGCTCTCAAGCGAGGCTGCGCGCAAAGCGCTTACGCTCTGGGTCAGCGCTGAAAAAGACCGCAAGCAATTGTTCAAACTCTTTTGGCATTTCGGCCCGCTGATCGCTCTGCGCGCCATCACTCGGACGATCAGTTTACAAAACGGTATCGCCGCACTTGGTCACAGGCTCGGTTTAAGCGCACGTGCAGTGCCTTTGCCCTTTGCCGAAGCGGCGATTGATGTTGATAAGCTATCCGACCACGAACAGGTTGAACAGATATTAGCGCAGCGTGAAGAGTAGAAGCAGTGGACACCTGTTATCCCCGCCGCTGCGCCACCCGCGCGAGCGTAATCAATTCTGATGCTGCAAAAATAGTGCCCGCTGATCCGGCGGCTTTGATCGCGCGTTCGGCGGCCAGAAGGCGGTCTGCGGCGGTGGCCAAACGCGCTGGTGCCCAGCGTTTAAGTTGCCTCTGAACTGGCATTTTATCTTTCCAGAATAAGGATTTGCCCGCGCGCTCCATCACATTTTCAACCGATTGCCCGCTCGCCACATCGGCGGCAAAACGGGTGAGCAATTGCACGCGCTTATTCATCGCGCGGATCAGCGCGATACCGTCCACACCTTCCTCTTGAAGCACCGCCATTTCCCGCGCGGCAAGCGCAGGTTGTCCGTCCATCACCGCGTCGATCAGCCGCGAAAGCTCACCCTCGCCATTGCCAGCACTGATTGCGTCAAACGCGACCATATCGCCTTCGGCAGGGCGTTCGGGGGCGGCATCAAGATAAAGCGCAAGTTTCTCAAGCTCTTGGTTCATCACCGCGCGGTCGCCCGCCGCAGCACCCACAATCATGCGCGCGACATCGGGCGAGAGGCGAATGCCAAGGCCGCTTGCCATCGCAACGGCAAGACGATCCGCATTTTCGCCCTCAAGCGGGTAGTTAGCGCACGCCATCACCGCGCCGTCAGCAAGCGCCCGCTTGAGCAAGGCCGACGCTGGCTTAAGCGCGCCGGCAATCGCGACGACTGGATTGCCAGCAGCAGGTGCTTCAAGCAGCGCCTCAATCGCTGGCATTGCTTCGTCACCACTGAGCGTCAGGCGGATATGGCGTTTATCGCCGAAAAGCGAGGTTGAGGCGGCTTCATCGGCAAGTCGCGCCGGATCGCTCTTCAGCGTTGCACCGTCGAGATCAACGCGTTCCGCCCCTGGCCCCATCGCGCGCTCCAGCCGCTTGGCTTGCGCGCGCGATCCAGCTTCATCGGGGCCGTAGAGCAAATAGAGCCGGATGTTGTCAGGCGGCGAATCGAGCGCGCGCTCAATCTGCCCCGCGTTGACCTTCACTTCTTGTCCGGCGCGGCTTCGCTGCGTTTCACGTAAAGCGCGATGCGCGCAACGATTTGATCCGATACGATTTCGGTCAGCCGCTCAAGCGCAGTTTCTTCCGCCGCAACCACGGCATATTCGGAAGAAACCACATCAATCCCAGAGTCCGAACCTGCGGTCGCATCAAGCACTGTCGTGCCACCCTCAGTTTCAATCAAGCGGTAGCGCGCGCGCAGGATGCGTCGTTCGCGCGTTACTGAGTCGTCGCGACGGACGCCAAAGCCGTTGATCTGATCATCAAGCTCAACTTGAAGCCGGTAGCGCGCGGCCCCGCCAGCAGGTTTACCGAGACGCTGTTCGAGTGCTGAACGCACAAGATAGCCCGCCTTGCCCTCAATTGGGGCAAGCTCAACGCTGCGCAGTGTGTTGCTGACGTTGCGATCACCGTAAAGCGGCTGCAACCCGCATGCGGGAAGCATCAGGATCATAGCAAGGGCGGCAAGGCGTTTCATATGACTATGTTGACCAATCTGTCAGGCACCACAATAATTTTCTTTGGTTCAAGACCACCCATACTCGATTGAACATTAGTATTTGCGAGCGCCCGCTGTTCCAGCTCAACTTTCAGCGTTCCCTTTGCCGCTTTTTCTTCGTCACGACGTTTGCCATTCACCTGAAATACAATTGTAACTTCATCATCCTCAAGCAGCGCAGGATCATAGCTTGGCCACGATTGATGCGCTATCAGGCCGGTGCCGCCAAACGCCTCCCAAGCCTCTTCGGCCAGATGCGGTAGCATCGGTGCGATCAGATGCGCGAGCGTCCGTGCCGCCGCCGCACGCGTGGCCGAGGGGGAGGCTTTCTCAATGAAATTGGCAAATTCATGCGCCTTGGCAACCGCCTTGTTGAAACCAAGCGCTTCGATATCCGTGCCAATGCCCGCAATTGCGCGGTGCAGGTGGCGCTCAAGATCGGGGTCATTATCGCTAGCGCCGCCCTCAACGTCACGTTCAAAAATCCGCCATAGTCGCTGAACAAAGCGCCAAGTGCCCTCAATTCCCGCCTCGCTCCACGGCAGGTCACGCTCGGGCGGGCTGTCGCTTAGCATGAACCAGCGGACGGCATCGGCCCCAAACTGATCGAACATCGGCAACGGATCAACGGTGTTCTTCTTCGACTTCGACATTTTTTCAACGCGGCCAATAATTACAGGCTGGCCTGTCGCGCTTTCAATCAACCTTCCATCTGAACGCAGTTCTGTTTCATCAGGCGAAACCCAATAAAGATTCTTGGCGTCTTGAATCCCTTGTTCACCAGTGTGAGCCATTGCTTGATAAGTCTCATGCGTCACCATGCCCTGCGTGAACAGCCCCTTGAACGGCTCAGCCACGTCAAGCCGTCCGATCCGCTGGAGCGCGCGTGTCCAGAAGCGGGCATAGAGCAAGTGGAGGATCGCATGTTCAACCCCGCCAATATACTGCCCAACGGGCAGCCAGCGCTCGGCCTCTTCCTTGTCGAATGGCATACCCTCAGGCTGAGAGGCGAAGCGGATGAAATACCAGCTACTGTCAACAAACGTATCAAGCGTATCGGTTTCGCGTCGCGCGGGCTCTTTGCAGTTGGGGCAGGGCACAGCTTTCCAAGTCGGGTGGCGCTCAAGCGGGTTGCCCGGCGTTTCAAAATCAACATCCTCTGGCAGCGCAATCGGCAGCGAGGATCGCGGCGCGGGCAGCACGCCGCAGAAATCGCAGTGGATGATCGGGATTGGCGTCCCCCAATAGCGTTGGCGCGAAACGCCCCAATCGCGCAGGCGGTACTGCGTTTGCCCTTCGCCCCAGCCTTCATGTTCGGCCCTAGCGATGACGGCGGCCTTGGCCTCGTCAATGGTCATGCCGTTCAGGAAATGCGAATTCACGATTTTGCCGGGGCCAGTGAACGCGGTATCGCCCTCAAAATCGGAGTCCGTCAGATCACCGTCAGACACAACCCGCGTCACATCAAGCCTGTATTTGCGCGCAAAATCAAGGTCGCGCTGATCATGCGCGGGGCAACCAAAAACCGCCCCGGTGCCGTAATCCATTAGGACAAAATTGGCGACGTAAACGGGCAAATGCCACACCGGATCAAGCGGGTGTTCGACGGTGAGACCGGTATTGAAGCCCATCTTCTCAGCGGTTTCAATCTCGGCTGCGGTGGTTCCGCCCCGACGGCATTCTTCGATAAACGCCTGCAACTCAGGCGCATTTTCGGCCATTGCGGCGCTGAGCGGATGATCCGCTGCAATCGCGACAAAGCTCGCGCCGAACATCGTATCGGGCCGTGTGGTGAACACATCGATGCCGTCATGCGTGCCCGTTAAGTTAAAGGTGCATTTCAGCCCCTTTGATTTGCCGATCCAATTGGCCTGCATCAGCTTGACCTTGTCGGGCCAATGCTCAAGCCCGTCCAAGCCCTCAAGCAATTCTTCGGCAAAATCAGTAATCTTCAAGAACCATTGGCTGAGCTTGCGCTTTTCAACGAGCGCGCCTGAGCGCCAACCGCGCCCGTCAATCACTTGCTCATTGGCGAGCACGGTCATGTCTACCGGATCCCAGTTGACCGCTGACTCCTTGCGGTAAACCAGCCCCGCCTTGTACAAATCAAGGAACAGTGCCTGCTCATGGCCGTAATATTCAGGCTCGCAGGTCGAAAGCTCGCGGCTCCAGTCAATCGCGAGGCCAAGCCTTTTCAATTGCCCGCGCATTGCCGCGATGTTTGCGCGCGTCCAGTCGCCGGGATGGACTTTCTTTTCCATCGCTGCGTTTTCGGCGGGCATCCCGAAACTGTCCCACCCCATCGGGTGCAGGACGGCATGGCCCGTCATCGCCTTGTAGCGCGCGAGGACATCACCCATCGTGTAATTGCGAACATGCCCCATGTGGATGCGTCCCGATGGATAGGGAAACATCTCAAGCACATAGGCGCGCGGGCGGGTGTCGCTGGTGCCAGTTGGCGCGGCAAAGCTCTGCTCCGCCGCCCAAACCTGTTGCCAGCGCGCGTCAGCCTTCATCGGGTTGAAACGCGAACTCATGAATTTGACCTATCAGCCCGGATTTGAATTACGACGAAGATCACGCGCTTTCGTGAGGATGATCTCTTCGAGCTTTTGCACAGTGGCGGCCTGAACAGGCGCGTCTGTCCATTGGCCAGACTTAAACGTCTGACGCGAGGCCGCAACGCGAAGCGCGTCCGCCCGAAGTTCCTGATCAAGGATTGAAACCGTCAGCTTCATCCGCTCATTCGGCGTAGCCGGATTGACGTACCAGTCGGTAATCACAACGCCGTTTGCCGAGTCGCTTTGGAGCAGCGGCATGAACGAAACCGTGTCGAGAGTCGCGAGATATAGGTAGCTGTTGACACCGATTGCAGTCACTTTTGAGGGGGCAATGCCGCGTTTGGCACCTTCTTCCTGCTTATCACCACCAAAATAATTTATGCCCTTCGACAAATCTTTCTTTATCGCGGCACAGGCGGGAAGGCCTGCAATAAGAGCAACCGAGAGAATAATTTGATACGGCCTGAACATGGGCTATCCTTGAAAAATAACGAATAAGCGGCGTTATAGGGCGGTTTGCGTCGGCTGCAAGCGGTGCGTTAACTCTGACAGGGCACTGAGCGTAAATTTAGCGCGTGATATAATCAGAAAGCCATTACGCCAAGCCTGAAGGCCAAGTGTGGAGTTCTTGCAACAAATGCACAGAATGTGACTCTCGGCACTGGCACCCTTATTATAAAATATGCTATCAAACAACGAAAGCCAACTGGGGTCGACGCATGTTTTCGGGAAAATTCAAGATAGGGGCGATTGGAGCGATGCTTTGCACCGCAGCCCTCGTCATGACCCCCGCGATTGGCGCGTCCGCTGACAAGTTTATGGCAAAGCGTAGTGGTGCGACTGCTCTACGCGGTGGCATCGGCACATTTACTCCAGCTTCGGCCGATCCGCGTCTTGCCGCCGCCTTCGCGCGCAGCGGGATTGCTTCATCGGGATTTCGTTTTACACCCGCAGCGTCGGACAGCAACCGTCGTTCGGTGCGCGTTGCGGTGCGCGCGCGCGCCGTTGGCAATAACGCTGGCGTGAATAGTGTGACGCCGGGCGCGGTGTCGCTGCTTTCAGTGGCACCATCACTTGGTGTGAACCCGGTCGCCTATAATCTCGGCGTTGGCGTTGGCTGGAAACGCTTTGCGGTTTCAGGTGATGTTGCACGCATTGATGCAGGCGTGGCACCAGGAGGCCGCGAAAGCGTTGATCTTGGGATCAGCTATAACGCCAGCAAGTGGAGCACGCGCGTCCAACTCGGCGCAGAAAAGCCGATGGGTGATGCACCGCGCTCAATCACTGGCGGCGAAAGCGTGTCGCTTGATGTGGGTGGATCATATCGCCTAACCCGCCGCCTCGATGTCACCGCAGGTGTTCGTTACAAGAGTGAGCGTGATCGGCTGGCCGCACCAGCCGACAATATTCGTGACAGTCAAGCAGTCTATGTAGGAACTGCGTTCCGCTTCTAACGCTTGGCAGTCAGCGCCGATATCGCCGCCCACCCGTAAATTTTCATCGCTTTAACGCCCTGCGCACGCGCTTTGTTCATGCCGCCAAGCGCAATCACTCGCATCCCCAAATCGCGGATCAACAGTCCAAACCGCACCCTGCCAAGGGCAGTCGCGCCGGGATGTGATCGCGTCGCAAAAACCGGCGAGACGAATATTAAATCCGCCCCCATACGCTTTGCCGCGATCGCTTCACGCCGTGAATGCACTGGCGCGGTAATCGCACCACGCGTGCGCCCATGTCGCCCTGCTGCGTGCCAAACTGGCGCAGCGATTGGGAGGCCTCCAACGACCAGTACATGGCGGTGCCGCCGCGCGACAGCGCTCACTTTGCCAAAGAGCGCAGCGCGCGCGCGCGGTTCAAGGCTATAATGACGAAACACGATCCCAGAACCCTTTGGCAGTGCCGCTATGCTGGGCAATAGCGCATCGCCAAGCCGCTCATCAGTCATCAACCATATTTTGGGAAGTGATAGGGCTTGGCGCTTTGGCATAGAGCTTTCTATAGCGACAGAATGAGTGATTATGAACAATTGGCCAGCGAACGATTGGCCCGCGTCAATAGCAGAATTGCGCACACCGCCAAAATTACGGGGCGCAAGGCAAGCGATATCAACCTGATCGCGGTTTCAAAAACCTATAATGCGGAGGCGATTGCGCCATTCATTGCCGCAGGCCAGCGCGTTTTCGGTGAAAATCGTGTGCAGGAAGCACAGGCCAAATTTCCCGCACTGATTGATCAGTTTGGTGTGCTTGAGCTGCATCTGGTTGGGCAATTGCAGTCAAACAAAGCTGAAGACGCTGTTGCCCTGTTCCACGCCATCCACTCGGTTGATCGCGAATCGCTGGTCACCGCGATAGCGCGCGCTTCGGATCGCCTTGACAAGCGGCCATGCTGTTTCATTCAGGTCAATATTGGCGAGGAGCCTCAAAAAGGTGGATGCGCGATTGAGGCGCTGCCAGCCTTGCTCAAAACGGCGCGGGTCGCCACGCTTAATGTCGTCGGTTTAATGGCGGTGCCGCCCACTGACACTGAAGCTGCGCCATATTTTGCACTGCTTGCCAAGCTCGCACATGACCACGGGCTTGCTGCGCTGAGCATGGGCATGACAAATGATTTTGAAACCGCAATCATGCTAAGTGCAACGCATCTGCGCGTTGGCAGCGCGCTGTTTGGAGGTCGGGAATGAGATTTAAGGCGATCATTTTTGATTTTGACGGCGTGATCGCCGATAGCGAAATCCTGCTTAATCAAACACTTGCCGATGGGTTGACCGCTATTGGATTGCCAACCAGCCTAAACGATTCGCTGCGTGATTATAGTGGGAAGCGCTGGGCTGATATCCTCGGTATGATTGAGGAACGGCTAGGGCGTGAGCTGCCGTCATCATTCATCGGTCAAAAGATTGAATGGCTCGGCCAAAAAGTCATGCGCGAAAGTAAGCCAGTGCCCGGCATCGAAGCCTTTCTTGCAATCTCTCGAAAGCTGCCGCGCGCTATTGCTTCATCAGGAGATCAGCTTTGGATTAAGCCGACATTGGCGCGCTTTGGATTTACCGACCATTTCGGCGAACATGTTTACAGCACAACCAGCCTCAAACACGGTAAGCCGCACCCTGAAGTCTATTTGCTTGCCGCGCAAAAGCTTGGCATCGCGCCAGAAGATATCGTCGCGATTGAAGATAGCGTATTGGGCGTTGCGGCTGCGATTGCTGCGGGTATGTCAGCCGTTGGTCTTACTGCCGCATCACATATGGGGACGTGTGATATCGAACGCCTGCGCGCGGCGGGCGCGCACCATATTGCCACTGATTATGAAAGCGTTGCCGAATGGATCGAACTTTCAATTTAGCCGCCCCAATCATAATAGGGTGACAGCCACCGCCAAAGCTGCAATCATATTGTGATGCGGTTTGAAGCAATCATATTTAATTTCGACGGCGTGATTGCCAATAGCAAGCGACTGTCAACGCAGGCGCTAATTGAAAGCATGGCTGAGGCAGGAATGCCAACCTCACTTGATGACGCATTGCGTGATTTCAGTTCAAAGCGTTGGAGCGATGTTCTTGTCCTCCTTGAAGCGCGGATGGGCAGCGAAATTCCTGAATCGCTGATCAGTCAGCAATATAAGCGGATGAGCAGACGCGTAATCCTTGAAGTTGGCACGGTGCCGGGGATTGAGGCCTTCCTTGATCTCACATCAGGGGTGCCGCGCGCAATCGCTGGATCAAGCGAACCGATCTGGATTTCACAGACGCTCGCGCGCTTTGGGCTTGAGCATCATTTCGGTGAGCATGTTTATACGACCGCAACGCTTGCCCATGATAAGCCAGACCCCGAAGTTTACACATTGGCCGCAGAAAAACTTGGGATCGTGCCGAAACGGATGGTCGCAATTGAAGATCATGTGGCGGGCGTCGCAGCAGCAGTAGCGGCGGGTTTGAGCGTAATCGGTTTTACCGCAGGATCGCATATCCTGCCCGGTGACGCTGAGGCGATGAAAGCCGCCGGCGCAAAGATGATTGCAGATGATTTTGAAGATGTGGCCGATTGGATCGGTTGGGTCAGCTAGGGTCAGGGCCTAAGCCGCGCGATGGCCGCCAACGCATTTTCAAACCGTGTTTCGCCGTTGCCACTGATCACCGCGTAAGGCACAGTTCGCCGCTCAAGCTCAGCGCGTGACAGCGCAAAAAAGCGCGCCCGTTCCTCAGCCCCGCCGTAAATCCGCAGGCCATCATCAATCCATGGCAAATCAATATCGGGCAGCAGATACAAATCAGCCACGCCCACAAACCGGTCAAACCAAGGATCACGCTCCCCAAACATCATGTCGGCCCACACCGCCGTCATCAGCGGATCGGTATCAAGGATCAGCATATCCGACGTCCGCGCCCGCGCCGCGCGCGTCATCGCATCATGCGTCTGGGCGATTTCGACGAGTGCTGCCATGCCAATATCAGTGCCATGTTCATCGCAGTAAGCGCGGCCATATTCGGGAACCAGCTCGCAGCCAAAATGCGCGGCGAGATGCGTCGCCAATGTTGATTTGCCAGTGCTTTCAGGGCCGTGGAGGCAGATGGTTTTCATGTACGCACGCCTTTACGCCAGCTTATCAAGCCCCAAACCGCAAGGATCAGGAACAGCGCGTAAAGCCCGGTCGTCAAGTAAAGACCTTTCGCCGCATATAGCCCAACCGAAATAATATTGACGACAATCCACCAATACCAATTCTCAAGCTTACGCCATGTCAGCAGCAGTTGCGCGGCGACGCTCAGCATCGCGACTGAGGCATCAGCATAGGGCAGACTCGCATCAGTCAACCGCGCCATCACCGTGCCCCAGCCAAGCACCGCGATGATAGAACCGCCGATCCACGCGGTGAGTGCGGCGCGGGTGAGCCGTTCAACCACCACTTCGCCATTATCACCCTTGTTTGCCCGCCAAGACCACCAGCCATAAAGATTGACCACAAAGAAAAAGCCCTGAAGCCCGGCATCGCTATAGAGTTTTGCGTCCCAGAAAATCCGTGCATAAAGCGTCACCATCACCAGCGCGACGGGAAAATTCCAGATGCTCCGCCGTGCTACGAGCAAGATATTGGCGACGCCAAGCGCAACCGCGATAATTTCTATGGTGGACATGGTGGAGGCGCTTAGCGGCCGAATTCCGCAAAATATGCAAAAATTGCGTCTTCGCTCTGGCTCGCCGCATTGCGCCATGTCGGCGCATCTTTTTTGTTGAGCAAAGTACCATCGGGGGAAAGGATCAGCACCGTTGGCGTGCCCTTGATCTTCTTGATGCCAAACTCTTGCGCAATCTCGATATTGCGGCCCTCGCGAAGCTGTGGCTTGCCCACATCAATATAGACAACCTCATATTTGGGCGTCAGCATCGCCTTAAACCGCGCGCTTTCAAACCAGCCCGCCAGTGCCTTGCTATCATGGCACCAATTCGCCCCCATCACGAGGATCACGCGCTTGTTGGACGCCTTCGCGCGGGCGAGTGCAGCGGAGACATCAGCCCGCGCATCGCGGCTTGCGTCATAGAGCTTGGCCTCGGGGTGGGCGGAAATGGTGGAGGGGGGCGCGGCAGCGGCGGGTGCGGCGATAACGAGCGCAACCGCGAAAATGAGATGTTTCATGACCGCTCCCGAATCAAGCGAATGTCAATGCCGAGATCAAGCTTGGCCCAATCCTGATCGGCGGTGAGGACGGGAATATTATCATTCTGCGCGAGTGCTAGACAGGCGCGATCACCAAAGGAAAGCCCTAAATGGCTTGTTAGTGGACGCAGTTCAGCCGCGCGTACTGCATGACTGTGATCAAACAGGCGAATATCAAGTTCAAAGCGGTTGATCTGTGACTGTGCCTCATTGATTGTGATGTCGTTCGCGATCAATTTGGTATAAACCTCGCTTAGATTGACTGTTGATATTGTTGAACGTCGCAACAAAGGGATGACGGTTTCTGCTCCGCGCTCATTAAGCATCACAGCCAGCAAAGCAGACGCATCAAGTATGAAATTCACTCGCGTGCGGCCTCAGCGCGGCGATCTGCGATAAAATCATCAACGGTGAACGGCTCTTTGATGAGTTCTTTCATGCGCTGCTGCACTTCGCGCACGACTTGACGATAAGATTTAACGACGAACACACCGCCCTCGCGTTCAAATACGATTGAGTCGCCATCTTTTACATCAAGTTCGCGGCGCATATCGGCGGGAATCACGATCTTGCCGCCGGTTATAATTTTTGCATGATAGGTCATATGAAGGCCTCCAGTGCCTAAATATCTCATAACACCTAATCGTCTGTCAAGACCTGTTCCTAAGACACGTCATTCATGGAAACGCGCGTCCATCATGGCGGCGAATAAGATTGTGACATCGATTGAGTGGCGGAGCTAGGCCATTATGCCGCCAACCGCATATCGGCGTGAACATGATCCCAATGCACCGCAACCTGATCCTTGGCTTCGCGCACAATCAATCCTGCTGCCACGAGCATCGCAACATCGCCGTGAACCGATTTATAATCACGCCCAATCTCGCCAGCGAGCTTTCGCACTGACATTGCTCCCGCCGTGCGCAGATATTGGATCAGCGCCAGCCGTTTGGGCGACATCGCCGAAACAAATGCCTCAAGCGAAAGGAAAGTCACATGATCACGTACAACCGCCTCGCCGCGTTCAGCAGTTTGCCACGCCTCCACAAAGCGCGCGCCCATATCCTGAGCGTTGCCGATATGAATATTGACCTGTTTGTCATTCATGATTCACCTCGTTCAAGTTTCACATCGGCCAGAAAATCCGCGATCAGTTGCTGCGGGCCGCTAAAGTCATATGGTTCTTCACGTGTGCGATAATGGCGGTGATCGCCTTTTCCTGCCTCATTGTCATAACCAATAATCCGTTCGCCATTCCGACCATAATAGAGCGAATATTTCAAACCATGCGGCCGCTCCGCTGTGCGCTCAGGGATTCGCCAGATCGTCATTTCCAAAATAGCGCCGTCGGGATATTGAGCCTTATCACGAAAGAGCAATATCGCCTTAGCCATATGGTTTTTTATGCCATATGGTGGAGAGTGTCAAGCAAAGCATTGTTCGGTATTGGGGATCATCTTGACTTTACCCGCAATTCGGCAGAGAAAATGATATGATAGAAACGCGCGAAGAAAAACGACTTCGAAAATTACGTGAAGCAGAGGCTCGTGAAGCAACTCGTCCCAAGCCTCCCAAAACCTCTCTCGTGCGGCAAGGCGCTGATTTCTGGCGGCTAAGCCTTGATCCAGTAATCAAAGAGGGGCGTTAAGTTTGAGCATTTGAAAAATGAACTATTATTGCAGATGCTCTATTTCATTTCTCGATAGTAAAACCCCAAACTGTTTCGTCACTCCCGCCCTTCGACTGCCTTGCAGGCGCTCAGGATAAACTTCAGCAAAAGGCTGAAGGTGGGAGTCTATCTCCAGATTTCATTCATCTGCCTTACCGGGAGATAGATTCCCGCCTGCGCGGGAATGACGGGCTTGGTTTAGCGTCAAGCCGTCCCATTTTAGCTTTGTTCATCCCAATCGAAAACGCGGTTAATGGCGATCATCTCATCCAGATCCGAACGCTCTCAAGTTTGGGACAGACTTGAACGTCATCTCGATTGTTACGGATGGCTTACTTTTCTTGCGCCAGAGGATCGGTAGATGGGTCTGATATATAACCTACCCTAACATGGCCTGCACTTTGGGCAAGGCTAATCGCAGGGCCGATACAGCGATAAGGCGTATCACCGTAACCACGAACATGAATTTCTGAGTCTTTGGGATATAATCCGCGCAGTTTGGAGAGTAGGGCTTCATTGGCAGTGTCGAGCGGAAAACTCTGATCGGCGAAGACTATATGACACTCATTCCCAACCAATCGAACAATGAAATCAGGTTTGATAGGCTTGCTCGGCGCTTCGCTACAGGACGCGAGTATAGAGGTTATTCCGGTCAGAAATATCAGTGCGCCCCTCACCCAACCATAACCCCGTGCCCCACATCAGCACTCACCTCACGCCCCGCCTCAATCTCTGCCGCCTTCGCCTCCACCAGCTTCACAATATGATCAACCATATCGGCATCTTGCACATGGTGGTCGGTCACGCCTGAGAGATAGACCATATGCTTGCCGTTGCCGCCACCCGTGAGGCCAATGTCGGTTTCGCGCGCTTCGCCGGGGCCGTTGACGACGCAGCCGAGGATTGAGAGTGACATTGGCGTGTGGATATGTTCGAGCCGTTCTTCAAGCGTTTGAACGGTGCGGATCACGTCAAAACCCTGCCGCGCGCAGCTTGGGCAAGAGACGACGCGGACGCCGCGTGTGCGGACGCCGAGGCTCTTCAAAATTTCATAGCCAACGCGCACTTCTTCTTCGGGCTCAGCCGAAAGCGAGACGCGGATCGTGTCGCCAATCCCGGCCCAAATCAGCGAACCGATGCCGATCGCGCTTTTGACGGTGCCACCGCGCTGCCCCCCGGCCTCGGTAATCCCAAGGTGGAGCGGGCAATCAACTGCGTCAGCCAATTGATGGTAGGCCGCGACGGCAAGGAAATGGTCGCTTGCCTTCACCGCCACCTTATATTCGCGGAAATCATGATCTTCGAGCAAGCGGATATGATCAAGCGCGCTTTCAACGAGCGCCTCAGGGCACGGCTCGCCGTACTTTTCAAGGAGATCCTTCTCAAGGCTGCCCGCATTGACGCCGATGCGGATCGCGCAGCCGTTGGCCTTGGCCGCGTTCACGACTTCTTTCACGCGCTCGGATGATCCGATATTGCCTGGATTGATCCGCAGGCAGGCAGCGCCTGCGTCGGCAGCCTCAAGCGCGCGTTTGTAATGGAAATGAATGTCGGCAACGATGGGCACGCGGCTCGCGCGAACAATTTGCTTGAGCGCCGCTGTGCTTTCAACATCGGGGCAGGAAACGCGGATGATATCAACGCCCGCTTCCTCACAGCGTCTGATCTGGTCAATCGTCGCCTTGGCATCGCTGGTCAGCGTATTGGTCATCGTTTGCACCGAAATCGGCGCATCGCCGCCAACAGGAACATTCCCCACCATGATCTGGCGGGACTGACGACGCGCGATATCGCGCCACGGACGGATTGAAGACATGGAGGTGCTATACAGCCTCAAGCGGCGGGCGCAAAGTGTCAGATCATTACATCGTCAAGTCCGTCAAACCAGCGGGTCTGGCGCGTTGATTCAAGGCTACCGTGTGCATCGAAGGGGTGGAGCGCGCTGAAATCAAGCCCCGTGGCCTCCTCAACTGCTTCAATAGTCGTCTGGATTTTGCGGCTGCGCAGCTCGTCAACCGTGTAGGGTTTAAGTCCCGAAAACACCCGCGCTTCATACAGCGCGCGGACATACTCGGTCTGGCCGATGATGAAGGCGGCTGCCGCAATCTGATCCTCAGTTTTTTGGAGCACCGCGATTTTCCAGAATGACAGTGGGATGCGCCACGGCCCGCCTTTGCGTTTGCGCCCATAAAGCGGATCAGAATCGCGGAAAATCGGCCCGGTAAAAACGGTCAATCGCTTTTCGCTCGTC
>JAYTPB010000120.1:0-17243 GCA_043747445.1 Sphingomonadales bacterium
GGCACACTCGCGCGCGCGGTTTCGGACATGAGCCACGCGCTCCACCAGCGGATTGACGCGACCGAAATGTTCGCAGCAGACGTCGCGCATGAGCTTAAAAACCCGCTGACCTCGCTCGGTTCAGCGGTCGAAAGCCTGCGCACAATCACGCAGCCAGAGCTTCGCGCGCAGCTACAGGATATCATCAGCGATGACGTCCGCAGGCTTGACCGGCTGATCACTGATATTTCCGAACTCTCGCGGATTGATGCGCGGCTTTCGCGCACCGCATTTGAACGGATTGACGTGGGTGCGCTGATCGAAGGGCTTGCCTCGCTGCGGCAGGCGCGCGAAAAATCGCCTGAAGTCGCGGTTCGCTTCACAAAAAATGGCAAGGCGCGGCTCTTCGTTGCGGGCGAAGCATCCCAAATCAGCCGCGTGATTGAAAATCTGCTTGATAACGCCGTCTCATTCTCGCCGCCCGGCAGCACGGTCCGCATCGGCGCGACCTCTGATGCTGCCTGGGTGATCATTACCGTTGATGACGAAGGGCCTGGCATCCCAGACTCTGCGCGCGAAGCCATTTTTGAACGCTTTCACAGTGACCGCCCAGAAGGCGAAGCCTTTGGCAAACATAGCGGGCTTGGCCTCGCGATTGCGCGCACGATCATCAACGGGCATGACGGCGATATCATGGTTGCCCCACGCGATGCCAGCCGAACCGGCGCACGGTTCATCATTCGCCTGCCCAAGGCGGGGCGATGACGCTCCCCTCCTCCGAAATGCTTCACGCCTCAACCGTCGCAATTGATGGCCAAGCCGTTCTGATCATAGGCGTTTCTGGCAGTGGCAAATCCGATCTGGCCTTGCGTTTGATTGATCGCGGGGCCAAACTGGTCAGTGATGATTATACGCTGCTGACGCGGGTTGGCGCAGTTTTGATGGCTTCGTCGCCAGCAACGATTAAGGGAAAGCTCGAAGTGCGCGGGATTGGCATTATTGACTGCGACACGCTCGATGCCGCGCCCGCCGCGCTGATCGTGCGGATTGACGAGGTGCCACTGCGGATGCCCGAGGATGATGTGCAAAATATCATCGGCGTTGCAATTCCGGTGGTCGCCCTCGCTCCATTTGAAGCCTCCGCCCCGATAAAGGTCGAACTTGCGCTGCGCCGGTTGGCCGCGCGCTGATGGCGCAAACCCGCCCTAACCGGATACTGCTTGTCACTGGCATGTCGGGCGCTGGCAAATCAACCGCACTCAAAACGCTTGAGGATATGGGCTGGGAAGCGGTCGATAATCTGCCGTTCAGCCTGCTTGACCGGCTCCTCGCAACGCGGCCATCCGAAGGCGCAAGCGGCGCGCGCCCGCTCGCCCTTGGTATCGACAGCCGGACGCGCGGGTTCAAGGCGCAGGCGATTATTGACCGGGTCAAGGCGATGCGCGATTCTGAAAGCGCGAACATCGCCACTTTGTTCCTCGATTGCACAGGGGCGGAGCTTGAGCGCCGCTATTCCGAAACGCGCCGCCGCCATCCACTCGCGCCTGATCGCCCCGCCGCTGACGGCATCGCGCGCGAACGGGAATTGATCGCCCCGCTGCGACGCTGGGCCGATCATGTGATCGATACAACTGCCAGTACAAGCAATGACTTACGGTTTGAACTTCGCAATCGATTTGAAGTTGATCACGGCGGCGATCCGATCCTTTCGGTGATGTCATTCGGCTTCGCGCGTGGCCTGCCGCGCAATGCTGATCTGGTTTTTGATATGCGGTTTCTGCGCAATCCGCACTGGGATAGTGCGCTTCGCCCAATGACAGGGCTTGACGAATCAGTCGGCCTGTATGTCCGCGCCGACCCCGCCTACGGCGAGGCTGTTTCGCGGATCGCTGACCTCCTTCTCCTTCTCCTGCCGCGCTACAAGGCCGAAGGAAAATCCTACATAACCGTCGCATTTGGCTGCACCGGGGGTCGGCACCGTTCTGTTCATGTTGCCGAGGCTATATCATCACAGTTGCGCGGCGCGGGTTTTTCGCCCACGGTATCGCACCGTGATTTGACAACGATGGCCGATGATGCCGTTGAAGAACGACCGCGCGAAACATCGTGACTATTTTAGCAAGCGGGTGGAGTTGAGATGATAGGTTTGGTGTTGGTGACGCATGGCCGGCTTGCGGTCGAGTTTGTCACGGCAATGGAACATGTGGTGGGGCCACAAAATGCGATGGCGACCATCTGTATTGGCCCAGAGGATGATATGGAGGTGCGCCGCGCTGACATTGCGGAAGCGATTAGCGCCGTTGAGCAGGGACGCGGGGTGATTATCCTGACCGATCTGTTTGGTGGTACGCCTTCAAATCTGGCGATTTCTCTGATGGAAACGGGGCGGATTGAAGTGATTGCGGGGGTGAATTTGCCTATGCTGATCCGGCTTGAAGGCGCACGGCGGACGATGAATGTCGTTGATGCGGTTGCCGCCGCACGCGAGGCGGGCCGCAAATATATTTCGGTTGCGTCTGAAGTGCTCGGCGAAGCAGCCGCGTGACCCTGATCGCGCGCACTGTCCTGATCACCAATCGGCGCGGTCTTCATGCCCGCGCGAGCGCAAAATTTGTAACGGTCGCCAGCGGCGTCGGCATGACGGTCGAGGTTGAAAAAGACGGATCTAAGGTCGTCGGCACCTCGATCATGGGGCTGATGATGCTCGGTGCGGCGATGGGCGATTCGATTATTATCAGCGCAAGCGGCGATGGCGCTGATCTCGCGGTGCAGGTCTTGGTCGATCTGGTCGAGGCCAAGTTCGGCGAGGAATAGGGTGTGCCACGCGAAATTACTGGATTTTCCAACCCGCTGGTCAAGCAGGTGCGCGGGCTTCGCGACAAAAAGCACCGGCGGCTGACGGGGCTGTTCTTGGCCGAGGGCTTGCGCATCCTGACCGAGGCATTTGAGGCGGGCATTCTCCCCGAAATGATCTGGCATGCCCCCGAAAGCGCCGCGCATCCGCTTGTTGTCCAACTCACCGAAGCGGTTGAAGCGGCGGACGGCGAAGTGTTTGTGACCAGCACTGACATCCTCTCCAAGCTCTCGGGCAAAGATAATCCGGGCGCGGTAATTGGCGTGTTTCGCGAAGCCTTGACGCCACTCGCCAGCATCGATCGCACCTCCGCGCCAATCTGGCTCGTCGCCGAAAAACTGCGCGATCCCGGCAATCTTGGCACGATCCTGCGCACTGGCGATGCAGTAGGTGCGGGCGGACTCATCCTGATCGATGAGTGCACTGATCCCTTCTCAGTCGAAGCCGTGCGCGCGAGCATGGGCGCAATTTTCACACAAAAAGTCGCAGCAGCACGGTGGGACGAATTTCTGCCATGGCTGCGCTCGGGGCCGGGGCAGCTTGTTGGCACCAGCCTCAACACCGACACTGATTACCAAACCCCGCGTTACGCCGCGCCCACGTTCTTGCTCGTGGGGAACGAGGCGCAAGGCCTGCCCCCCGAATATGAGGCGGCGTGCGACACCCTCGTCAAAATGCCCATGCGCGGCAAGGCCGATAGCCTCAATGCAGCGGTCGCAACCGCAGTGATGGCGTATGAAGTGCTTAATCAGGCGCGGCGCTGATAACTACGGGACTTAAAAAAACCGTTCGGGCTGAGCCTGTCGAAGCACTCCCTTTTCTTTTCCAGCGTCGAAGAAGAAGGACAGCCCTTGGACAGGCTCAGGGCGAACGGGGTTGGTTTAGCGCGCGGTACACCAACCTTATTCATGAGTATCCACCGCATCAATCAATGCCGCACTTTCATCGCCGTAGCGCGCAAGCGCCTCAATCGCGGGAACTTCTTCAATCTCGCGCGCGCCGGTTTCGATGTTGAGCTCTTTGAATTTACGCCCTGTACTCAGGATGTTACGCTCAAAACTTCCGACGAATTTATTATAATTATTGACCGCAGTTGAAAGCCCGCCGCCAACGGTGCGCAGATGCCCCGCCGCGACCGCAAGCCGCTCATGCAATTCCTTGCCAAGTTCACCAATTTGCCGCGCTTCCTTGGCCAAGCTCTCCTGCCGCCATACCGCCGACACCGTTCGCGCAATCGCGATCAGATTGGTCGGCGTCGCGAGTAACACCTTCTTTTCAAACGCATAATCCCAAAGGCTATGATCGGTTTCGAGCGCTGCGGTGAGGAAATGCTCGCCCGGCACAAACATGATCACATAATCGGGCGCGGCTTCAAACTGGCTCCAATAAGCCTTGGCCCCAAGCGTGTTCACATGCGCCTTCATCGCCGCTGCATGAGCAGTCAGTCCTGCGAGCCGCTCGCGCTCATCAGTGGCTCCGAACGCGTCTTGATAAGCATTCAAAGACACCTTGGCATCAATCACCAGCGCCCGCCCGCCGGGAACCAGCACAATCGCATCGGGGCGCAGCCGCCCTTCCTCACCCTCAACGCTCACCTCGGTCTGGAAATCGGCATGTTCGGAAAGCCCGCACATTTCGAGGACGTTCTTGAGCTGTTGCTCGCCCCAGCGCCCACGCGCTTTGGGGGCATTGCGCAGCGAATTGCCAAGCTTGGCCGCCTCACTGCGCACCGATTCGTTGCTCACCCGCATCGATTCCATCAGCCCTTGAAGGTTGCCATACGCCTCCCGCCGCTCAGACTCGACCTTGGTAACCGCCTCTTCATAACGCTGGAGCCGCTCTGTAACAGGCTGGAGCAGCGCCTTCAATTCCTGACCCGATGTCGCCTCAGACTGCTTAAACCGCGCGTCGGCCCGCTCCAAAAATGCCTGCTGCGCTTGGCCGAGCAGTTTGCCGCCAATTTCACTAAACTGTGCTGAGAGCGCATCCTTGGCCTCGCGCAGTTCGGCGAGTCGTTCCTCAAAGCCAGCTTCGCGCGCATTTTGTTCGGCCTCAAGCGCAGCAAAACGCATTCGCGCCTCATCACGTTCCTTAACAGCGCCGTTCAAGTCACTGATACTACGCTTAAAATTTTCGAGATGAAGATCGCGCTCAACCGTAAGCGCCGCAGCCCCGCGCCCACCGATCAGCCAGCCGAGCGACCCGCCAACCGCAAGCATGAACAGAGCGAGCGCAATAATCCAGTATATTTCCATGCCTAGAACATAGACTGAACAAGGAACACAGGGAAGCGAAAAATTACGCCGCCATCTTCCGCTGTTTCGCGAGCTTTTTGAGCAGCATGTCGCGCTTTAATTTCGACAAATGATCGAAAAACAAAATGCCCTCAAGATGATCCATCTCATGTTGCAGGCAGGTTGCGATCATGCCGTCGAGTTGTTCATCATGCGCCTTGCCGTCGCCGTCGAGCCATTTTGCGCGGATGCTGGCGGGGCGCTCAACATCGCCGTATTGGTCGGGCACTGACAGGCAGCCCTCATTATACACCGAATATTCCTCACCTAGCGGGGTGATTTCGGGGTTGATGAACACACGCGGCACACGGACGGTGGTGCCCGTCTCTTCATCCTTTTCCTGCAAATCAATCACGAGCAAACGCTTCGCCACGCCCACTTGTACTGCGGCAAGGCCAATGCCGGGTGCGGCGTACATTGTTTCAAACATATCGGCGATCAGCGCGCGAATGCCGTCATCCACCGCCGCCACGGGTTCTGAAATCACACGAAGGCGCGGATCAGGGGCTTCAATAATCGATAATATCGTCATGAGTGCTAATTAGGAATTGGGGGCGCAAGGGTCAAGAGACAGGTCGTCGTGCCCGCAGTGCCTGTGCCAGCGTCCCATCATCCAAATAATCAAGCTCCCCGCCCACCGGAAGCCCGTGCGCAAGCTGGGTCAGCCGCACGGGAAAGCTTTCAAGCCGCTCAACGATGTAATGCGCCGTCGTTTGCCCATCGAGCGTGGCATTCATTGCGAGGACAACCTCATCAATCCCGCCTGCCGCCACACGCGCCACCAGTGTATCAATCGCCAAATCCTCTGGCCGTATGCCATCAAGGGCTGAAAGATGGCCGCCAAGCACATGAAATCGGCCGGGAAATAGCCGCGAGCGTTCTAGCGCCCACAAGTCTGACACATCCTCAACCACGCACAGCGCGCGGACGTCGCGGCGCGGATCAGCGCAGATTTGGCAGGGATTTACCGTATCAATATTGCCGCAGGTTTCACACGTTGACAGCCTGTCATTCACCACCTCAAGCGCGCGGAGCAGCGGGGTGAGCGCGGTTTCGCGTTTCTTGAGCAAATGCAGCACCGCGCGCCGCGCCGAACGCGGCCCCAATCCGGGGAGTTTCGCGAGTGCTGCGCTTAAGGTTTCTAGTTCATGGCTCGCCATAAAAGATGTGATAGGGGCTTGCGCTGCACGATGCCAAGGGGTTGAGAGAGTTATGCGCGTTATTTTTATGGGAACCCCCGATTTTGCGGTGCCAAGCCTTGATGCGTTGGCGCGCGCGGGGCACGAAATTGTTGCGGTTTATGCCCAACCCCCCCGCCCCGCCGGACGCGGCAAGACGCTGACCCCAACGCCCGTTCACGCCCGCGCCGCCGCACTTGGGTTTGACGTCATGACGCCAATTTCGCTTAGAAATGCCGAGGCACAGGCTGAATTTGCGGCATATAACGCTGATGTTGCCATCGTTGCAGCTTACGGCCTGATCCTGCCGCAGCCGATCCTTGACGCGCCCGCACTTGGCTGCATCAACATTCATGCCTCGCTCCTGCCTCGGTGGCGCGGCGCGGCGCCCATTCACCGCGCAGTCCTTGCTGGGGATCAGCGTACCGGGGTCACGATCATGAATATGGAGGCCGGGCTTGATACCGGGCCAATGCGCGCGACCGTTGAAACGCCAATTGCCGATAAAAATGTCGGCGTCTTGACCGCAGAACTTGCCCAGCTTGGCGCGGATCTGCTCATCCGGGTGCTGTCTGACATTCACGCCTTCCCGCCCGTGCCGCAGCCCGAGGAGGGCGTGATTTACGCGCCAAAGATCGACAAGAGCGAGGCACGGCTCGATTTCATGATCAGCGCGCCACAGCTTGAGCGCCAAATCCGCGCGTTTGCGCCCGCGCCCGGCGCTTTCTTTGAATATGGCGGCGAACGTTTCCGCATTCTTGCCGCCACCACTGAACTCAGCAGCGGCGCGCGGCCCGGAACCGTGGTTGATGATCGCCTTGGCATCGCGTGCAACCCCGGCATCATCCGCCCAACGCTGATCCAGCGCGCGGGCAAGGCGGCGATGGCCCCGGCAGACCTGCTGCGCGGCTATGCAATCCCGGCGGGTACAAAACTCGAATGACGCGCTTTCGGCTCATAATAGAATTTGACGGCCGCCCATTCATGGGGTGGCAGCGGCAGGCGCACGGCCCAAGCGTTCAGGCCGCGATTGAAGAAGCGATCCTAAGCATCACAGGCGAAAGCGTTATTGTCCACGGCGCTGGCCGCACTGATGCAGGGGTTCATGCAACCGCGATGGCGGCCCATGTCGATATCCTGCGCGATATCGCAACCTTTCGTTTGATGGCGGCAATCAACGCCGTCATCCGCCCGCACCCCGTGGCGGTTTTGGCGTGCGAAACCGTAGCCGACGATTGGCACGCGCGGTTTAGCTGCACCGGGCGGCGTTACCGTTACCGCATCATCAACCGCCGTGCGCCACTCACATTTGACGCAGGGTTGGCGTGGCGGGTGCCCACGCCACTTGATGCAGACGCAATGCACCGCACGGCACAGCGGCTGATCGGGCTGCATGACTTCACGACATTTCGTTCGGCGCATTGCCAGTCGGCGAGTCCCGTCAAAACGCTTGACCGGCTTGATATCCGCCGCGACGGTGACGAAATCCTGTGCGATGTCGCCGCGCGGTCATTCCTCCACCATCAGGTGCGATCAATGGTTGGCTGCCTGATGATGGTCGGCGAAGGCAAATGGAGCGGAGCTGATCTAAGCGCCGCACTTGAGGCAAAAAGCCGCGCTGCACTCGGCTTTAACGCGCCGCCTGATGGGCTGTATTTTGTGGGTGCGGTGTTTGCCTAACCAAATAGCCGCACCAGAGACTTTTCAAGCATCACCAATTGCCACAATAAGCGCCCATATTCGCCGTGCCCTGAGCGATGATCCGCCGCCAATTTGGCGAGTATATCCATCCGAAACCAGCCAGTCTCAACCAGCCGCGATTTGGTCATCAGCGCCTCAATCTCGCCAGCCAGCGGCCCACGGAACCACGCCGAAATCGGCGAGACAAAGCCCATTTTCTGGCGGTAGAGGATGTCATTTGGCAAATGCCCCTCCATCGCCTTTTTCATCAGCCATTTGCCCTCGCCACCGCGCAACCGCATGTTCGCGGGCAGCGTCGCGGCAAATTCAACCAGGCGGTGATCAAGCAGCGGCTCACGCGCCTCAAGCCCGATGGACATGCTGGTGCGGTCAACCTTGGTCAGGATATCGCCGGGCAGCCAGATTTTAAGGTCAGCATATTGCGCGCGGTCTAACCCATCACGCGCGGGCGCGCCGTTCATCGCGGCGATATAGCGATCCTCGGCGCGGTGGCCCTGCAAATCGCGGGTGAAGGCGTCGCTGAAAAACCGCGCGCGCACCTCAGCCGGAGCGACGCTAACGCTGCGCGCATAGGCCTCCGCGCCGTCACTCGCGAGCGCTTGAAAGGTGGATTTTGCGCGCATGAACTGCGGCGCCCAATCGGCCTTGGGATAATGTCTCCCAAGTGCGCCAAACAGGCTCTTGCGGAGGCCTTCCGGCATGAGCGAACGCACGCGCTCCTCGGCAGCCTGAAACTTATAGCGGCGGTATCCGGCAAACGCCTCATCCGCGCCGTCGCCCGACAGCGCAACCGTCACCGTCTCACGCGCCAACTGGCAAACGCGCAACGTCGGCAATGCTGAGGCATCGGCAAACGGTTCATCAAACGCGGCGGCGAGCGTATCAATCGCGCTATAATCGTCTGACCCGACCATCCGTTTTCGGTGGCGCGAGGCGAAGCGCTTGGCGATTTGGTCAGCATAAGCGGTTTCATCAAGCGACGCCTGATCAAAACCGATTGAGCAGGTTTCAACCGCGCTGCTGCTCGCCTCGGCCATCAGCGCGACGACGGTTGAGCTATCGACCCCGCCCGAAAGAAACGCGCCCAGCGGGACATCGGACACCATCCGTGAGGTGACGGCGGCGCGCAGCCGTTCGCGCATTTCGGCCTCAAGATCAGCGACCGAGCCACGCGCGCGCTTGCTGAAATCAATATCCCACCATAGCGCCGGCGCGGGCAGCGGCTGCCCACGTTTCAAATGGAGGAAGTGCCCCGCCGGAAGCTTCTTGACCCCCGCGACGATGCTCGCATCATCGGGCACATAACCAAGCGCGAAATAATCCTCAATTGCGCGGATATCGGGCGTCCGCCGTACCGCCGGATTGGCGAGCAAGCCCTTCATTTCAGAAGCAAAGGCGATGCTGCCATCGGCGAGCGCGACATAATGCAGCGGCTTCACCCCAAAGCGATCGCGCGCCAGAAACAGCGATTGATCACGTGCATCATGGATCGCAAACGCGAACATGCCGTTGAGCCGAGCGAGTACGTCCGCGCCCCATTGGCGGTAGCCGAGCAGGATCACCTCAGTATCGCCTTGCGTGCGGAACACCGCGCCAAGCGCTTGCAATTCTGCGCGGATTTCGGCGTAATTATAGACTTCGCCGTTGTAGGTAATCGTGAGGCCACCCTCGCCGCTGCTCATCGGTTGCGGGCTGCCCGCAACATCAATGATCGAGAGCCGCCGGTGGCCTAGCCCAACGCCGTGCGCCGTCCACACGCCTGAACCGTCAGGGCCACGGTGCGCCTGCGCGTTTGTCATCGCCTCAACGCGCGCTGGATCAACCGGCTTGGCAGTTTCAAGGTGGAAAAGGCCGGCAATCCCGCACATCGGCTATTGCCCCCGCGCGGTGACGACGAAGCTTTGCGCGAGCCGTTCGGGCTGGCCCATTGCTGCGAGGAAGGAATCAATTTGGGGACGCGCCGGAGCTTCACGCCGATCCTGCGCCGATATGAGGAGCGCCGCCGCCACTTGATCGCGCCCGAACAAACGCGACTTGAGCGTTGCTATCTTCACCATTTGCGCGGCCCCCGTTGTCATCCCGCCGACCCAATAGAAGCTCGCCACCTCACGCGCCAGACCGGGGGCAAAAATCCGCTCAGCCTTTCCGCGCGGCGGCGGCGGCGTGTCATTCGTCCATGACCAATGGCTCTCGGGATCAGCCGCACCCTGGGCATAACCAACGATTTCCTTGCCATCGCCTTGCCAAGCATAAACCGCAATCGCGAGCGTCACGCGCTGACCCTTGGCATTGACATAATCGCCCTGCAATCGGTGATCAGCACCGTCAAAGCGCGGTTTCCAATCATCTACTGCGCGTTCGGCGCGCTGCCAACCCGCGACTTCGGGAAGCGTGATCCGGTTGGGCATCGGCACATGGCCAAGCGTGTTTTGCGCGAATTGCCAGAGCAGCGGGACGGCGAGCATCATCGCCAATCCAGCCGGAATAAGCCAGCGTATCGGCTGCGGCATCGCGGCGGCGGGCGCGGCGCTCAGCCACGGATCATCGATGCCGCGATCAAAGAATTTCCACGCGATCCCCATCACGATCGCCATGACCAACGCAAAAAAGAACCAGCCATAAATGATGTGATCAAAGCCAGCGGCAAAATCATTGCTGGTCAGCGCTGAGATATGGATCGTGCCATAAGCGCGGATACCGTTGGCAAGGATTGGAACGGCCAGCACCAGCGCCATGAAGGCAATCCGCCGCGCCCAACTGCGGAAACAGACATTGGCCGCCAGCGCGCCATAAGCCACCATCGCGACCAAGAATTTGACCCCGGCGCAGGCCTCAGCCACTTCAAAATAACCCGTCGGGGTTGAAATAAAGACGCCCTCAATATGCGCTGGTATCCCCGCCCAGCCGAGGAAGATCATGCACAGTTTGGCGGTGATCGTCTGGAGCGGCGGCACGAGCTCCTCACCAAAAGGCACGAGGAAAAACAGATAGAAAAGCGGGAACATTACGCCGCGCGCCACACTCGGCCCGAGGAGCGTTACGGCGCTCGCCTGGATCATCATCACTAGACTGGCGTGGCGGATCAGCGACACCCCCGCCGCTTCGCCGAGAACCCAGCCAAAACCAGCGGCGGCGACCAACGCCAGACCGGGTGCCCAAACGCGCGGGGTGAGGCGCGCCACTTCACCGCGCCGTTGCCAAATCAACCAGCCGACCAGCGGCAAAATGAACAAACAGTGCGTGAAGGTTGAACTCGTCCACCAAATCGTCGCCATGTCGGCAACATCGCGGAAAAACAGCAGCAGGATCAGAGCAATCGCTCCGCTGAGCAGCGTGAGATGGTTTTTCCAAACCCCGCTCATGTCGAGCGCCTGACGTCATCAGCTTGATAAAATTCGTCATTGCGAGCGCAGCGAAGCAATCCAGTCCCGAACTGGATTGCTTCGCTGCGCTCGCAATGACGATGTAAGAGCAGACTCACGCGCCAAATCCCAGCATCGCGCCAAGCCCTGCAAGCCGTGCGTCCCAGCTATAACGCGTGATCATCCGCGCGCGCGCGGCCCTGCCCGCTGCCTTTGCGCGCGCTGGATTGGCAAGCAGTGCTAGCACTTCATCCGCCTGCACCGCCCAGTCTTGCGCCACGATCAACCCGTCGTCTGCGCCCGCGTCAATCCCTTCGGCAGCGGCAGGCGAAGCAACCACAGGCTTTGCCATCGCCATCGCCTCAAGGATTTTATTCTGAATACCGCGCGCCAGCAAAAGCGGCGCAACAACGACATCGGCAGCGGCGAGCCAATCGCGCGTATCGGCAACTTCGCCAGTCACCAGCACGCCTGGGAGCGCCGCGAGCGCAGACACTTCGGCGGTTGGATTGCGGCCAACAATCGCAAACCGCGCCGAGGGATGCTGCGCGCGGATCAGCGGCATTGCGTGCCGCGCAAACCCGTCAACCGCGTCGACGTTCGGCCGATAATCCATTTGCCCGGTGAACATGATCAGCGCCCCCTCCCCGCTATCAACCGCGCTGCGCGGGTTCGCTGGATCATAGGCCTCAAGATCAATCCCGTTTTCAATAAACGCGATTTTTTCCGCACCGAGCCCGGTTTCACGAGCGAACAGCGCGGCCTCCGCCTCGCTCACAAACAGGCTGAGATCAGCGCGCGCGGCAACGGCGCGTTCAAAGGCGAACAGCCGCTTTGCTTCTTGCGCGTTGGCGAAACGCGACAACCCTCTCGCTTGCGCTGCATAAGTGGTGAATTTGGCCGAATCCATATCGACGAAATCCATCACGAAGCGGATGCCGTCACGCTTTACCGGCACGAACTGCGCCATTTGTCCGGAGTAAGCAAAGATCGTCCTGATTGGCCGCGTGGCGAGCAGCGTATCGACACGGCGCTGCACGGCATCGCTCGCAAAGGCCGCAACTGAGGCCGATCCACCGCCGAGCAGCGCATTCAGTGCCGCGCGCGGTTTCGATACCAAACGCGGCTCAAGCGCGACGCTCGCCGCAATGCGTTCCAACACCGCCAAATGCGCCAAATCGCGCGGGTCGTCATAGAGCGCCACCACATGCGTCGGCGCGAGTGCGGCAATGTGGCGCAGCAAATGCCAACTGCGGATTTTATCCCCCCGGTCGGGCGGATAAGGGCTGCGGTGCGCAAGGAAGAGGATTTCGCCGCTCACCCAAGCCCCCGCGATATCATCGGCCCGATGCGGTTAGCAATCGACAGCGGCAATTTCTGCCACAGTGCCACTTGCAAGCTATATTTGGGGTTGAGCGGATTGATATCGCGCGGTGCTTCGCCGTCCGCCGCAAACTTTGCATAGGCCAGCGGCTCGCCCTCAAAACCCCAATTGCGTTTGAACGCCGCTGGGCCAGTGCCAGCCTTTGATCGACCAAAATCGAAGCGCGTGGCACCGCGCCCGCGCGCATGGTTCATCAGCGCATAATACATCAAGTCATTGGCGCGCCAGCCCCGCGCCGCTGCCGTACCACCGCCCCAATAGGGCATCACCGTGCCGCGCCAATACAGGCTCAGCACGCTTGCTATGGGCACGCCACCGTGGCGGACGGTCAGGATATCGGCGTCACCCTCAAATTCATCCAACACCGCATCAAACAGCGCGCGCGGAAAAACCGGCGTCCCTAGGTTGCGCACGCTTTCGCTGTAGACGCTGTAATGCGCGGCGCGGTCTTGCTCGGCATTGCCAGTCTCAACCGTCAATTCAAATCCAAGCGCACGGCGCACTTCGGCGCGCTGTTTTCGCGGAATGGCGAGCAGTTCGGCCTCATCATCCGCCGCCAGATCGCGGACAAAACCAAGATACGTCGTTTCGTCATGGTGCCAGCCAGTGCCAGCCGCCATCATGCCGCCGCGCAGCTCAACCGTCGGGCAGGTCAGCCGCTCGGCCATCGCCACCGCCTCATCAATCAAAGCATTGGCAACATCACCATCATCCGCGAGCGCCCCACCGCCAACCGCAAACGCACTCGACACCAGCGCCCGCCCAAACAGCGGCGAATGCACCACCGTCAGCGGCAAGACGCCAACAATAACACCTGCCGTTTCGGCCATTAGATAATGGTTGATCTGCCCGCATCCACGCGCGACCGCCCGGCTCCATCCGCTAAGGTGAAACGGCGTTGCAAGCGGGTGCGCGCGAACATAGGCATCAATCCTCGCCCCGTCGCTCTCCAGATCGGCGACCCGCAGTGCAACACTCACGCCCTCGCCGCCTGCATGTCAGCGACGATCTCATCAACCCGCCCCCACGCAAAATCATCGATCAGCCGCTCAAGCTTTGGCGCCATGACGCTCAGGTTTGTATAGTGACGCAGTTTGGAGCGCAGCGGCGCATTTGCCACGCGCGGCTGGCTTGGATCAATTTCCCACGGGTGAAAATAGATGATCGCTGATTGCGCCTCGGCATTCACCTGCCGCACCGCCCAGCGCGAGAATTGGTAAGGCAACAGCCGGAAAAAACCACCGCCGCCCGCCGCCAGCGTCCGCCCACCAAGTTTTGCCGTCGTCACCGGCAGTTCGAGGAAATCACTCCCCGCAACCGGCGCAAAAGCAAAGCGCGGTGCCTCTGGCCAGCCGTAATGATCATGCACAACGGGCGCGACGCTCGACGAATAGGTGTAGCCCGCCTCGGCAAGGATCGGATGCGCCCACGGCGTGCGTTTATCGATTGAAAAGCTCGGCGCGCGGTATCCGGTCACCACTGTCCCGCCCGCATCTTCAAGGCAGGCGCGCGTTTTCGCAAGGTCATCACGAAACTGTTCAGGCGTCAGAGTAAACACCCGTGCATGATCCCAGCCGTGGCTCGCCAACTCATGCCCCTGCTCGACAATCCGGCGGATAAGTGCGGGATGGCGGTGCGCGACCCAGCCAAGCGTGAAGAAGGTCGCCTTGATGCCCGCTTTGGCAAACATCGCAAGGCAGGCATCGGTATTCGCCTCTACCCGGCGGTTGAGGCCTTCCCAATCCGAACGGTCAATCGTGTTTTCAAAGGCACCAACTTGGAACCAATCCTCAACATCGACCGAGAGCGCGTTACGCAACATGATCCGCTCCCTAGCAGCTTCAAGCAGCAGGTGCGCGGCGAATTTCGGTCTTTGAATGCAGCGCTTCTTCGGCCTCAACCCAATCGGCGAGCATCGCGATCACCCGGCGCAGCGCCTCGCCTTGTTCCAAAGACTGCGTTTCAAGCACGGCAACGCGCGCGGCGAGATCAAGCGTCGCATCGTCACCCTTAAAGCCTGTCGCCTGAACCAGCTTGAGCGCGCTTGCGTCCGTCGCATCATCGCCCGCATGATCGGCGGCAAGATCATCAAGCACCGCCTCAACCAAACCAGCGTCAATCACCGCTGATTTCTCAAGCGCCCCCATCAGGAGAACGCGTGTCATCAGCGTGTTGATCTTGCGCGGAATGCCGCCCGAATGGCGGTAAAGCGAAGCAAAGGCATCATCGGCAAAGGTCGGCGTTCCCGTCCAGCCGACCAGTTTCATTCTGTGCAGAATATAGGGGCCGACTTCATTTGCCTCCATCGCAGTCAGATGATGCGTCGCAATCACGCGCTGACGAAGCTGTTCTAGCTGATCCGACGTTTCAAGCCGGTTGCGAAACTCGGGCTGGCCAAGCAGAAAAATCTGCAACATCGATTGCCCGCCCGATTGATAGTTGGACAGCATCCGCAGCTCTTCAAGGCCAGAGAATGGCAAATTCTGCACTTCATCAACGATCAGCAAGGTGCGTTGCCCGGCGCGCGCGCGATCACCCACCTGACGCTCAATCCGGTCAAGCAATTGCGATTTTTCGGCATTTTCAGTCGCTACGCCGAGTGCGTTCGCAACCATCCGCAGCATATCATCGCCCTCAACCTGCGTTGAAACGATCTTGACCGCGTTGACGCGATTGCGGTCAACCGTTTCCATCAAATGGCCAACCAGCGTCGTTTTGCCCGAGCCAATTTCGCCCGTGACGACGATGAAGCCCTCACCCTGAGCTAGGCCGTAGCCAAGATAGGCCATCGCTTTTTTGTGCGTTGCGCTCTCAAAATAAAAACGCGGGTCTGGCGTGAGCTGAAACGGACGCCCCGTTAAGCCATAATGGTCGTTATACATAGACTTCTCCGCCATTCCCCAAAACGCGTATTCGTAAATATCAGAAGCTGTAGCGCAGCCCAAGCAGAGCCGTTCCGGTCAGATCGCCCTCTTGCCCGTCAACCCGGCTTGAGAAGAGACCAACCGCTGCGGTCGTGCTTAGATTGCGCCCAAACGTCCGGTTATATGCCCCCGTCGCCCCCGTGCTCAGCACGTTGGGCGCGCCCGCAATACCAGAATCGAAGAGACTCGCAAAGACCTGTGCATTGATATTTGAAGCCTCATCAAGTTGATAGGCAATCTGGCCCTGCGTGAAGTAGCTTTCATCGGTTATCCCGTTGAGCGAGAATATCCCGCCACCTGTCGGCGCGCGGTATTTGCGCTGGGCATAGCCAGCACCAAAGCCGATGTTAAGCGGGCCTCGGTTGGTCGAAACCAGCCCAGTGATGCCGCGACTGCGAAACACCGCACCGTTGACCGATTGGAACGCTGGATTAAGACATCCGCCCGAACGCCCGCCGCCCGTGCCACCGAAGAGGCACCCGCCCGTCTGCGAATTGAGCGGATTGTTAAAATTGGTGAAATTGGTCGGCAGTGACGCAAGATTATCGTTCAACTGCTGCGCGAAGGTTTCAACCTGATCAAAGACATTGAGCTGAAACGATGTTGCCGAACTTGAAAGATAAGTTGCCGAACCCGTGTAAGACAGCCCACCGAACCGCTTGCCAACGCGCGCCTCGATATTGGTGCGACGGCTTGGCCGCCAGACAACGCCTGCATCATAGAACAACCCGTCCTGATTATAGGCAAGCTGGCGCGGGCTGCTCTTGTCAGTGACAAAACGACCACTGCCGCTCACGACTGGCTGACCGTTCGCATCAAGCAGCGGCGAACGTTGACTCGCCTCGATATCTTCATAACCTGCGCCTGCAACCAGCGCAACGGTTGGTGAAACCGGCAACACGACGTCGCCGCGCACCGTTTTGCTTTCAAAACGCTGATCAAGCTGGCCTGCGTCTTCACGCTCAAATGCACCGCTTACTGTCCAGCCGAAGGGCAAAACGCCCGATTCCATCCCAACACTTGCCGTGGCAAGGTTGGTCACAGAATCGTCAAACTGATTAACCGCAGGCTGGCCCGGCGCTGGCGTGAATTTGCCCGCCTCAGCGCGGGTATAGCCAAGCCGGTAAGCGCCGCTGACTTTCAAATCACCAACCGTGGTGGTCAGCGTCGGGCCGACATAGCCCGAATAGACCTGAACGATATTATCGACATTGCCGACCAAAAGACCCGGCGCACTGCCGCGAATATCCTGGCGTGCGCGTGTGGCGATGCCGCCTGCTTCGATACTCAGCTTGTTCGGAACGATGCCAAAACGACCGCGCGCAAGGCCCGTTACGACGTCCTGATCATTGACATTCTTGCCATAATCAAAGCGGCGCTCATAACGGAAATTAACCTGTGCTTCGCTGCGTGCGTTTGAGATCGACGCATCAATGCCAGCGGCAACGGTGCTGTAGGTCAGCACATCGCTATCACCTTTAAGATTGGCGGTAAGGACTTGCCCGACTTCGAGATAGGGCGTCACCTCTGCTTTTTTGGCCGTGGCTGGCATGGTTGCAGCAAGCGC